>CBIHPJ010001012.1:0-2350 GCA_966211295.1 uncultured Myxococcales bacterium | reverse complement strand
TAGAGCACCGGCGCACCGCCGGGATCACCCGGCATCAAGTCGGTCACCAGCCCGTCGTACAGCCGCTGCCCCGGCCCCGTACATCCATTCCCATCGACGCAAGACAGGAACGAAGTGCGCAGCGTGTCGTCCATCAAGTCGCGCACGTACTGCCGATTGATCGGCAACCACGCGCCGAGATCGATGAGGCACCGGCTCTCGAGCGCGGTCACCGTGCCCGCCGCGCTCATCATCGGAAACGCATCGGCCCCGCGTCCCGCACCGAGCTCGTTCTCGAAGAACGAATACGTGCGCAGCGCTGCGACCACGGGCTTCGTGTATCCCTGCGCCACGGTGAGCGCGCTCGGATTGCGCAGCATGTTCACGAAGCCGAACGAGTTGATGCGCGTCATGTACTGCGGGGCCACCGCCACCACCGCGCTGAGCTTCCCGCCGGATCCGTACGTGCGCTCGAGCGCCTGAGCCGCGAGCACCGATCCACCGCCCTGGCTGTAGCCGACGAGGATCCCGCGCTCGTCGATCGCTCCCGCGGGAACGAACGCCCGCAGCGCGCGCACCGCATCGAGCATCGACTGCCCGGTGTCGTGATTGTCGGTGTAGCGCTGCACGCCATCATTCCCGAGCCCCGCGAAGTCTGGAGCGATCACCGCGTACCCACGCGAGGCCCACGGCATCGCCATGATGAACAGCCCATCGTTCTCGCGCGTGGGCGCGCAGTTGTCGGCGACGCCCACTGAGCCGTGACCCACGGCGATCACCGGAAGGGGCCCGGCCTTCGCCGTCCTCGGCAGGTACACGCGCGCGGTCGCGGGCCCGAGCACTCCGCCGCGGCGAGTGGTGCGGTAGGCGAGGAGATAGAGGTCCACTTCGCTCGAAGCGGCAGGCGCGGTGCCCGAGGGCATCGACGAGTTCACCTCGGAGATCGGCACGGTGCGCTCGAAGTGACACGCGATGCGTCCGCCGAGAGGACCCGTACCGCCCGCTGCGCCGAAGACGGTGCCAACACTGTCGGTGCAGGGCATCGCCGGGTTCGACACGCTCGGAGCGGGACCCGCGTCGAGCGGACCCGCATCAACTCCGGAATCCACTGAGGTCTGGCCCGCGTCCATCTCTCCCGCGTCGGCCGAGACGCCGGAGTCCTCGACGCTCGCATCGGGCATCGACATCACGCTCGCGTCCGGTGTCTCGTCGAGACCCGAGTCGTCAGTCGTCGTCACGGGCGGATTTCCGCACGCCACCAACCAGAGACACGTCGCAGTGAGAACGCGGAGCTTCATGGCTCGTGGCTCCTAGCAATGCGCGCTCGCTGCGATGGAGAGGCCCCGGAGTCTTCGCTTGGTCGCAGGCCAAATGCGCGCATGGGTGCGGCTTAGGACAACTTGCCGAGTCGATGCAAATAGACGCGAACGAAGAGGAACTTCGCCTCACCGAAACAAGCGAGCCAGCGCGCGGGCAGAGGAGCGAATCGTCTCCGCCCCCCAGCGCTGGTGGACCGGCAACTCCACGGGAGCGTCCCAGTCGAAGTCGACGAGTCGCTCCAGGTGACCGTTTTGCACGCAGCCCTCGAGGCTGAAGACGCTCACGTCCGAACACGCCCGCGCAGCGATGCGGAGATCACGCGCGAGCTCTTCGAAGGACAACTTCGGCAGGGGATCCACTCCGCCGCCGGTGCTCCCCACCGCGACCGCGCGATTGCCTTGCATCCATCCTTCAGCCAATCCGGGGCCGAGCGGCCCGAGGAGGCTGCTGTAGATCATCATCACTTCCCGCTGCACCGGCACGTCGAGCGAGCTCGAGAGGCGCTGGAAGAAGTGGCTGCCCGTGGCGCGATCCTCGAGCAGCAGCGGGAATTGGTACGACTCGATGAACCATCCGGCCGACTGGAGGCGCTTGATCAGCGCTCCGTAGGCCGCGAGTGCGCGATCACGACGTTCACGATCTGTTGAGCGTCTCGCCCACAGCGCCACCGTGCGCGTGGGGCTCTCGAAGAATCGGTCGAGCTCGCGGAGGTCTGGCTCGAAGTCGAAGCCGAGCGACGCGAAGGTGAGTGAGTGCTGCTTCGTCCACTGCAGCATCTGCTCGACGCGGGCTTCGACCGCTTCGACGTTGTCGTAGGTGGCGAAGTAGCCCTGCTCGCGGGGAAGTAGGAGCCACGCACCCACCGGAACTCCTGCCGCGGTGAGCTGCTGGATCGCCCGCGCGCGGACTTCGCTCAGATCTCGCAGGCCGATCGTCACTTCCGCACCAAGCGCGCGGAGCTGAGTGAGCACCGAGGCGTCGCTGACCAGCTTGATCAGTTGCGGCGGATCGAGCTCGACGAAGAAAGAGAGTCGCTGCGGTTTCATGCCCT
>CBIHPJ010001011.1:0-2364 GCA_966211295.1 uncultured Myxococcales bacterium | reverse complement strand
GCGCTCGCCACCTGGGCGGTGCAGATCGCGTGGATGGCGCCTCCGACGATCTTGATGCTCCACAACACGATGCACCGGCCCTTCTTCAAGAGCCCGCGCATCATGAACCGCGTGGTGCCGTACACGATGAGCCTGCTGTGCGGCATTCCCACCGGCTACATGGAGCACCACGTCGGCATGCATCACGCGGAGAACAACCTCCGCAACGATCTGTCCAGCACCATGGGCTACCAGCGGGACAGCTTCCCCAACTGGTTCGTGTACTTCCTGCGGTTCATCTTCACGTCGCACATCGGCCTGGTGCGCTACTTCGCCAAGAAGAACCGCCCGCAGATGGCCCGCCGCGCCATGACCTCGGACTTCGCGCACATGGCCCTGATGGTGGCCCTGTCGTTCGTCAACTGGCAGGCGACGCTCGCGGCCTTCGTGGTGCCCTACTTCTTCATGCGCTTCGCGATGATGTTGGGCAACTGGGGCCAGCACGCGTTCATCGATCCCACGCGCCCAGGTGACAGCTACGTGAACTCGATCACGTGCATCAACACCCCGTACAACAAGCGCTGCTTCAACGACGGGTACCACATCGGTCACCACGTGAAGCAGACCCGCCACTGGACGGAGATGCCCGGTGACTTCGAGGCGAACGCCGAGCGGTACCTCAAGGAAGGCGCGATCGTCTTCCAGGGCATCGACTTCGCCATGGTTTCAATTTTCCTCTTTCTGAAGCGCTACGACTGGCTCGCGAAGGCCTTCGTGCGGTTGCCAGGTGACAACCGGACCGACGCCGAGGTGATCGAGTTCTTGAAGAGCCGCACCCGCCGTATCGCCGAGGACGTTCCCGAAGGCGCCGTGCTGAATGCCTGAGGGCGTTTGCGGGCCGGATCAGGATAAAAGGTTGGCCCTGTGGTGAACCCGTACCGGAAGGATCTCGACTTCAGCAACCGTCTGATCCTCGTCGTCGATGACGATGACCCGACGCGGATGCTGCTCAAGGATCTCTGTGAGTCGTCGAACTTCCGCGTGATGGCGGCGGCCGACGGGCTCGAGGCCGTCGAGAAGATCACCGAGCACAAGCCCGACCTGGTGCTGCTCGATCTGATGATGCCGCTGAAGGACGGGTTCTCCGTGCTCAAGTGGGCGCGCGGTGAGCAGCGCTTCGCCGATCTGCCGATCATCATCCTCACCGCCGCGGGAGAGATGGACGGGAAGATTCGCGGCATGGAGCTCGGCGCCGACGACTTCGTCACCAAGCCCTTCAAGCTCATCGAGCTGCAGACGCGCATCAACTCGGCGCTGATGGTGCGCGAGTACCGGCGGCGGTTGTTCGACGCCGAAGAAGAACTCGCCCAGTTCCGCACGGTGGATCCCGTCACGGGCGCGGGCACGTACTCAGCGCTCAAAGCGAGCCTCGACGCCGAGCTCGCGCGCAGCCGCCGCTACGGTCGTCCTGCCGCGTGTCTGATGTTCGGGTTCGATGACTACCCCGGGCTTCGCTACAAGCTCGGGCGCGACGCGTGCGATGCGTACCTCACGCGGCTCTTCCAGGGCGTGCTCTCGTGTCTGCGCGCGGCTGATCGGCTCTTCCGCATCGACAGCGACGAGTTCGTGATTCTGCTCCCTGAGACGGATCAGCCGGGCGGGCGACTGGTGGGCCAGCGGATCCTCGACGTGATGAAGGACATCGTGGTCGAGGGACCGAACGGAGTGATCGGAGTCACCGCGCGCTGTGGTGGCGCGGTGTTCCCGTCAGACACGATTCGCACCAGCGAAGATCTGCTCCGCGAGACGAACAAGAGCTACCGCGCGCTCCAGGGCGCCGGTCGCAACTTGTTCGACTGAGGAGGCCCCTCACCCCGACCCTCTCCCCGCGGTCGCAGGGAGAGGGAGCACGAGTGACTAGTTGATGCCGCCTGAGCAGGTGCAGGTCGACTGGTTGCAGGTCGCCGGCGCCGTGCAGCCACCACAATCCGCCTTGCACGCGCAGCTGCAGCTCATCGGATCCGCGTTGTACGTCGGGCCGCAGTTGAGCGCCGCCGTGTCGCAGACACAGCCGCAGGTGCCGCCGCTGTTCTGGAACCGGTAGCCCACCGGGCACGAAGCCGCCTGACGGCAATTGCAGACGCAGGCCGTCACGTCACACGTCTCGAACTGGCTGCAGGTACCGGCGCAGTCGCTGGTGCACACGAAGTCGCAGACGAGCTTGTTGGTGTCACAGACCATTCCCGGAGGCGCGTTGCCGCCACAGTCCGCGGGGCACTCGCAGGTATTCGTGGTGCGATCACACGCCAGCCGCCCGCGGCAGAAGTCCGGATCCATCGGGTCGTAGAACGTGGTGTCCGTGCTGCACGGAGGCGGGTTGCCGCC
>CBIHPJ010001010.1:0-2378 GCA_966211295.1 uncultured Myxococcales bacterium | reverse complement strand
TGAAGCTGCTCGACTTCGGCATCGCCAAGGCCAAGGGCGCGCTGGCGAGGACGCGCGCGGGCACCGTGAAGGGCACGGCGGGCTACATGTCTCCCGAGCAGGTGCGCGGTGAGGCGATCGACGGCCGCAGCGACGTGTTCTCTCTGGGAGTGGTGCTCTGGGAGATGATGACTGGTCGCCGGCTGTTCTCCGCGGAGACCGAGCTCGCCGAGCTGAAGATGATCCTCCAGGAGCCGATCGAGGCGCCTGCCGATGTCGAGCCGTCCGTGCCGAAGGAGTTGTCGGCAGTGGCGATGAAGGCGCTCGAGCGGGATCTGAACCTTCGTTACAAGAACGCGCGTGAGATGGCGCGCGCGTTGACGTCGACGTGCGGTCACCTGCTGTTCGATGCGGAGGAGCGCGCCGAGTTCATGCGGGAGCGCTTCGAGGAGAAGATCGCCTCGACGCAGAAGCTCTTCGAAGCGGCGAGCAAGACGGAGCAGGAAGTCGGCGAGGCCGTCGAACAGTTCCGCCGTTCCTCCGCGCACGAGCAGGAGATCGAAGCGTCGAAGCAGCGCAAGCCGGCGATCTCCACGGGGAAGCTGAAGCCGGTGCCGAAGGCGGGTGGCCAGCTCTCTGCGAACAAGCTGAAGAAGGTGAAGGTGTCGAGTCGTCGGCTCGAGCCGGCACCCGACACTCCGGCGTCGATCAAGAAGGAAGAGGACTACGCCGCGACCGAGGCGGTGGTGCGCGTGCAGCCGCCTCCTCCGCGCTCGGCGTCGATGATCTGGCCGGTGTTGGCGGTGATCTTCGCGCTCGGCGTGGGACTGCTGGTGTGGAAGGCGATGCAGGGCGGAACGTCGACGGTCAATGATCGGCCCCACGTGACGGACCCGGTGACGGTGACTCCGATTCCGGGCGGAGATGATGAACGTGTTGGAGAAATCCCCGGCACGGACACGTTGGATCCGAAGAACGATCCGCCTCCCGTGAAGGGGAACCCGCCGCCGAAGAATGATCCCCAGGTGAAGAATGATCCGCCGCGCGCGCCGAAGGAGAAGGGCGAGGTGACGCTGGTGCTGATCCCCGATGCGACGGTGATGAAGGGCGGGCAGGTGCTGGGCAAGGGAACGATGATGACGTTCTCGATGACGGTGGGCACGCACCTGGTGACGGTGACGGGGGCCGATGGAGTGCGGCGGGCGCTCTCGCTGCAGGTGGGCGCGGGGAAGAACAAGGCACAGAAGTACCGGTTGGACGATCTCCCTCCACAGTAGTTCTCCCTCGCCCTGCGAAGCGGCGAGACGGTCGGGGTGAGGGGCGCAATGAGTGAACTCGAGCAAGCGCTGCAGGAAGCTCACGAGCGAGTCGCCGCCCTCGAAGCACAATTGGCTCCGCGTCAGATTGCCGAAGCCGAAGCGCGAGTTCTGCTCGGAAAACTGATCAAGAAGCGTCAACGCGTGCAGCAGCGAGGCGTCCCCATGTGGGAAGCAGCCCAGCGTGGAGCACTGCGCATGGTCGTACTCGCGGCCGGCTGCATCGCACTGATCACCGGATCGATGGCGTTCGATGGAACGCTCGGCACCGGAGCGATCGTGATCGCGATGGGCCTGCTCGTCTTCGAGGGAATGCGATGAGCGCCGAGCGAGACGAGCTCGAGGCCGCGCAGGCTCGGATGAAGGAGCTCGAGGGCACCACGGTCACGGATGATCAACTCACGATGCTCGCCACGGCGCTCGAGCGGGAAGCTGAGCTCCTCGAGAAACTCCTGGAGAAGGGCGAACGTCGCGCCCTCGCCCGAGATGGCACCGGCCCCGCCGCGCGCCTGATGACCTTCGGTTTCGCGGCGCTCTTCGTGACGCCGATGGTGTCGATGATCGGCGTCTCGCTCTCGAAGTGGCTCAGTCGTGAGCAGGAACTCTCGGTGCTGATCATCCTCCTCGGCGCCGCCTTGATCGCCGCCACGCAGTTCGCGCGGGCACGAAGATCAATCGCTCACCTCGCGTCTGCGGAGTGGCGCTTCATCAACCGCGCACGACGAGCAGCTGCCTCATTGCGAGCTCTGGTCTGAGGGCCGCCGCGCGAGGACTCCGACGAGGACCAAGGGTCACCGCGATCTGCGCTGCGACGAGCGTGACCGCGAGCAACGGGTGACCAGCGAGCAGCTCGGTGCTGGGTTGATCAAGGGCTCCGGTAGACCCAGGTGTCGGCGAGGCGGCCGTTGTAGCCGGAACCACCAAAGAGCACCGCTTCCTGTCGCGCGGTGTCGAACACCATCACGTGCCCGGAGCGAAGTGGCGGACTCACCGCGGGTGAGCGCGCGGTCCACGATGTGCCGTTCCACTCCATCGTCTCGACGCGCGAGACGCCCTGGGTGGTCGAGGAGCCGAAGCAGACCA
>CBIHPJ010001009.1:0-2386 GCA_966211295.1 uncultured Myxococcales bacterium | reverse complement strand
ATGAACGCGCGCACGCGTTTCGCGAGAAAGCGCCGCTGCGGGTAGACGATCTTCGCGCCGCGCCCCGGCTCGGGCCGGAACTTCGGGAGGATCTCGATGAGCTCTCCTCTCTCGAGGTGTTTGCGAATTCCGACGCGTGGGTTCTGGCAGATGCCGAGGCCCGCGAGCGCGGCTGCTTTGTACGCGTCGACGGAGGACACGGTGATGCAGCTCTTCATGCGCACGTGGCGCGTCTTCTCTCCGTCGAAGTACTCGAAGGTGTCTGGAGTCTGACCGAAGGCGCTGACGTACTGGACGAGTTGGTGATGCTCGAGCTCCGCGAGCGTCTTCGGTTTGCCGAAACGCTTGAGGTACGCGGGGCTCGCGGCGTTGACGATCTTCACTTCGCCGAGGTCGAGCTCGATCGCGCTCAGTCCGGGCTCGAGGGGACCGCCGCGAATCGTGAGGTCGATGCCTTCTCGGATCAGGTCGACCTTGCGATCGGTGCCCACGAGCTCCACTTCGATCTGAGGGTGGAGCGCGAAGAACCTCGGCAGCTGCGGAATGAGGACGTCCTTCGCCAGCGAGCTCGTCATGTCGACGCGGATCTTTCCTTTGAGCTCGCTCGAGCCGACCTGGAACATCGACTCCATCTCTTCGACGTCGCTCAGGAGATCTTTGCAGCGCTCGAAGAACGCCTCGCCCTCCGAGGTGAGCGCGACCGTGCGGGTGGTGCGATGGAGCAATTTGGCCTGCACGACGTCCTCGAGTTCCTGGATCGTGGTGGTGGCGCTCGCCTTCGGAACACCGAGCTGCTCGGCGGCGCGGGTGAAACTCTGGAGCTCGGCCACCTTCACGAACAGGCGCATTGCAGCATGACGGTCCATCGGCGGCTCCCAGCGAGATTGTTCAGCTTGTGCGAATAGTGAATTCGTTTTCGGCCCATTTATCGGCCCGGGCGAACTGTTTACTGATGACGCATCATGAAAACCAACGACACTGCATTCCTGATTACTGGGCCGACGTCGGGCATCGGACTCGCGACGGCGCGCGAGCTCGCCAGGCACGGCACGCTGATTCTGGTGGGGCGGGATCGCGCCAAGCTCGACTCGCTCAGCGCCTCATTGGATCGCGACGGACATCGTGCGGTTCCGGTGCTCTGCAACCTCGCAGACCTCGCGGACGTGCGCAGGGCCGCGAAGGAGATCATCGCGCTCGGCCTGCCCATCGCGGGTGTGCTGAACAACGCGGGGATTCGAGAGGCGACTCCGACGAAGAGTCCTCAGGGTTGGGATTCTTCGTACGCGACGAATCACCTCGGGCCCTTCGCGCTGACCGAGGCGCTGATTCCGCATCTTGCTGATGGAGCGAGAGTCGTGTTCGTCGAGTCCGCCGTCGAAGATCCCGAGCGAAAGCCGGCGAAGGCAGCTGGTTTCCGTGGGGGCAGGTACATCTCTGCCGAAGCGAGCGCTCGCGGTGAGTGGCTCGCGGGTGGTGCGACCGGGCCGGGCTTCGATTCCTACGCGACCACCAAGCAGGCCAGCCTCGCGGCGACGCTCGAGCTCGCACGTGAGAACCCTCGTCTTCGAGTCCACGCCGTTGAGCCCGGCTTCAATCCAGCCACGGGTCTTGGGCGCGATGCTCCCTTCCTCGTGCGGCTGATCGCAGCGGCGGTCGCGCCTGTGCTCCCGTTCGTGCTCAAGGGAGCCAGCACTTCGAAGCGCGCGGCGCGGGTGATCACGCGCGTGCTGACGACTGAGTCCAGCGAGACGGGCGTCTATTACGACGAGAAGGGCGTACCGATGCAGCCGTCAGAGCTCGTCCGCGATGCGACCTTCACTCGACGAGTGATCGATGAGACGCGCCAGTTCCTTCGCAACGCGGGCTTCAGCTGATCGCTCCCTCTCCCTGCGCAGCGGGGAGAGGGGCGGGGAGAGGGGCGAGCGCATCCCACGGGCTCAGAAGTCAGGTTCAAACTCGACGAACAAACGCGGAGGAGTCTCCCAGCCAGCGGCGGCAAGTCGTCGAGCGGTCTCCTTCAGGCCCTCCTCGAGCTCGGACTGGCTGAACTCTCGTGGCGCACCCATCTCGAGCCCGACACTGGCGAGCCTCTTTCCGATGAACAGCGAGCAGCGGGTTCGATCGTCGACCTGGAAGGTGCCGTAATAGTGATCGAGATGTGCCGCGCGTGCCCTCACGATGCGCTCGTCGGTGCGCCGCTCGATCGACTCACTTTCCTGGTCGCTCGCCACCTCGAAGCGCAGTCCAAAGAAGACGAGAGCTGAAGGAGCACTCACTTGGGCATTCCCTCGTAGTCGCGGCGGGGCCCCCGCCCCCCCCCCCCGCCCCCCCCCCCCCGGGGAGGGGCAACCACGATTGGGCACCCCAAGAGCCACAGGGTGCCGCG
>CBIHPJ010001008.1:0-2390 GCA_966211295.1 uncultured Myxococcales bacterium | reverse complement strand
TCGATCGCGTTGGGCTGAGGAGCGATCGCGTTGGCGATGCGCGCGGCAGCTTCCGCGGCGGCCTGGGCGGCGGCGGCGGCCTTCTCCGCGGCGATGGCAGCGCGCTCTGCCGGATCTCCCGGGGGAACGGTGGACGCCGCTGCGGCATCTGACTGCGAGAGAACGGCGGACAGGGCGAGCGCGAGAAACATGTGTAATCTCCGGGGGAGTAATTCGGCCCGCCCTATAGAGAGCGGTTCGCGAGCAAGCCAGAGAAACAATGGAGCGAAGCCGTCCCAGGGCAGTTGCTGGGCCAAGCAGCGAGCAAAGCGAAGCTGCGCCGAGGCGGAGCGACCAATCAAATCGGAGGTTGTCGTGGCAGCAGTGAAATGGATCTTCGTGGTGATCTTCGGGCTCGGCAGCGCCGGCTCATTGGCCATGGCGTTCGTCGAGAGTGGTGGACCTCGCGCGCCGATCGAGCGGAAGGCTCCGGAGATCGCGCTCCGCGACTTCCCTCAGATGACCGTCGCCGCGGGCAAAGCACCTGAGGCAGCCAAGACCCCCGAGCCCGTCGCCGCGAAGGAGCCCGAAAAAGCGCCGGAGCCGATCGCCGCGAAAGAGCCGGAGAAGGCCCCCGAGCCTGCGAAGACTCCCGAGCCCGTTGCCGCGAAGCCGCCGGAGCCGAAGCCCGAGCCCGTCGCCGCCGCGAAGCCGCCTGAGCCGAAACCGGAGCCGGTGGCTGCTCCGAAGCCTCCCGAGCCCAAGCCTGCTCCTGTCGCTGCGAAGCCAGCTGAGCCGAAACCCGAGCCGGTCGCTGCTGCTCCGAAGCCGCCTGAGCCGAAGGCCGAGCCGGCTGCTCAAGGCAGCCTGAACCTCCGCGCCTCAGACACCGCGGACGTCTATCTCGACGGCAAGAAGCTCGGCGGTTCGCCGCTGATGGGGATCAAGGCGAAGGCCGGCAATCACAAGGTGCGCTTCGATTGTTACGACGCCGCGGGCAACACGGTGGCGGGTCCTTCGCAGACCGTCGCGGTGAAGCCCGACCAGGAAGTCGAAGTCGAGTACACGTGCCCGTCTGAGTGAGCTGATCAGAGTTGAGCGAGAAGTTTGCATGCGCGTCGCCGCATGCCCTCGCATCGACTCTTTTTGACCGCGCTCGTTCTGCTCTCCTGCGACGCCTCGACGTCGCCGCCGGAGCTGCGCGTGTACACGGTGGGCGACGAGACGCTCAGCCACATCTCGCTCAACACCGGCGTGAGCGTGGCGCGCCTGCGCTCGCTGAATCACCTCGAGAGTGACCTGGTTCGGTGGGGCTCGGGTCTCCTCGTACCGGAGAACGAGAAGACGCTCGCGCTGCCGGTGTGGCGCCCGCTGATCCCCGCGCCGGAGTGGAAGGCGTGCCCGCAGGTGGAGTGGGTGAAGCCCGAGCCTGCGTCCAACGAGCGTTGCCGCTGCGCGAAGGAAGCGTGCTTCTGCCTGCCCTCTGGCGACGAGGACGAGGCGCAGCTCACCTTCGGCGCTGCGAGCTGGAAGAGCGAGGTCTTTCCCACCAACGACGCGAACGCGTTTCGCCACGCGAAGGTGGATCTCGACGGCGATGGTCAGCCCGAGTCGGTGATCTCGGTGCGGGAAGGCGTGAGCAACGGACTCGGCGTGGAGTGGTGGCGCCATCTCGTAGTGCGGGGCTCGATGCCGATCGCCTCGTTCGTCACCATCGACTACGGCGCTTCATTCGTCGCGCAGCCACAGGGGTGTGCACTTCTGGCCACGTCACACGAGTGGCGGACTGATCAGCTCCGCGGTGAAGGGAGCTACTGGATCGCGCGCCTGCACGTGCTGAAGGACGGGGCGATGCGCGCCGTGGGCCCTGAGGTCGCGCGTCGCTACACGCATCGCTTCGCGGAGCAGCGCTGGGAGGGATTGGATCAAGAGATCGCGCAGCCGCTCCCGTGGTTCACCGATGTCGGCGCCTTCTCGTGGCCCGAGTTGGAGGATCGCCGCATCTGCAGAGCAGGAAGCGTGGTGTTCGAAGATGACGAGTCGCGCTTCGACTTAGGGCCGCTCGGCACGTTCGAGCCGCGCGACTTCTGGCGCGAAGAGGAGCTGCCCGCGGGCACGTTCAAGTACGACCGGTTGCTCGACGCGGCGACTGGAGCGCCGCTGTTGGACTCGTACCGGCCGTTCGGCGAGGCGCGCTGGTCTGGTCGTAAGGCCACGGTCTGCGAAGGGATTTCCGAGGTGACGATCGCCCTGTGATCGCTTCTGGCCTCGGCCGGCAACAGAGAGGTTGAAGCCGTCGCGAACCCCTCCTCGCGACGTGCTCCGGAGTCGTCCTGTCCCCGCGCGGGTAAGATCGCGCGATGCCTGCGCACCCTGCGCGGGCGAGTTGGGAGTCTGGACGTCGCCGACCC
>CBIHPJ010001007.1:0-2396 GCA_966211295.1 uncultured Myxococcales bacterium | reverse complement strand
CACATGCCCGGCGTCAACGGCGAGGAGTTCTGCCGGTTCATCAAGGGCAACTCGCTCTTCGCGGGCATCCAGGTGGTGCTGTGCTCGGCAGAAGAAGAGGGCGAGCTCCAGCGGATCACGAAGGCGGCCGGCGCTGACGGCTACGTTCGGAAGGATTCGCTGATCGCGCGCGAGATCCTGGACCTGCTGACCTGAGAGATGTGGACTTCACGGGCTCCGCCTGTGTGAAATCCGGACGATCTCGCCAACCAATCGGATTTGTTGATGATTGCACTCCATGTGGAGCATGGAGGCGCAGGTTGTCAATCGCGATGCGCTTCTAACTGCCCTCAATTGCTGGTTCTTTTCGCACACGGGCCTTGGCCCGCGATTTGTACATGGGACCGCGTCGGATGAATCGCATCGCACCTCGGACTACCAGCCCTGTTCAAGTTCAGGGACACCACGCCGCGAAGGCCGCCGTTCCTTCTCCCGCGTTGAAGCAGTCCATGGGGAACCCGGGGAAGGTCGACGCGTTCGAACGGAAGTCGGTGACTGCGCAGATCCTCCAGCGCGGCATGACGGGCGCGGCGGTGAGCAAGCTTCAGCAGCAGCTGGTCGCCGCGAAGTTCATGAGCGTGGATGAGCAGCGCTCGGGTCCCGGCGTGTACGGCCCTCGCACCGAGAACGCGGTGAAACGGCTGCAGGCGTACGTTGGACTTCCGGTGACTGGCATCGCGGCTCCGAGCACCCTGGCGGCGCTCGCGAGCGGCGCGCGGTACCAGCCGGTGCAGGCCAAGCCGATGAAGCGCGATCCTGAAGTGACCACGCCGATCACGATGGCGATGGTGCACGCGAAGCTTTCCGAGACTTTTACGGACGACGTCACGCAGCCGTTGGGGAGCCCGCTGGGCACCTGAGCTGCGAACCACAGAACGAAGAGGGCGACATTGGGTCGACCTCGAGCGGGTCCATGGCTTTCCCCCTTTGGCCATGGACCCGTATTTTTTTGCAGTGCTCCCTCTCCCTGCGGAGCGGGGAGAGGGTCGGGGTGAGGGGCGGCGTGTTATTGCAGGGGACCCATGAAGGTCCTCTCCGTCATCCCCCCGATGACGCAACTCAACACGCCCTACCCGTCGACCGCCTATCTGACGGGTTTCCTCCGCTCGCGCGGAGTCGAGGCTGTTCAAGAGGACCTGGCGCTCGAGCTGATCCTGAAGCTGCTCTCGCCTGAAGGACTCACGGCGATCCGCGACGAGATCAAGAAGCCCACCCCGAAGCTCGAGCGCTTCCTCGGGAACTTCGATCGCTACCGCGCGACCATCGGTCCCACCATCTCCTTCCTGCAGGGACGCGACGCGACGCTGATGCACCGCATCTGCAGCCGCGAGTTCCTGCCCGAGGGAGAACGGTTTGGGTCGATCAACAACTACGTCGACGACGGCAGCGGAGACCCGATGTCCTGGGCCTTCGGAGCCCTCGGCACCCATGACCGCGCGCGCCATCTCGCCACCCTCTACCTGAACGATCTCGCCGACGTGCTCAAGGAAGCGATCGATCCGCGCTTCGAGTTCGTTCGCTACGCCGAATCGATCGCCTCGAGCCAGGCGACGTTCGAGCCGTTGGCCGAGGCACTCGCTGCTCCGGAGAATCTCGTCGATCGCACGCTGGTCTCGCTCACCGAGGACGCGCTGAAGCGCCACGCACCTCGCGTGGTGTTGCTCTCGGTCCCCTTCCCTGGGGCGGTCTACGCGGCGTTCCGCATCGCGCAGGCGGTGAAGCAACACGATCCGACGATCACCACCATCCTCGGCGGCGGCTTCGTGAACACCGAGCTGCGCGAGCTCACCGAGTCGCGCGTGTTCGACTACTTCGACTTCGTCACGCTCGATGCGGGCGAACGTCCGCTGCTCGCGTTGCTCGAGCACCTCGACGGCAAGCGCCCCGCGGAGAAACTGGTCCGCACGTTCCATCGAGTGAAGGGCGAAGTCCGCTATCTGAACTTCGGCGAGCCCGATGTCCCCTTCGGCGAAGTCGGCACGCCCACGTGGGACGGGTTGCCGCTGAACAAGTACCTCTCGCTGCTCGACATGCTGAACCCGATGCACCGTCTCTGGTCCGACGGGCGTTGGAACAAGCTCACCGTCGCGCACGGGTGCTACTGGAAGAAGTGCAGCTTCTGTGACGTCGGGCTCGACTACATCTCGCGCTACGACATCACGACTGCCGAGACGCTCGTGAATCGCATCGAGGCGATCGTGAAGGAGACCGGGCAGACCGGCTTCCACTTCGTCGATGAAGCGGCGCCTCCGAAGTCACTCAAGGCGCTCGCGACGGAGCTCAAGAAGCGGCAACTGCCGGTGACCTGGTGGGGGAACATTCGCTTCGAGAAGTCGTTCACGCCGCAGCTCTGCCAG
>CBIHPJ010001006.1:0-2396 GCA_966211295.1 uncultured Myxococcales bacterium | reverse complement strand
TGAAGGAGGCGGAGGCGAAGAGCGTGCTTCCGCCAGAGCCGGAGAACGAGCAGGAACTCGAAGCCGCCCTCATCTCGCTGCGACGCTGAGGGGCGACCGAGCGATCTGCTAAGCCCTCTGCATGGCCTCCCCGCCGGATCTGAAGGGCACGATCGATCGCCTCAGCACCACGCTTGAAAAATCTGCGAGCCGCGCGGAGCGACGAGCCGAACGTCGTGAAGCGCGACGCGATCGAAAGTCAGAGAAGCGCGAGCGGGAGATCGCCAACGCCTCGGTCCCTGGCGGGGTGTTCGCGCTGGCGATGGCATTGCTGATGGCTCTCTACGGGGTGTCACACCCGCAGTACTGGTGGCTGCTGTTCGTCGCGTTCGGCATCGGCTCAGGAGGTGCGCGTCAGCTCGCCCTCGCGCGAGCGAGAGATCAGAAGCCTTCTCAAGAAGACGAAAAGCCGCAGCTCGAATCAGGAGCGCACGAGATCGATGCGCTGTGTGATCAGTTGCTCAGTGATCTGAAAGCGTCGCCCGAAGTCGTGCGCGCGTTCCTGCAGAACCCTGAGCAGACCGTCGAAGCGTTGCGCGTGACGGCGAAAGCGGTCGATCAACGCCGCAAAGATCTCGCGAGCGGAGGCACAAAGGATCAGCTCGTTGCGCTGGAAAAGCAGCGCGTGGATCTCAAGGCGCGCCGCGACGGCTCCTCTGACTTCGAGGCGCGGAACAAGTTCGACGCTGCGCTTCGTTCACTCGATGGACAAGAGGCTGCGCTCAAGCAACTGCTCACCGTCTCCGATCGTCTCGACGGCGAGTACACCTCGCTCCTCGTGCTGCTGCAGGAGCTGAAGACCCGCGTCGCGGTCGCGCGCTCGACGAACAGCACCGGCCAGCTGCAGGGCCTCGAGCAGAACGTGGAGCGTCTCAACGCCGAGCTCCAGGCGATCACCGAGTCGCTGGTGATGGCGCCCATCGACGAGGGCGCAGTCTCGGGTTCCAGTTCACCTGTCGCTGAGAAGACCGGCGTCCGCTGAAGCCGCGACGCATCTGGTTCCGTCGCACACGAAGCCCTCCTTGCAGTCCTGAGCCGATCTGCACTCGACGCAGAGCCCCTGGACGCAGACGTCTCCCCTGTGGCACTGGTTGTCCGCGGTACAGCCGAAGCACTGCGTGCCGCGCAGAAAGCACGACGCGGTGGTGAACATCACCAACACGAAAAGAAGTGCGCGCACTTAGTCCCGTTGCTTCATCAGCCGCTCGAGGAAATCGAGCCGCTTCTTGATCTCGTCGTTCTTCTCATCGTCCGCCATCGCGACGACGACACTCGCGGGCGCGACGAGCGGAACCTTGAGTACGACCTGCTGATACTGGCCCTGCTTCATGTAGTTGTAGATCGCCTTGTCGAGCGCCTCGCCGCGGGCGCCGAAGTAGAGCTGAAACGCCCGGTCCGCTCCCTCCTGCGCGACCTCCGCGAGAAAGAGACCGAACCCCTTCGTCTCCTGATTGCGCGCGTAGTGAATGAAGGCCCAGCTGAGGCCATAGAGCCCTGCGACCTTGAGATCGCGCTCGTTCATCGATCTCCACTTGAGCATGTCGTCCACGCTCAGCGAGCGGATCGCTCGATACGCACGGTACGCATCGAGGTTGGGATCGCCGAGCCGCAGCGTCTCCGCGTCGAGCCACTGGAAGGTCTCGAGGTACTGCGCCATGCCTTCGGCGAACCACTTCGTCTGCCGCGTGAAGTAGCGGCTGAGCACCGCGTGAGCCAGCTCGTGCACGAGCACCGACTGCGTGCCTTCGTAGTTGGCCTCGTTGCGCACGAACCAGCGATCGGGCGGGCCGTAGAGACACAACGTCACCTCGCTCTCCCCGGTGACCGCGAAGCCCATCGTCTGCTTTCCGAAGCGCCGCTCGAACTCGAGACCATCGCGCAGCGCGAGGATGGTGAGCTTGTGCTCCGCCGCGACGGGAGCGCGCCCGAACATCGCGCGCAGACCCGAGAGCGTCTGCGACAACAGCTTCGCCGCGCGTTCGGCCAACTCGGGCTCGAGATCGGTGAGCAGCTCGTAGTCCGGCGTCACCACCTGCTTCCATCCGCTCTGAGGCACGGACGACTTCTCGAAGCGCAGCAGATCGCGCTTGAGGCTGGCCGAGCCCGCCGTCGTCATGCACCCGCTCAACACCAACGCCACCACGCCCCAGGCGAGTCGAATCATGCGGTGCCTTTGCTCACACTCGGTGCAGATGCGGAAGCGGCGTGATCCTCGCTGTTCGGCGGAATCAGAGCTCGCGGGGTGCGGTCTCGAGCGCCTTCAGCCTTCAAGCCCGAGAGCGATTGCGACAGCTGCTGCGCCGCACGCTCGGTGAGCTGGGGATCGAGATCCGTGATCAGCTCGTACTCGGGCGTGA
>CBIHPJ010001005.1:0-2408 GCA_966211295.1 uncultured Myxococcales bacterium | reverse complement strand
CCCCATCAGAAGAACGACTGCAGCTCCCACGATCATCGAACGGAACATCATTGGTAGTGGCTCCTTGGATTTCGGCCCGGCAGACCGAAGTCGTGTACACACGGTCCCTACCTTAGGCAAGCAGCCACGGGCGACGAGAACGCCCTTTGGCGAAACATCTGAGAAACGGAGTCGTCACGTGAAAGCGATCGCCTTTCAGAAACACGGCGGCGCCGAGGTACTGGAGCTGATGGAGCGCCCGGTGCCCGAGCCGCGAGCCAGAGACGTGCGCGTCAAAGTGAAGGCCGTCGCCCTCAACCACCTCGACATCTGGGTGCGCCAGGGTTGGCCCGGGCTCAAGCTCGCGCTCCCGCACGTGCTCGGCAGTGACGTCGCGGGCGTGGTCGACGCGGTGGGCTCCGAGGTCACCGATCTGCAGCCGGGCACTGAGGTGCTGATCAATCCCGGGCTCTCGTGTGGCAACTGCGAGAAGTGCCTCGCGGGCGACGACGTGCTCTGCCGTCACTACAAGATCATCGGAGAGGATCTCGCCGGCGGTTACGCCGAGTTCGTCTGCGTGCCGCGCCAGAACATCCTCCTCAAGCCGAAGAAGCTGAGCTTCGAAGAGGCGGCGTGTCTGCCGCTCACTTTCCTCACCGCGCATCACATGTTGTTCTCACGCGCGCAGCTGCAGCCCGGAGAGACCGTGCTCATTCACGCCGCGGGCTCAGGCGTGGGCAGCGCGGCGGTGCAGCTGGCGAAGCTCGCGGGCGCCACCGTGATCGCCACGGCGTCCACCTCGGCGAAGTTGATCAAGGCCAAGTCGCTCGGCGCCGATCACCTCATCAACTACGCCGAAGCCGACTTCCTGGACGAGGTGAAGAAGCTGACCAACCGCAGGCTGGTCGACGTGGTGTTCGAGCACGTCGGCGCGAGCACCTGGGACAAGTCGATCGCGTGTCTCCCGAAAGGGGGACGACTGGTGTTCTGCGGGGCCACCACGGGTCACGACGTGAAGCTCGACCTGCGCACGATCTTCTACAAGTCGATCTCGCTGCTCGGCTCGACGATGGGGAGCAAGAGCGAGCTCTTCAAGGTGCTCGAGCTGGTGGAGCTCGGTCGCCTGGTGCCGGTGCTCGATCGCGTGATGCCGCTGGAGAAGGCGGCGGAAGCGCACGGGCTGCTCGCTGATCGCAAGACCTTCGGCAACGTGGTGCTCACGCCATGAGCAACGTCTTCGTGGCAGAGGCGGTGCGCACGCCGATCGGGAAGCTCCGGGGAGCGCTGAAGGATGCGCGGCCCGATGATCTTCTCGGACTGGTGATCCGCGAGGTATTGAAGCGCACGGGTCTCGAGGGTGCTCGCGTCGACGAGGTGTACGCGGGTTGTGCGAATCAGGCAGGCGAAGACAACCGCAACGTGGCGCGCATGGGTGCGTTGCTCGGTGGATTGCCCGATACGGTCCCCGCGGCGACCGTGAATCGACTGTGCGGCAGCGGACTCGAGGCGATCATCCAGGGCGCACGGCAGATTCGCCTCGGTGAAGCCGACCTCGTGATCGCCAGCGGCGTGGAGTCGATGACGCGCGCGCCGTGGAGCACTCCGAAACCGAGCGAGGCCTTCCCCGGCGGCAAGCTCGAATCGTGGGACACCTCGCTGGGCTGGCGTTACCCGAACCCGAAGCTCGCGGCGCTCTTCCCCCTCGAGGGCATGGGGGAGACCGCGGAGAACGTGGCCGAGCGGCTGAAGATCTCGCGCGAGGATCAAGATCGGTTCGCCCTCGCCTCTCACCAGAAGGCCGTGCGCGCGCAGGAGGCCGGCGCGTTCAAGGCTGAGCTGGTGAACGTCGAGCTCCCTCAGAAGAAGGGACCGGCGATCGTGGTGAGCCAGGACGAGCAGCCGCGTGGCGACTCCACCCTGGAGAAGCTCGCGACCTTGAAGGCTGCGTTCCGCGAGGGCGGCACGGTCACCGCGGGCAATTCGTCCACGCTGAATGATGGCGCTTCAGCGGTCGTGCTCATGAGCGAACGTGCGTTGAAGACGTGGGGCAAGGCACCGCTCGCGCGCTTCGTGTCGAGCGCCACCGCAGGCCTCGATCCGCGGGTGATGGGACTGGGCCCCGTGCCCGCCACCAGGAAGGCACTCGAGCGCGCTTCATGGAAGCTGAACGAGCTCGATTTGATCGAGCTCAACGAGGCGTTCGCTGCGCAGTCTCTCGGCTGCATTCGCGAGCTCGGACTCGACGAGAGCCGCGTCAACGTGAACGGCGGAGCGATCGCGCTCGGCCACCCGCTCGGCATGAGCGGCGCCCGCATCGTCGCCACGCTCACTCATGCGATGCGCGCACGCGGCGCGAAGAAGGGCCTCGCCACCATGTGCATCGGCGTGGGCCAGGGCATCGCCGCCACCTTCGAGGCACCATGATCTGG
>CBIHPJ010001004.1:0-2408 GCA_966211295.1 uncultured Myxococcales bacterium | reverse complement strand
AACGACTCGCCGCCCTCGACCGACGTGCCGTTCACCGTCGGCACCGGCACGCTCGACACGGCGATCATCGCGGGCCCGAGCGGCACGGTGACCTCGACCACCGCGAACTTCGCCTTCACCTCGACGGTGGTGGGGGCGACGTTCGAGTGCAGCCTCGACGGTGGCGCGTTCACGGCGTGCACCACTCCGGTCACGTTCAGCGGACTGGGCGCCGGCAACCACACCCTGCAGGTCCGCGCGGTCGATGGAGCGAACGTCGACAGCACGCCTGCGAGCCGCACCTGGACCATCGACACCGGAGCGCCGACTGCTCCGGTCGTCACCACGCCCGCGCACATGTCGACGATTCGCGTGCGCACGCCGCGCTACTCCGGAACCGCCGAAGTGGGGAGCGCGGTGGTCGTCTCGGTCGATGACCGCGAGGTCTGCACGGCAGTTGCTGATGCGAACGGCGAGTGGGAGTGCAACGGCGCCTTCCCGCTCGCGGATGGCGAGCACCACGTGGCCGCGGTCGCGACGGACGCGGCTGGCAACGTGAGCGCGCAGTCGAACGTGAACACCTTCGAGGTCGACATCCCCGCGATGGTGGTGGCGATCCTCATGCCCACCGGCGGCACGCTCACCAACGACAACACGCCGGCGATCAGCGGCACGGCGACTCCGGGCTCGACGGTGTCGATCTTCGACAACGGCATGCTGCTCGGCACCGCGCGGGCCGATGCGAACGGCGCGTGGAGCTTCACTCCGACCACTGCGCTCACCGACGGCGCGCACGCTCTCACAGCGAAGGCCGAGCTCGACTCGTTGATGTCGGCGCTTTCCGACGCTGTCGACGTGACGATCGACACGCGCCCGCCGGCGGTGACCATCACGATCACGCAGGAGACGTCGGAGACGGTGCCGAGCGTCACCTTCTCTGCCGACGAGACGCCGGTGACGTACACGTGCAGCCTCGATGGTGCGCCGTTCGCTCCGTGCTCGAGCCCGTTCGACGTCACCACCACGGGCAGCGGCTCGCACCGATTGATCGTCCGTGCGACCGACGCTGCTGGGAATACGGGCGAGAGCACGCGCACGTGGACGGTCGTCGATCTGCTCGTGATGCAGCCTCCTCTGGGCGTGCGCGGTGGCGGCTGCGGCTGCGGCACGACCGATGGCGCGGGTGGGATCTTCGCGATGTTCGCGCTGCTGTTCTTCGTCGCGCGCCGCTCCCGGAGGGTCCTTCGGCTCGCGTCTGGGCTGAGTGCCTTCGCGGTGACGTTGGTCGCGGCTGTCACGGCTGTTCCTGCCTGGGCGCAGGTCGCGGGCTTCGATCTCGAGCGCATCGACCTGAACCCCGGCGCGACGGCGAGCCTCATCTCGGGCACCGGCGACGTGATGCGCAAGGGCGCGTGGCGCGCGTCGCTCGTGGGCCACTACGAGCACGATCCGCTCGTGCTCTATCGTCTCGATACCGGCGACCGCCTCGGCGCGGTGGTCGGGAGCCGCTTCACCACGCACCTGATGGGCGCGTTCACACCGCTCGATTGGCTCGAGGTGGGCGTGCAGTTGCCGATCGTGCTCGGCCAGGGCGGCGACGATCTCAGCTCGTACGGCGTCGGGAAGCCTGCGACTCCGGCAGTGGGCACTCCGTGGATCACCGGGCGCTTCGCCTTCCTGCGTGAATCAGCCGGAAGTCCGCTCGATCTCGCGGTGCAGCTCGGGCTTGGTCTTCCGATCGGAAGCGGCGCCGCGTACACGAACGCGGTGCCGATCGCGTTCGCTCCGCGCGTGGGCGCGGGCCGGACGTTGCTCACCTGGCTGCGTCTCGGCGCCGAGCTCGGCTTCATGGTGCGCGGCAGCCCGGCGCAGATCGCAGGGACGGGCGTGGGCTCGGCTTTCACCTTCGCGCTCTCGGCCACCACCAAGGGTCACGCGCTGCGCGGTGAGATCACCTTCCGCGGCACCGCGGCCCTCGACAAGGCGAGCTTCGGCAGCGAGCTGCTCTTTGGCGCGCGCTACCAGGTGGCGAAGTGGGTGGAGATCTTCGCGATCGGTGGTCCAGGCTTCGGAGCGCTGCCGGGAAATCCCGCGTTCCGCGTGCTCGCGGGGGTGGGCGTGCAGCCTCCGTTCGAAGCTCCGCAGAAGCCGGTTCAGCGCTGCGACGACTCGGTCACCGTCGAGGTGCTTCGCTCTGCTGCGTGCGCTGCGCTCGACGCGGATGGCGATGGCATCACGAATGGCGCCGACGTCTGCCCGCGCGTGGCCGGAGTCGCGGCGGCGAAGGGGTGCCCGATGCCGGACACGGACGACGACGGGCTCACCGACGACGTCGATCAGTGCCCGAAGGAGAAGGGCCTCAAGGAGCGCAAGGGCTGCCCCATTCGCGACGCGGACAAGGACGGAGTCGAAGACGAAGTCGACGCGTG
>CBIHPJ010001003.1:0-2410 GCA_966211295.1 uncultured Myxococcales bacterium | reverse complement strand
TCCCGCAGCGTGTAATCGAACGTCATCTCGCCATCCTTCACCTCATCCCTGAAGTGAACGTTGCGAATGGTGTCCGGCCGCTCTTTCGAGAGCTCGCAGATCGACAAATCGTGCGTCGTCACCGCGCCCGCCGCTCCGAGATCGAGCAGCATCAAGAGCAACTGGCGTGAAGCGATCTGCCGCTCCTTCGCGTTGGTGCCCATGAAGAGCTCATCCAGGAAGAACAAGCACCGATCGCGATGCGCCTTCGCGGTGTCGAGCACGGTCTTGATCCGCTGCACCTCGGCGTAGAAGTACGAGACGCCGCGCTCGAGCGAGTCTTTCACGCGCATGCTGGTGAGCACCTGCACGCGCGACACCTTCATCGACGTCGCGCACACCGGCAGCCCTGCCAGCGCCATCACCGTGTTCAAACCAGTGGCGCGCATCAGGGTGGTCTTCCCGCTCATGTTCGATCCGGTGATCACCAGCCCGGTCCCCGGCTTCGCGAGCGACACGTCATTGCGCACCGGCTTCTCGAGGAGCGGGTGACCGAGCTGCGTCGCCTCCACGTGCACCGGCCCATCGTCGATCACCGGGAACGCGTCTTCAGGCCGCTCGAAGCTCCAGGTGGAGAACGACGAGAGCGCCTCCAGCTCGGCGAGTGCCTCGAACCACTTGCGCGCGCCCTTGCCGAGCGACTCCCGCCAGCGATCGATGCGGAAGAGCACCAGCAGATCCCACAAGGTGAGTGCGTTGATGATGGGGTGCATCTGGCCCGAGTGCTTGAGCTCGGCGAAGCCCATCAGGCGCGCGAACGTGCGCAGGCGCGCGGAGACGGGAGGCCCCTCCATCAGCCCCTGCTGCAGCGCCACCAGTCGCGGTCCGGTGAACTTCTGCACGTCGATCGAGGCGAAGGTCTCCTCGAACCGAATGAACCCGTGCTCCCCCATCGAGAGCGCTTCCCACATCGCCCCGATCGGCTTGCGCGTGGCGATCACGATGCCGATCTGGATCAAGAGCCCGATCCAGAACGCGTGTGCGGTGATCACCTCGTTCGCCGACAGCAGCCCCGCGGTGATGGTGAACACCGGCAGCACGTGCGCGATCGGCCATGCCCACTTGATGCCGTCGAGCGAGGAGGGCGCTTCCGCCCAGGTGAGGAACCGCGAGGGATCGGCCTTGTCCTTCTTGCCGGCCATGCGCGCTTCGGCCACCAGGGTCTGACGGAAGTCGATCAGCGGAGCGAGCTCCTTCACCGCTGCCTGACGAGCGTGAATGACTTCGGCGCTTTCACCGGGCTTCAACAGCCACTCGAGCAGCTGCTGCTCGCCCGCCGCCGTTCCGGTGTCGTCGAGCCGCTGAAAGAGACTCCCGCGGCCCACGATGTCGAGGTCGCCCCCGTAGAGATGCCCTTCGGGAATTCGGCCTTCACCGGTAGACGGGAAGTCGTGCCATCGACCCTGGAGCCGCAGCTGACCGCGCTCGTTCAGCTGCAAGCGCATCTTCGCCAGCTCTTCACGGCGAATTACCCCGGCGTGAATCACCGCCAACGCGATGTAACCCGCCAGGCACGCCAGCGATCCAAGCAGCCCGATGCGCGGCAGCTTGTCGAAGCCCACCGCGAAGCCGATCCCCACGAAGCCGAGAAAGGCGAGGGTGCGGAGGTTCGCCAGCCGCCCACCAGTACGGTCGAGTGCGATGAGTTCGGCTTGATATTTCGTGACGCGGGTTTCGTACTCAGCTCGTGCGGTGGGCATTGGTGCTCTGAGATCTCGCGGAGATGGCTCTTTGGTTGAAGGCCAGTGTGAGTGCCAGTGGGATTAACAAAACGGCTCGGAAAACGGCCATTTCCCGGAGCGACAACCAGTTGACCCTTCCTCCGGGTTTGTGCCAAGTGCGTTGAATCTTTTCATGTTTGTGTCGGGCCGAGCCGGGTTCCCTCCACAAACTTCGCGTCGGGAGCTGCATATGAAATTTTCCATTTCCCAATTGGTTTCGGTTGCATCGCTCCTGGCGCTCTTCCAGGGCTGCGGTTGTGGGGTGAAGCCCCTTCCGCGCGGCACTGGCGAAGTTCGCATCATCTACACCGACTCGTCCGGCACGCAGCTCAACGGCGAAGACGGCGTCTACGACTTCGGCACCGTGTCGATGGGCAAAGACATCGTGCAGAAGCTGACGGTTCAGAACGTCGGCCTCGGCACGCTGGTCATCCAGAAGTTCGCCAAGGAGAGCGGCACCCCCGCCAAGGTCGGCACCTTCGTCGACGATCCGTCGCCTGTGTTCACCGTCGGCTTCGAGGAGGAGACCGTCGTTGCCTCCGGTGAGTCCGTCGAGTTCGACATCCACTACACCCCGCCCGTGATCGAGGGCGTTCCGCAGGTGCCGCACGAGACCGTGCTCACGATGACGTCTGGTGACACCGAGGCCG
>CBIHPJ010001002.1:0-2413 GCA_966211295.1 uncultured Myxococcales bacterium | reverse complement strand
TCGTGAACGCGTCCTTTCGGAGTGACGGCGATCACCGTTTCTTCATCGACGAAGCCCACCTGCGCGCCCCGGAGACCTTCATCGATCTCCACGACCGCAACGGTCTGAGTCTTCGCGTCCATCACCCGAAGAACTCCCTGCTCGTCGCGATCGAACGCCGCGACCACACGCCCACTCGCGGAGAAGTCGAGATCGGTCGCGCGAGCCTGTGGCTGCCAATGACTCTTCGGCTCTCCCTCACCTTGATGAAAGTAGAGCCAGCCCTGGATGCTCGCGGTCCACGTACCGTCGGGGCTGACGAGGCCGGCGTCACAGCCCTGAAGGCACTCCGGCTCCCACGAATCGATCGTTCCTCTCACGAGCCTCTTGTCCGAGAACGAGGTCACGATCTTTCCATCATCGGACACGGAGACGGCCGCGAGCCCGCCGTGACGCGAAACCCATTTCCGCGGCACCTTGACGGTCGCGACGAGCCGCTGCGGGCTCAGCTCGAACACGCGGACGTTGCCGAGGCGATCACCCGTGACGGCGAAGCGGCCGTTCCTCGAAAGCCCAAGCGCGCTGATGGGGTTCGGCTGGCGCAGCCCGCTCGGCTTCTGGCCCCACTGAGTCAGCGTCGGCTTCATGGTGCCGGGAATATCAAACAGTCAGGTTGCGCCCCGCCTTCGAGGGCAGCAAACAACCTCCCTATGACTGACGATGTCGTCCTCGAACAAGTGCGCCTGGGTTTTCAATGGCAGACGCTCGATCCTTTCCTCTTCTGCGTGCATCACGACGACGCGTACCCCGCGGGCAACGACCTGATGGGCCCCGCCGCCTCCCTCGCCGGCCGCAACATGGGCAGCGACTTCGAAGGCAAAGACGGCTGGCGCATGTACCACGGGGAAACCGTGCCCGGTTTCCCGCAGCACCCGCATCGTGGCTTTGAGACCGTGACCATCGTGCGGCGCGGCTTCATCGATCACTCCGACTCGCTGGGCGCGACTGCGCGCTTCGGTCAGGGCGACACGCAGTGGCTCACCGCGGGCAAGGGCATCGTGCACTCCGAGATGTTCCCGCTGCTCGACAAGAACGGGCCCAACCCGGCGGAGCTCTTCCAGATTTGGCTCAACCTCCCGAAGGCCAGCAAGATGGTGAAGCCGTACTTCTCCATGTTCTGGGCAGACGGCATTCCGAGCGTGAAGGCGCCCGGCGTGGAGATCTCGCTCATCGCCGGTCAGCTCGGGGACGTACGCGCGCCGAAACCGCCTCCCGACTCGTGGGCCTCGGCCGCGCAGAGCGACCTCGCGATCTGGACCGGCAAGCTGGAGGACGGCGCGAAATGGACGCTTCCTCCCGCACAGCCCGGCACCAATCGCATGCTGTACTTCTTCGCGGGCTCGAAGCTCACCGTCGGCAAGACCGTGCTCCACCGCGGCACCGGAGCTCGCCTCAAGCCCGAGATGGAGGCGCAGCTGCAGAACGGAGAAGGTGAAGGCGAGTTCCTCGTCCTCCAGGGCCGCCCGATCGGGGAGACCGTCGTCAGCTACGGCCCGTTCGTCATGAACTCGCAGGCGGAGATCCGCCAGGCGTTCCTCGACTACCAGCAGACGCAGTTTGGCGGCTGGCCGTTCAAGCGCGACGATCCCGTGCATCCGCGAGAGCAGGGGCGCTTTGCCCTTCACGCGGACGGCAAGCGCGAAGACCGCTGACCTTGCCTCGTTGAAGGGGACGTTTTCTCCCCCATTCCTACGAAGCTTGTCCCACGCAACTCGAGACTGCTCGCGCATCCTGGCGCGAGCGGAAGGGTCCACAGCCGCACTCCTCTGACATAGAAGGGTGCCGCCCGTTCCTTCCTGGAGGTCCCCCATGCGCGCGCTCCTCGCCGCCCTTCTCGTTCTCTCGTCTTCCGCTTCGCTCGCTCGTGAGCTCCCGAACGTCGACGCGTTCCTCGACTCGAAGACCACGCGCGCGCTGCCCGACACCGCTTCGTTCAACGGCTACGTGAGCAGCGTCGAGGAGCGCCTTGGCGTTCCGACGTTCTTCTGGGCCGCGCCGCCTCCCGCCGGAACGCGCTCGTTCAGAGATCAGGGCCTCTCCGTCGAGCAGGCCGCGCGCCGTCATCTCTTCGCGAACGCGGGGCTCTACCGCGTGCTCCCTGGGCAGCTCGCTGAAGCCGCGCTGGTTCGAATTCACGACACGGGGCAGGGCGCGATCATCGCCACCTTCGAGAAGCGCGTCGGCGGCATCAGCGTCTTCCGCGATCGCCTGAACGTCGCGATGAATCAGCGCCTCGAGCTGGTCGCGCTCACGGGCTACCTCTCACCAGCCGCGGTGAAGGACAGCGAGTTCAAGCTCACCGCCAACACCGCGCTCGCTTCCGCCTGGTTCGATCTCACCGGCACGCCCGTGGAGTCGTTCCGTTTCCTCGAGG
>CBIHPJ010001001.1:0-2427 GCA_966211295.1 uncultured Myxococcales bacterium | reverse complement strand
TCCGTGCAGATGGCGCACGCGGTTCCGAAGTTCGTGCGTCTGCGTGCTCCGGATGCAGCACATTCCCAGTGGTGGATCGATGACGCCGAGCTCGAGGCCGCGTTCACCTCGAAGACGAAGCTGGTGATCATCAACACCCCGCACAATCCAACTGGGAAGCTCTTCACCCGCGCGGAGCTGGAGCGCATCGGCGAGCTCACGAAGAAAGCCGGCGCCGTGCTGATGAGTGACGAGGTCTACGAGCACCTCGTGTTCGACGACGGCAAGCACGTTCGTCCCGCGACGCTGCCCGGTTTTGACGACTTCACGCTCACCATCTCGAGCGGTGGGAAGACCTTCTCCTTCACCGGTTGGAAGATCGGCTGGCACCTCGGTCGCAAGGAATTGGTCTCAGCGGTCCAGAAGGCGCATCAATGGGTGACCTTCTGCTCGGCAGCTCCGTTTCAGGGGGCGATCGGGAAGGCGCTCGAACTCCCCGACTCGTACTTCCAGGGCTTCGTGAAGGACTACGCGCAGAAGCGCGACTTCCTTCGGGAGGCTTTGACCAGAGCCGGCTTCGACGTGCTCCCGTGCGCGGGCACGTACTTCTTGATGGCTCGCACCGACAAGCACCGGAAGCCCGGCGAGGATGACGTCGCGTTCTGCCGTCGGCTCCTGATCGATCACGGACTCGCCGCGATTCCGCCCTCGGTCTTCTACGCGCCCGAGCACGCCCAGCATGTTCACGGGCTCGCGCGCTTCGCGTTCTGCAAGACGCAACCTGTCCTCGACGCGGCTGCTGAAAGGCTGGCCAAGCTGTGATGCGCGCGGTTCTGCCGTTGTTCTTGCTGCTCTGTAGCTGCACCAAGAATCACGCGGAGCTGAAGGCTCGGCTCGCCGCCGACGACGCGCAGCTCGCCGCCCAGCAGGAGATCGCTGAGCACCTGAACGAAATGCGACGCGAGCTCGACGCGGCAGAGGCCGAGTTGGCCACGTTGCTGGCTGAGTACCCGGAAGAGAAGACCGCCCTCGAAGCGCCGTCCCCTCCCAGTCCACCGCCGACCTTCGCTCCGCTGCCGCCTGAGAGCCTGTTCGAAGGCTCGGAGGGCGCACGCCTGCGGCGCCAGATTCAAGACACCGAGGCGCGCATCCTTCAGCTGTCGAAGGTCCTCGGCGAGGTCGGAAAGCTCGACGCACGGCGGCAACAGCTCAAGCGTCAGCTGGCCCAGATCCGCGAGCGACACCCGCCCAAGTAGGGCTGACCAAAGGGGTCCAAGCTGCTAGTTGACGGAGCGTGCAAGCCCCATCGACCGCACCCTTCAAGCTGCGCCACCACGTTCGCATCGTCACCGCCGCGTCGCTCTTCGACGGCCACGACGCAGCGATCAACGTGATGCGCCGAATCATGCAGTCCTCTGGCGCGGAGGTGATCCATTTGGGTCACAACCGCTCGGTCGCCGAGATCGTTCACTGCGCGATTCAGGAAGACGTGCAGGGCATCGCGATCACCTCGTACCAGGGCGGTCACGTCGAGTACTTCAAGTACATGATCGACCTGCTCAAGCAGGCGAACGCGAACATCAAGGTGTTCGGCGGCGGCGGCGGAACGATCCTGCCTTCCGAGATCGAAGAGCTGCACAAGTACGGCGTCACGCGCCTGTATTCCCCTGACGACGGCCGCGCGATGGGCCTCCAGGGAATGATCGATGACGTGATCAAGCAGTGCGACTTCGAGAAGCGCCCGGCGGAGTTCAAGGGCCTGCTCCCGACGCTGCGCAAGCGTGAGCCCTCGACCCTCGGTTCGCTGATCACCATCGCGGAGAATTTCCCTGACGCGGGTGATGGACTTCGCGGCGCGCTCGCCGACATCGCGAAGTCGAACCCGCGCGTGCCAGTGCTCGGCATCACGGGTACAGGCGGCGCCGGCAAGTCGTCGCTGGTGGATGAGTTGGTCCGTCGCTTCCTGAGCGACTTCAAGGACAAGACCATCGCGGTGATCTCCGTCGATCCCTCGAAGCGGAAGACGGGCGGAGCACTGCTCGGCGATCGCATTCGCATGAACTCGATCGACGACTCGCGCGTGTACATGCGCTCGCTCGCGACCCGTCAGAGCAACCTCGCCCTTTCGAAGCACGTGCGTGAGTCGATCGAGATCTGCCGCGCGGCGGGCTTCGATCTGATCGTGGTGGAGACCTCGGGCATCGGCCAGTCCGACACTGAGATCACCGAGCACGCCGACGTCTCGCTCTACATCATGACCGCCGAGTACGGCGCCGCGACGCAGCTCGAGAAGATCGACATGCTCGACTTCGCCGACATCGTCGCGATCAACAAGTTCGACAAGCGCGGCTCGCTGGATGCGCTGCGCGACGTGCGCAAGCAGTGGAAGCGCAACCACAACGCGTTCGACAAGAAGGACGAAGACGTGCCGGTGTTCGGCACCATCGC
>CBIHPJ010001000.1:0-2428 GCA_966211295.1 uncultured Myxococcales bacterium | reverse complement strand
GATGCGGCGCGATGAGCAACGCATATGCCACGAAGTCCGGCGATCAGGTAGCTAAACCTCGCGGAATCACATGGTGGAGTAGCCGTGCACCACTCCAGTTTTTGGAGGTCACGACAAAGGTGACGCGTTTCTGAGAGGTTACGCACCACGACTCATCTGTCGCGGTTCTAGAAAAGATCGCCCTGGGAGTCGCGCCTGGGGGCCACTTTTCCGAAGTACTCGTACGAGTGGAGAGTCGCCATCCGGCCCCGGGGAGTCCGATGGATGAACCCCTCCTGGAGCAGGTACGGCTCGTACACGTCTTCGATGGTGTCGCGCTCTTCACCCACGGCGGCGGCGATGGTCTCCACACCGACCGGACCTCCGCCGAACTTTTCGATCACCGTGAGGAGGATGCGGCGGTCCATGTGATCGAGACCGCTCTCGTCGATGTCGAGGCGCTTGAGCGCACTGTCTGCGAGTGCCTTGGTGACCACGCCCTGCCCTTCGACTTCGGCGAAGTCGCGCAAGCGGCGCAGCAGCCGGTTCGCGATGCGGGGCGTGCCGCGAGCGCGCGAGGAGATCTCTTCCGCGCCTTCGCGATCGAGCTTCACTCCGAGGATCCTCGCGGAGCGCGTGAGGATCTTCTGCAGCTCGGCCGGCGTGTAGAACTCGAGCCGCTCCTGGATCTGAAAACGATCGCGCAGCGGTGAGGTGAGCAGGCCCGTGCGAGTGGTCGCTCCGATCAAGGTGAAGGGAGGGAGATCGATCTTCATCGCGCGCGCGGCGGGTCCCGAGTCGATCGTGATGTCGAGCCGGAAGTCTTCCATCGCGGGATAGAGGTACTCCTCGACCGTCGCGGAGAGCCGATGGATCTCGTCGATGAAGAGCACGTCGCGCGGACCGAGGTTGGTGAGCAGCCCCGCGAGATCGCCTTTCTTCTCGAGCGCAGGACCCGAGGTGACGTGCATCGTGGTGCCGAGCTCGGTGCTGATGATGTGCGCGAGCGAGGTCTTCCCGAGTCCCGGCGGGCCCGAGAAGAGACAGTGATCGAGCGACTCACCGCGCGCCTTCGCGGCCTTCACGTAGACCTTGAGCTTCTCCACCACGCGCGACTGGCCGGTGTACTCGTCGAAGGTCTGCGGGCGGAGGCTGGCCTCGAGCCGCTGCTCGTCGTTGGCGACGGTGGGTTCGAGGGCTTCTCCAGTTCTCCGTGTCATTGGCGCGCGAGCTTGTAGCATGGCGCGCCATGCGAACCCTGTGGTTGTGGTGCTCTGTCGCGGCGCTCGCGTCAGGCTGCATCGTCCCCCGCTCGATGATGATTGGTCAGATGGCAGCGCCGACCGGCCGCGGCGCCACGGATGTCGGCGTGCAGACCGGCTTCATCTACGCGTCGCAGACGAATCCGCAGTTCCCGGCGCAGGACTCGATCGGCGATCCGATCAAGACCAACGAGAAGACGGCGGGCTTCACCATTCCTGCGTTCGAGGCGAACTTGAACGCGGGCTTCAGTGAGCACGTGTCGCTCAACGTGCACGCGAGCTCCGCGGGTCTGCAGCCGGGCCTCAAGCTCACCCTCAACAAGTCGAAGGTCGCCCACATCGCGCTGATGCCGCAGGTGGCCTTCGGCTACGCCTCGCTCGGCGCGTCCACACAAGTCGCGGGTGTCGATGGCGTGCTCGTGGACACCGCGCCGCACTCGTCGACCAGCTTCACCTTCCTGGGCGGTCTCAAGGTGCTGTTCTCGCACCGCAGCGGCTTCTATGCGGGCGTCGGCTACGACTTCATCTTCAACCGAAACTATAACGCGGCGATCGTTGGAGCGACGGGCGTCACGGACAAGGCGGAGACGATCTTCTCCACCACCGGCCACGCGATCTCGGCGTCCATCGGCATCGACATCACGCTCGGCTGGGTGCACCTGCGCCCCGAGGTCGCGTTCCAGGTGACGCCCGGAATCGCCCAGTCGATCACGCGTACCCAGGGTCCTGACACCAGCACGGTGGGACCGCAGACGGGCGGCGGCGGCTGGGCGCTGATGCCGGGCTTCACCATCGCGATTCAGACTCCGCGCCGCGAGCTCACCGACGAAGAGCAGCAGGAAGAGGAAGAAGCGGAGAAGGCGGCGGCCAAGAAGAAGAAGCGCGGCGGCCAGGAAGAAGAAGAGGACGAGGACGACGACGAGGAAGACTCGCCCAAGCGTCCTGCTGGCAAGAAGAAGGCGAAGCTCGACGACGACGAGGAAGAAGAGAACCCGCGCGGAAAGAAGCGCCGCCCCGCTGCTGACGAAGACGACAACTAATGTTCACTCCACTACCCGGCGGTTTGCGAGAAGCGTGGAAAGAGTCCGGAGATTCGGAACGCCTCCGAAAACTCCGCCGAGCAGCGCTGGCAACTCGGGAGCAGTTGATCGACGGCGGACCCGTGCTCGCGTGCAGCACGCACAAGC
>CBIHPJ010000999.1:0-2442 GCA_966211295.1 uncultured Myxococcales bacterium | reverse complement strand
GCTGCCCCATTCGCGACGCGGACAAGGACGGAGTCGAAGACGAAGTCGACGCGTGCGTGAACGAAGCCGGTCCTGCCGAGCGCAAGGGTTGCCCGGTGCGTGACGCGGATCAGGACGGAGTCGAGGACGAGGTCGACGCGTGCGTGAACGAAGCCGGCCCCGCCGAGCGCAAGGGTTGTCCGCTCAAGGATCAGGACGGCGATACGGTCGAAGACGCGCTCGACAACTGCCCCACCGAGAAGGGCGATCCTGCGAATGCTGGCTGCCCGAAGAAGGTGAAGCAGTTGGTGATCATCACCAAGGACAAGCTGCAGATCCTCGACAAGGTCTACTTCGCCACTGGGAAGTCGCAGGTGCTGCCGAAGTCGTTCGCGCTGCTCGACAACGTCGCGCAGGTGCTCCTCTCGCATCCCGAGATCGAGCTCATTCGCATCGAGGGCCACACCGACTCGCAGGGCGTGGCAGCGAAGAACGTGAAGCTGTCTCAGGATCGCGCGGACTCGGTGAAGGCGCAGCTGGTGAAGCGGAAGGTGCCGGCGGATCGACTGAAGGCGGTTGGATTTGGGCCGGATCGTCCCGTGGCTCCGAATGACACTCCGGCGGGGCGTGAGCAGAACCGTCGCGTCGAGTTCAATATCGAGCACAAAGAGTGACGTGCCCTCACCCCCACCCTCTCCCGAAGGGAGAGGGAGACACTTCCCCAGTTTTGTGTGCGCGTGAGCTGAGCAAAGCGGCGACACTCCGCCGCCATGAGCTCGAACTGGCGGCGGTATCAGGAGTACCTCTGTGTCGTTGACTCGCTGAACATCACGCTCGACGTCTCGCGGATGAACTTCACGCAGGCGTGGTTCGACGGCATGGCGCCGAAGATCGCGCACGCGTTCGAGGCCATGGAGGCGTTGGAGGCGGGGAAGATCGCGAACCCCGACGAGAAGCGGCGCGTGGGTCACTACTGGCTGCGCGCGCCCGAGCTCGCGTCGAGTGCTGATGCGGCGGCGATCAATGACGCGCTCTCGAAGGTGAAGTCGTTCGCGGCCGACGTGCATGCGGGGCGCATTGCTCCTCCGGGTGCGCCGAAGTTCACCAGGCAGCTGATCATCGGCATCGGTGGATCCGCGCTCGGTCCTCAGCTCGCGGCGGATGCGCTCGGTGGGGAGGGCGACAAACTGCAGCCGTTCTTCTTCGACAACACCGATCCCGATGGTTTCGACCGGGTGCTCGGGAGGTTGTCGGGCTCGCTGAAAGAGACGCTGGTGATCGTGATCTCCAAGTCCGGCGGGACCAAGGAGACGCGCAACGGAATGCTCGAGGCCGAGGCTGCGTGGAAGCGCGCGGGGCTCGACTTCGCGAAGCACGCGGTGGCGGTGACCGGTGCAGGGAGCGAGCTCGATCGCACGGCGACTCCGTGGCTCGCGCGGTTCCCGATGTGGGACTGGGTTGGTGGGCGCACCTCGGAGTTGTCGGCGGTGGGGCTGCTTCCGGCCGCGCTCCAGGGAATCGATGTCGATGGAATGCTCGCGGGCGCGAAGGAGATGGATCGCGTCACTCGCGTGCGCGACGCGCGGAAGAACCCTGCCGCGTTGATGGCGCTCATGTGGCACCACGCGTCGAAGGGCGTGGGCGCGAAGGACATGGTGGTGCTGCCGTACAAGGATCGGCTGTTGCTGATGAGCCGCTATCTCCAGCAGCTGGTGATGGAGTCGCTCGGGAAGGAGAAGGATCTCGAGGGGAAGGTCGTCGAGCAGGGCCTCGCGGTGTACGGGAACAAGGGGTCCACCGATCAGCACGCGTACGTGCAGCAGCTGCGGGAAGGCGTGCCGAATCACTTCGTGCTGTTCATGGAGGTGCTGAAGGATCGGCCGGGTACGCCCTTCGAGGTCGAGCCGGGAGTGACGTCAGGGGATTACCTGCAGGGGTTCTTGCTCGGTACTCGCGCGGCGCTCGCGGAGAAGGGTCGTGAGTCGATGACGCTCACGCTGCCTGAGGTGAATGCGCGGTCGCTGGGTGCGCTGATTGCGCTCTTCGAGCGGACCGTTGGTCTCTATGGCGCGATGATCAATGTGAACGCGTACCACCAGCCTGGGGTCGAGGCCGGGAAGAAGGCCGCTGAGGCCGTGCTGCAGGTTCAGCGGAAGATCGTGGGTGCGCTCACTGAGAGCGCTCAGACCGCTGAGCAGATCGCTCAGTCAGCGGGTGTTGAGGATGTGGAGACTGCCTTTCATTCGCTGCGGCACCTTGCTGCGAATGGTCGCGTTCGTTCGGAAGGACAGATGCCGGCGCTGAAGTTCTCTCGGTTGTAGCGCTCGCCCCTCTCCCCTGCCCCTCTCCCCGCTGGCGCAGGGAGAGGGAGTTAGCGGGTGCGAACCATCGCGTAGAGCGTCTCGGTGCGGAGGAAGAGGAAGGCGGTTTCGTCGCCCAGAGTGACGACGTTGCCTTCCGCGA
>CBIHPJ010000998.1:0-2444 GCA_966211295.1 uncultured Myxococcales bacterium | reverse complement strand
GCGGCCTGGGCCTGCGCCTTCTCTCTCGCGCGCACTGCTTCTTCGGCCGCGCGGGTGGCGGCTTCGGCGGCGTCCTTCTCCTTGGCGGCGAGGACCTCAGCGGCGCGCTTCGCTTCAGCGGCGTTGGCGGCGATGTGGCGCGCGGCTTCGGCCTGTTCCTTCTGACGGAGCGCCTCGGACTCCGCGGCCTCGGCGGCCTTCAGCGCGGCAGCGGCGGCACGATTCGCATCTTCACCGGCGGCCTTCTCGCGAGCGGCGCGCTCTTCAGCGGAGAGCTGGCGCTTCGCCGCGTCGGCAGCGAGCTTCTTGGAAGCAGCGGCTTGATCACGCGTGCGCACGGCCTCGAGCTCAGCGGCAGCGCGCGCTTTATCGGCAGCCTCAGCGGCGGCCTTCGCGGCGTCGGCAGCTTCTTTCTCACGGCGTCCGGTCTCTTCCGCGGAGAGCTGCTCCTGACGCGCAGCTTCCGCGCGCGCGCGGGCGGAGTCAGCCGCGATCTTCTGCTCGTGCGCCCAGGCTTCGGCGGTGATGCGCGCGTTCTCCGCGGCGGTGGTGAGGCTGCGCGCTTCCGCAGCAAGGAGCTTCTCGCGCTCAGCGGCGATCAACGCGGCGCTCGCGGTGCGGGCCTGAATCACATCGGGAGGAAGCGCCGGACCGTACGTGCAGCGATCTCCCGCGTCCTTCGCCCACGCGATGTACGCGACGTACTCGCGGTTGAGCGCGGTGCGGCGCGATTGCTGATCACCGGCCTGGCCGAGGAGCTCACGAAGGGCGAGCAGCGACGCGGGACAACGCGAGGTGTTCAGCGCGGGCGTGTTCACCCAGATGCGGCTCTTGTTGAAGACCTCGCCCTGGTACGGAGTCTCGAGATCCTGCACGTAGGCGCTCTCATCGAAGGCCTTCTCGGGCTCGCTGGTGCCCTTGAGCACGTTGGTGCACGACGTGACGTCAGCCGTGCAGTCGCCGCCGTTCTGCCGGCAGGTGAGCGACTTCTCGAGAGCGGCGACGAGAGTGCGATCGCGCTCGACTGCAGCCTGCAGACTCTCGAGAGGGTGGACCGGCGGTACCGGGCAGGGGGTTGCCTGGTTCAGCACCATCAAAAGAATGAGCGACATGGAGACGCATGGTCCGCCGATCGCGCCGATCAATCAACGCAAGATGCGGTCGCGGAGCGCGTGTTGCAGCGCAGTTTCCCCACACGCGATTCGGGCAGGTCGGCGTACCGTTCGCGCGCATGAATGCTCGGCGAGTGGTGGTGGTGGCGTGGTTGGTGTTCACCGCGTGTCCTCCGATGTCATCGACCGACGCGGGGATCGACGCCGGGCGGGACGCGGGCTCTGACGATGAACGTCACTGCCGGAGTTACGCGGAGACGTCGTGCGCTCGCTCGATCGCGTGCGGAAACGCCGAGCCAAGCGAACGCGCCAACTGTGAAGCGCTCGCGCTGAAAGTCTGCGACTCGGCGATCGGTGCACCCTCGCGAGCAGGTGTGACTCGCGTCTCGCCGCAAGCGACCGCGAGCTGCGTCGAGCAACTGACGAACGCGCCGTGCCTCTTCGTGGAGGGCATCGGCTCCTCGGCCTGCCTCTACGCGCCCGACGCGCATCTCGCGGCTGGCGTCATCGGCTCGCCCTGTGAAGGAGAGTCCTGTCTCGAGGGAACGTGTGGGCCGTCGGGAACGAGCTCGTGCGGAAGCTGCACCGCGAGCGCTGCGATCGGTGCGCCGTGCGGCCTGTGTGATTCACGGGTGGCGTTCTGCTCGAACACCAACGTGTGCGAGGCGTACCGCGACGATGGCGCCAACTGCATGCGCGGTGATCAGTGCCGCGCGAAAGTCTGCAACCTGAGCGGCCACTGTGGAGTGGTGCCGAGAGGTGACGCCTGCCGCTTGGAGCTCGAGTGTGGTGAGCAGGACTTTTGCCTGGGCCTGGTGATCAACCAGGTGCCTGGACGTTGTCAGCCGAGAACCGCTGCTGGCGCGTCGTGCTCGAGACAGGAGTGGGACTCCGCGGGCGGCTGCGCGCTGGGCAGCTGGTGCCTCGACAATCGGTGCGTTTCCCCCGCGGCAGGAAGCCTGAGCGAAGGCGCGGAATGCTCGTCACATCTGCAGTGCGGGCCGAGTGCCGTGTGCGCGGGCCTGTTCGGCGTGTTCTCCAAGGGCCGATGCACGAGCCCGATGGTTGGAGGTCCATGCATCGACGATCAGCAGTTCTGCCCACCGGGAGCCCGATGCATCGACACGCCCGCGGGAGCCTCCTGCCGTCCGCTTCGGGGACTGAGTGAGGCGTGCACGACCGAAGACTCCCGATGGGATGACTGTCGCGTGGGCCTCGCGTGCGGTGCAGGTCAACGATGTGAGGCGCTCCGGTCTGATGGCCGGGTGTGCAGTAGAGATGCTCAATGCCTGTCGCTTCACTGCGTGAACGCGATGTGTGCTCCGCCGGGCG
>CBIHPJ010000997.1:0-2445 GCA_966211295.1 uncultured Myxococcales bacterium | reverse complement strand
TCTCGACCAGGCCGACGTGATCCGCGCTGCCGTCGCCGTCCCAGTCGAAGAGCACGAGGTCACCAGGCTGCGGATCGCGCTTGCCCTTCCACTTTCCCTGCGCCTTCAGATCGCTCACCACGCTCGGGCAGTACGGGTCGTTCATCTTCCCGCCGGCCTGCTGCATCACGTAGCTGGTGAAGTCCGCGCACCATGCCTCGGCACCACGGCCGAAGTTGTTCGCGTACTTCAGCGCGGCACCGCGGTTGTCGCCGGACTCGAGCGTGCCCAGCTCGGCGCGCGCGGCGTCGAGGATGCGCTGGCGGAAATCACCGTTCGCGGGAGGAGGCGTCGGAGCGACCGCTCCACCCGCGAGCGCTCGCCACGTTCCCGGACCCGCGACACCATCAGCTTCGATTCCCTTCGCGCGCTGGAAACGAACGAGCGCCTGGCGCGTGCCGGAGCCGAAGCTCCCGTCGATGCCGCCCACGTCGTAGCCGTGACGAACGAGCTCGCGCTGGAGCTTCTCCACGTCGGCGCCGAAGTCACCCTGGCGCAGCGTCGGATTCGTCGAAGTCGAAGGAGGAGTGGACGACGAAGACTTCAGCGCCGCCCACGTGCGCGGGCCGACGACGCCGTCGACGGGCAGGCCCTTCGCCGCCTGGAAGCGTCGCACCGCCGCCTGCGTCATCTGGCCGAAGTCGCCATCCACCGCGCCCGTCGGAAAGCCCGCCCGCTGGAGGAGCTGCTGCACCTCGAGCACGCTCGCCCCGGAGTCACCGAGCCCGAGTTCGGGGCTCGAAGAAGAGGTCAGGCGGTTTGAGCTGATGGAGCGGGCGGCTGAGATGGGCACGGTGACCTCCAAGTTGCGTTCAAAGGTATTCTCGGAGGAGCCAATTCCTGAGTTTCTTCATGGGCTTAGCTGGTGCATGGACACTCCACATGCGCACGAAGCGCACCGGCAAACGGTCAATCCCCCGTTGGGTTGCGAAGAAGTGTGGAGGGGGAGGGCGCTGAACCCCGGCACTCATTAGTTTCGCGGCGCCATGAGTGATGAAGCGCAACAGGTCAGCTTGAGGGAAGTGCCGGTGTTGTTGTTCGTGCGCGGCATCGTGCTGCTCTCGGTGTTGAGCAGCCTGATCGTCGGACTGCATTGGTACATCGGCGATCGCCTCATTCGCGACGCGGGAATGCCGCAGCCGTTCGCGACCGTGGCGTGGGTGGCGCTCTGGACCTTCTTCGTTTCGATCTTCCTCGGCTTCCTCGGCGGCCGGCTGCTTCCCCGTCCTCTCGCGAAAGTCTTCCAGTGGTTCGGCTTCGTGTGGATGGGCGCGTTTGGGTTGCTTTTGGTGACCACAGCGGCCTCTGACCTGGGCCTCTTCATCGCCTCGAAGTTCACGACGCTCGATGCTTCGGTGCAGACCTGGCGCGCGCTCGGAGTGATGGGCGTGGTGATCCCCGCGCTCGCGTACGGCTTCTACGTCTCGCGTCGTCCCACCGTGCGGAAGGTGGAGGTCGACATTCCCGGCCTCGACAAGTCGCTCGATGGATTCCGCATCGTGCAGATCACCGATGTCCACATCGGCGAGACGCTGGGTCGCGACTTCGCGAAGTTGGTGGCCGACCAGGTCAACGCGCTGAAGCCTGATCTCGTCGCGGTGACCGGCGACATGATCGACGGCTCGGTGGCGCGGCTGCAGGACGAGGTCGCTCCGCTCGGCGAGATGCGCGCGAAGCACGGCGTGTTCTACGTGACGGGAAATCACGAGTACTACCATGGCGGTTCCAGCTGGGAGCAGATGGGCCGGCGGCTCGGCTTCAACGTGCTCCACAACGAGCACCGCCTGGTCGCTGACGGCAAGTTGGTCGTCGGCGGAGTGACGGATCTCGAGGGCGCGCGCTTCTCAGACGCCCACGCGCCGAGCGCTGCCCAGGCTTTCGCGCAAGCTCCGGCCGGAGTGCCTCGCGTTCTCCTCGCGCACCAGCCGCGCTTCGCGAAGTACGCGAAGGACGAGAACGTCTCGCTGATGCTCTCGGGTCACACGCACGGCGGGCAGATCTTCCCGTTCATGGTGTTCGTGCGGCTGCAGCAGCCGGTGGTGCGCGGCTTCGAGCGCATTCACGGAGTGCCGACGTACACGAGCAACGGCACGGGCTACTGGGGTCCTCCGTTCCGCATCGGGCCGCGTGGTGAAGTGACCGAGCTGACCCTTCGCGCAAAGTGAACTTGTCTCGCGCTGCGAGTGAAATCGAGCAGGCAGCAAGCCGCCGCTCCAGAGTCGATAACCGCGTGCTGAAGACGCGAACGCGAGGTCTGCACCTTGTCTCTTCGCCGCGACGATGAGGTCAGCGAGCCTCAAGTTGTCGTGAGCAAGATACGAGTCGAGATCTTCCGCATCTCGGAACGGCACCTCGAACGACTTGAGCCCTGGGCCTCTCCTGACAATCTCGAGGTAGGAGTTCCCG
>CBIHPJ010000996.1:0-2446 GCA_966211295.1 uncultured Myxococcales bacterium | reverse complement strand
GAAGTGAAGCCCTGCTCGCAGACCGCGACGTTGAAGCCGTCCGACGTGGTCTCCGTCGATTCGAGCGGACACCAGCCGGACGTGACGAAGCCACCGTCCGCTCCCGCGTCCACGCCACCGTCATTGCTCGGGGGAAGCGGAGAGCACGCTGAGACGGCCAACAGCACCACCAGGATTCGTCGCATGAGGAGGCATCAGAGCACGCGATGGCGTCCAGCGTTCGCAACACTTCAGCTCAGGGTACGACGTTGATCCTGACGCTCCGCTCAGACAGTCCGAGCACCGAGCTTCGCCCGAGGCTGATGCGATCGTACGCCGTCACGGTCAGCAAACCTGCCCCCGCAAGATTGGGCACGAGCAGCGTCGAACGTGTCTCGGAGGTCAACGTGCTCGGACTCGACTCCGACTCGACGAACAACGACGCGCCGTACTGGGTCGCTCCCGCGGCGACCGTCCAGCTGACGTCAATCGAGGTCCCCGCGCGCACGGTGGCGGGTGCGCTCAGCTCGAAGCGGCCTGGCACCGCGGCCTCGAGCTGCAGCGGCTGGTAACCGGCGAGCTCCACCTCGATCACGTTCTGACCGACTCGAAGTACTGAAGGCGTCGTCTCGGTCAGCATGTACCCGAACCCAGCATCATCCACGGGCACGGCGATTCCGTTGATGGTGACGCTCGCCGCGCCGGTGGTCTGTCCACCAGCCTGCACGACGATGAACGCGTCCAACGCACCGTCCTCGCGCATCGTGATCGTTCCACTCACCGCGGGAGTGGCCCACACGGTCACTCCGCACGCCTGCTCGGGCTGCGGCTCGGCATAGGCCTCGGGACAGACGATCAACGCCATGCGCGGATCGCCCGTCATCTGCAAAGGAATCGCAGTGTCGAGCGGGAGCACCGTCACCGGTTCGAAAGGACTCGTCGCGCGCAGCAGGTTGTAGCCGGGCTTCATGCCCTGCTCCGCGAAGCCGAGGTCATCAGCCTTCTTCACCCACGCGATCACGTCGCGCTGCTCGCTGCTGAAGAAGTCGAAGGGCCCTGCGCCCGCGGTGGACCCGAGAATGCGATCACCGGAGTGGCCCTGCGCATCCACCGTGAGCTGGCCATCGCCATCGAGATCTTCGTAGGCGAGCAGCTGTCCCACCGCCGCTTCACCTTCGCTCCCGTCGTCGTGCCTCACCACCTGAACGGCAGCCTTCGGCGGAGGGGCGAAGAGCGGAAACGTGAAGTTCTGAGGGAAGCTGCCGGCGTACTCGACTTCTTCGGTCACGATCGCGCGCGGCGGCGTCGGCGTCTCGCCTCCCATGTCGGGATACCAGGCGATCGCGAGTCGCACGCCTGACCCCACGTTCAACCCATCTTTCAGGGTGAGCCTTCCACCGAGCGTGACGAGCGCCGGACCGCGCCACGTTCCGTTCACCGCGGGGCCACAACCGCACAAGAGCAACAACGAGAGTCGCAGCAGCTTCAAAATCGAACTCCCATCGCGAGATCGCCTTCCACCCCCGGAGTGACGGAGCTCTGCGCCAGCGCCGGCAGCCAACGAATGAGCACCACCGCTCTCGCCTGAAGGAAGAAGCGCTCGCTCAGCGAGACCTCGAGACCCGCAGTGAGTCCAGCGCTCAACCCGAGGGTCGCAATCGCAGACATCGGCCCGCCTCCATACACCTGCTGCAGCAGCTCCTCGGCGTCGCGCGTGACCTTCTGCGAGATCAGGCGTGCGTCGATCACCGCGCCGAGCAGTGGCACCACCGGCCACTGCAACCAGCGATGGCCAGCCTCGAGTCTCAGGGTTCCCGAGGTCTCCGCGATGGTGAGTTGTTGGCCGCGATACTGACGATGACTGCCCAAGAGAGACGCGCCGAGCCACCACGCATCGATTCCGCGCCGCACACCCACACCCGCGCGCCAGTCGACACCAGAGAGACGGAGCGGCTCGTTGCCGATCGTTCCAATCACCATCAACGCCCACGGCCGCGAATCGAGATAGCCGCCCTTGAGCACCACCTCTCCGAAGCCGCGCACCTCGAGCGCGCGTTCCTCGACGACGCGCTGACCGCCGAAAGGAAGCTCGAGTGACGAGACGCCCACTTTGAGCCCCATGCGCTTCTGCACGAGGTATCGGCCCGGAGGCACCGCGAGGGTGAGCGTTTTCCCCTTCACCTTCTCGAGCTCGGCGACAACATCGGGGCGCGGCTGACTGGAGAGCGTGAAGTTCCCCTCTGCGTCTTCGGGAAAGACGATCACGCTGCGACCACGCTTGGGCGCCGCGAGCGCGAAGTCACCAGCACCGGAGAGATCGAGATCGAACGTCGGGTGCTGACCACCGCGCACCGCCCCCTCAACCGTGCGCCGGAACGCGTAGCCGTACACCTCGCTCAGCGTCACCGAGCCGTCGCGATCAGCATCGGCGTCGCCGCGCAGACCGGTGAGCAGATGGTGGGTGAAG
>CBIHPJ010000995.1:0-2446 GCA_966211295.1 uncultured Myxococcales bacterium | reverse complement strand
TTCGCCAAGCACCCGGAAATACCGGTGAGCGCGAGAAGCCGACACCTCGGCATGACCAGCTACACCATCCGCTCCGGTGACTCGCTCAGCAGCATCGCTTCCCGCTTCCACACGACGGTCAATGCGATCGCCCGCGCCAACAACATCGCGAACCCGAACCTGATCTACGCGGGTCGCACCCTGCAGATCCCCGATGGCTTCGATTCGACGCCCGCGCCTCCGGTGAACATCTCGGGAAGCGGCGGCTCGCAGACGTACACGGTTCGCTCCGGCGACACGCTCTCCGGCATCGCTTCGCGCTTCGGCACTACGGTGGCCGCGCTCGCTTCGCGCAACGGCATCTCGAATCCGAACCTGATCTACGTGGGGCAGCGTCTCGTGGTTGGAGCCGGTGCTCCGCCGGTCACCACCACTCCGACCCCCGCGCCGCAGCCGGGAAGCAGCACGTACTCGGTGCGCCCCGGCGACACATTGTCTGGAATTGCGTCGCGCTTCGGCACCACGGTCTCGACGCTCGCTTCGCTCAACGGCATCAGCAACCCGAACCTGATCTACGTCGGGCAGACGCTGCGTTTGCCGGGTGGCTCGGGTCCTGCGCCGGTGACTCCGACGGGTCCGGTTCCGGGTCCGACCACGGGTGGAATCAGCAGCGCGCAGCTTCGCGCGATCATGCCGAACCTCTCGCAGGCCGATGCGGATCGCTACCTGCCGTACTTGAACGCCGCGATGGCCGAGGGCCACATCAACACCCCGCAGCGCCAGGCCGCGTTCCTCGCGCAGCTCGCGCACGAGAGTGGTCAGCTGCGCTACTTCGAAGAGATCGCTTCGGGCGCTGCGTACGAAGGCCGCCGCGATCTCGGCAACACGCAGCCTGGTGATGGCGTTCGCTTCAAGGGCCGCGGTCCGATTCAGCTCACGGGCCGCTCGAACTACGCCGCTGCTTCCGCTGCGCTCGGGGTGGACCTGGTGAACAACCCGACGCTCGCCGCGACTCCGCAGATGGGTTTCCGCATCGCGCAGTGGTTCTGGAACAGCCGCAACCTGAACAGCTACGCGGATGCGGGGAACTTTGACGCAATCACCCTGCGCGTGAACGGTGGCTACAACGGTAAGGCCTCGCGTGACGCGTACTACGCCCGCGCGCGGCAGGTGCTCGGCGCCTAAGTCGAGACAGGGTCGGAGTGAGGGCGAGTCACTGTATGCTCGCCATCCCCATGAAGAACTCCCCCTGGCTGCTGCTCCTCGCTGTGGTGGTCGTCGGTTCATGCGCTCCTGAAGAATCGACGAAGCCACACAAGCCGTTCTTTCTGCAGCGCAACGACGCGCTCTCCACGAGCGTGGTGATCAGTCAGATCTACGGCGGAGGCGGCAACTCGGGCGCGCCGTACAACACCGACTTCATCGAGCTCTTCAACCGCGGCACCTCGCCGGTGAACCTCGCGGGCTGGTCGGTGCAGTACGCGTCGAGCGCGGGCACCTCGTGGGCCGCCACCAACCTCACCGGCACCATTCAGCCCGGCAAGTATCTGCTCATCGCCGAAGGCACTGCGGGAGCGAACGGAAACCCGCTCCCCGCTGCCAACGTCACCGGCACCCTGACCATGAACGCGAACTCCGGAAAGGTCGTGCTGGTGAGCAACACCACGCTGTTCACCAACGTCGACTGTCCGATGGCGACGACGTACGTGGACTTCGTTGGCTACGGCACCGCGGCGACGTGCTTCGAGACCGCGGCGACGACCAACACCTCCGCGACGGCGGCGACGATTCGTAAGAACAACGGCTGCACGGAGACCGACAACAACGGTTCTGACTTCGCGAACGGCGCGCCGAATCCGCGCAACGCCACCGCGGCTGCGTTCAACTGCTCTGCGCCGATGGACGCGGGTGTGGATGCCGGAGTCGACGCAGGTGTCGACGCAGGTGTGGATGCAGGTCGTCCCGATTCAGGAGTCGATGCCGGCGCGCCTGACGCGGGGTGCACCGTGATCAACCCGTGGCCCACCGCGTCCACTCGCGGCGGCTACATCGCGAGCTTCGAGACGGCCTTCGCGGAGGCGACGACCGACGCCGGCTCCGTGCTCCGGTTCGAGGCGTATTACGGAAACGGCCTCACCGTTCCCGCGAGCTACACATTCGCTCCTGGCGACAGCTACAGCAGCTGCGATCTCTGCCCGATCCTCTCGCGCGGTGCGCAGACGTTCTTCCCACAGGGTGGAACGGCCAACGTGCAGACCGCGACGGAGAACGCCGCGACCGGCCAGTTCGTCGGCTCGCTCACCGCCGCGAAGTTCGTCGAGTGGGATTTCGACTTCGATGAAGAGGTCCCTGGTGGCCAGTGCCTCATCGTCACCGCGTCGATCAACGCGTCTTGGAACAACCCGATCGACGCAGGCACGGGCGGTGGCGCAGGCGGTGGCTCGGGAGGCGGAGCTGGTGGTGGCGC
>CBIHPJ010000994.1:0-2459 GCA_966211295.1 uncultured Myxococcales bacterium | reverse complement strand
GAGGGGTGCGCCGGCACAAACCGGCAGGAGTAAGCAGGTGAGCAAACAAAGAAGACATCATCGATGTGAGCAAGTCCTGCCTCGGGAGGATTCCGCCCCCGAGAAGGCCAACTCTTGCGCAGCGTGGGGCGACCCGCGCGGCGAAGCGTAGAGGGCCGAGTGAGCGGGCCGGGCGACAGAGCCTCGAAACAAGACTCGGGACAGCAAGAGCCGATCCCATCCCTTTCGGGAGAAGGCCACGGCGGTGCACCGAACAACGCGGAACTGGTGCAGCCGCGATCCCCGAGGTCGGAGAAGAGTTCGGCACGTTCACATTCGATTCCTGCACGGGAGCCGGGAGGGCTCGTCGTGGCCTCGTCATCTGTGGTGGATGCGAGGCAGCTGCTCGAAGGCGAAAAGCCGCAAGGGGCATCAGGCGACGAGAGGTCGGACGCGGACGTAGTACCGAAGAAGTCGACGAAGACGTGGGTAACGCCCGTCGAGCCGATGGAGGGAAGGACCGCGGCCAAGGGAAAATCCGCTTCACGAAACGCGTCCCCGATTCATGACGGGAAAGACGCGCCCACGTACATGGAGCGGATCGGTCAGCGATCGAAAGACAGACCAGCAGAGCGGTTCATCAACTTGCTCTGCCACGTGAAGGCCCCGTTGCTGCGCACGGCGTACGAAAGCGTGCGGCGCAACGCTGCAACGGGCGTGGATGGAGTCACGTGGGACGAGTACGGCGTTCGTCTCGACGAACGCCTGCTCGATCTGCAGGACCGAATCCATCGTGGCAGCTATCACCCACAGCCAGTGCGCCGCGTGCACATCCCGAAGAGTGATGGGCGCATGCGTCCACTCGGCATTCCCGCGCTGGAGGACAAGATCGTCCAGCAGGCTGTGCGGTGGTTGCTCGAGCCGATCTACGAAGCGATGTTCATCGGGTTCTCATACGGCTTCCGCCCGAAGCGGAAAGCGCACGATGCGCTCGATGCACTCGGCTTCGCGATCGAGAAGAAGAAGGTGAGCTGGGTGCTCGATGCGGACATCCGATCGTTCTTCGACACCATCGATCATGGATGGATGCAGAAGTTTATCGAGCACCGGATCGGGGACACACGTCTCGTGCGGCTGCTGATGAAGTGGCTGCACGCGGGCGTGATGGAGGACGGCAAGCTGCACGAAACGCAGGAGGGAACGCCGCAGGGCGGGATCATCAGCCCGCTACTGGCGAACATCTATCTGCACTACGTGCTCGATCTGTGGGCGCAGAAATGGAGACGAACGCAGGCGCGCGGTGAGATGTACATCGTGCGATACGCGGACGACTTCGTGATGTGCTTCCAGCACGAACGGGACGCACTCGCGATGCGCGCGGAACTGACCACGCGACTCGCTCGGTTCGGCCTGGAGCTTCACGCGGACAAGACACGCGTGATTCTGTTCGGGCGCTATGCCCGCGAGCGTCGAGCGAATCGAGGGCTCTCGAAGCCCGAGACGTTCGACTTCCTCGGATTCACCCACATCGCCGGTCGTGACCGGCGTGGGGAGTTTCAACTGAGACGCCGCACCTCACGGAAGAAGCGGCTCGCGAAGTACGCGAGCCTGCGAACGGAGATCCGTCGACGAAGGCACCATCCGGTCGCCACGCAGCATCGGTACCTGTGTGCCGTGCTCTCTGGCCATCAGCGCTACTACGGCGTTCCCACCAACATCGGCGTGCTGCGAAGCTTTACGAGCCTCGTCGCGCGCTGCTGGCACATGGGACTCCAGCGTCGCAGTCAGCGTGGTCGATGGACCAAAGCGAAGTGGCGCGCCTTCGAGAAACGCTTCCCGCTTCCGAAGCCCGAGATTCACCATCTCTGGCCTGCTGCGAGATTCGCTCACCGTTGACCCGAAGTGGGAGCCCGGTGCGGGAAATCCGCTCGCCGGGTTCTGTCCGGGGGGCCCTCCGCGAGGAGGGTCCCTACCGGGACGCGCGCGGCAGCGGGGGTGAGGTCGTCTACGAATCCCACGGAATCGTCGCGAGCAGCGCGGCTTGAAGCGCGAGTGACGGCGAGAGACCCGGTACGAACACGAGCCCCGCGCCGCCCTGTGCGCCGATCCACACGCGACCGGCGTGTACCTGCATCGCGAGTTCGAGCATGAGGGGAAAGCGCGCGTCGGCGGTGTCGACGAACTGAAACGCCATCGGCGACGCGACGCCGAGCGCGAGCCAGAACGATTCACTGCGATAGCGAAGCTGCAACGCGAGTGTCGCGGTGACTGCAGCGCCGGGGTCGTAGCGGAGCAACATCAAGCCAGCGGCGCCGAATGCATCGAGGCCCACGCCGCGCGGGCGTCCGATCAACGTGAAGCGCGTGGCCAGGCTCGCGCCGAGCGCAACGGGTGGTCGCCACTCGAACGACACGCCGAGATGTGGCGCGATCCAGGCGCCGATCGACGAGTCCGGATAGCCGAGCGCGAGGTGGACAGCG
>CBIHPJ010000993.1:0-2472 GCA_966211295.1 uncultured Myxococcales bacterium | reverse complement strand
AGCTTCTCGACCTCGAGTGAGCACGGCACCGAGCGCATCACCGAGACCGGCCTGAGCAGAATCAGCAGCACCACCACCGCGCCCGCGATGATCAGCCGCCTGCGCATCGTGCGCTTACGCGCGACGTCACTGAGCGTCTCCGGCATCTGCGGGAGGCCCGACTTCGTCGGTAGATCTCCCTCGAAGCCGAAGCTCTCGAATGGATCGATCTTCAACGGGGCGGCGCGCTCGTCAGACGGCTGCAGCGCAGCGATCTCTCCCGTGCGAATCACTGCGGTCGGAGCGGCAGGCGCGTGCAGCGCGTCGTGATCCACCTTCAACATCTTCGACTCGAGCCGCAGCTTGAGCGCGCCCGCCTCGAGGTTGCTCGGATCGAGCTTCTGCAAGGCGTCGAGCGCGGCCTTCGCCTCACCCTTCTCGCCCGCCCGCAGCGCCTTCAGCGCTCGCCGATATTGCTCGCGAACTTCGGGCGTCCACGCGGTCCGCTTCGGCCAGGTGGTGGTGCCCTCCTTCACCCGGTGATCGATGAACTGGTACGCGTTGAGCTGCTGGAGGAAGCCCTTCAGCGTCTCGAGATTGATCCCGATGCCGAGACCGGTGGCGCGCTCCAGCACTTCCGCGGCGGTGCGCTTGCCGTCGAGCAACCGCGCCACGGAGATCTCGAAGTCGAGCAGAGAGAAGCCACGTCCACGCCGCGAATCGAAGACCTCGAACACTTCGCCGCTCGGGAGCAGCTTCGAGATCCGCAAGTCGGGCCGAATCGCTGGCACCTTGTCGGTCGGCTTCTCCACGCCGGGCCTGGGCGAGATGAAGTCCGGAACGATCGGCGGCGACTTGCCGAGCAGCTGCATGCGATCGAGCCGGGCGAAGAACTGCTCCACCTGCCACGGATCGACGTCGAGCTCGTCGAGGAAGACGCGCGCAGAGAGCGGTGTCGCCCCGGCGAGTCCATCCCAACGCTGAATGAGGCGCGCCTCGGTCTGGGAGATCGCCAGCTCTTCACCGCTGACTTTGTCGAGCAGCCGCGGAGTCGGCTCCATCTGCAGCGAAACCCCGCGTCTGAGGCCAGGCACTTCCATCGAGGTGACCAGCAGACGTGATGCGGAGCCTCAGCGCCACAAATATGCAGCAATGTCTCCCTCTCCCATCGGGAGAGGGTCGGGGTGAGGGCATACATCTCCCGTCACGCGTCTCCCCCAAGCTTGATGAGCAACTCAGCGGTCTGGGCTTGCCCACCGCGCTTCGCGATAGTCACCGGACTGAGCCCATTGGCCGACTTCACCTTCACATCCGCGCCGTTCGCGACAAGCAACTCCACCAGCTCATTCGATCCCTTCACCGCCGCGTAATGAAGCGGAGCGAGCCCATTGCCATCGAGCGCGTTCACGTTCGGCCGGTGCTGCAGCACGATCTTCATGATCGGCACGTTCGCTTCGCTCGACACGAAGCTCATCACGCTGCCGAGGTCGCCCATCTTCGCGCCGCGCGAATGGAGCAGCGTCGCGATCTCCAGCTCGAGCCCCTTCGCCGCGTAGTCGAGCGCGGTGAAGTCAGCGCCGCTCACGATGTCCAGGTTCGCGCCTCGCTCCACCAGCAGCTTCGCCACCTCGGACCGGCCCTGGTACGCGGCGAACATCAACGGCGTGCGCTGGCCCGCGTCCACAGAGTCGGGCGAGGCACCGCCGTCGAGGAACGCCTTCACCATCGCGAGATCGCCCTTCTTCGCGCTGAGCGTGAGGTAGGTGTTGCCCTCTTCATCGCGCGTGTCGGCCTTCGCGCCCGCGGCGAGCAGCACGGTGGCGATCTCTGGGAAGTCTTGATGCCAGGCGCAGGCGAGCGGCGTCTTGCCGCCATCGAATTCCTGATTCACATCAGCGCCCGCGGAGATCAGCGCGCGCACCACCTCGAGCTTCCCCTGCCCACAGGCCTGCCCGAGCGGAGGCCACCCCGCGCCGTTGAGCTTGTTCACCTGTGCGCCGCGCGCGAGCAACTCCTTCGCGACCTCCGCATGACCACGCAGCGAGGCCCATGAGAGCGCCTCCATGCCGCGAGAGTCCTGCGCATTCACGTCAGCGCCCGCCTGCAGCGCCGCCCTCACCTCCGCGAGGTTGCCGTCATGCGCGGAGGTGATCAGCTTCGCGGTGGCGTCCTTCGCGCCTGCGGAATTCTCTGGAGCCGCGCGTTGCAACACCGCGTCCTGAATCAGCCGCACGATCTCCGGCTTCCCTTTCACCGACATGGTGGCCACGGTCATCACGTCGTTGAGCACGCGCTCCGAAGCGCCGGCGCCTGCGCTCAACAGCTTCTTCACGAGCTCGGTCTGACCTTCGCGCGCGGCGAGGTGGAGCGCGGTGAAGTCGGCGTACACCTTCAAGTGCAGATCCGCGTTCCGCTCGATCAACGCCTGCGCGACGGAGAGGTGACCGTTCTCGATCGCCGCGCAGAGCGGAGTGACGTCCATGTTCCCGCGCG
>CBIHPJ010000992.1:0-2479 GCA_966211295.1 uncultured Myxococcales bacterium | reverse complement strand
ACGCTCAAGGCGCGGCTCACGCAGTCGCTCGCGCTGATCGCCAGCGCTGACTTCACCTTCACTGGCTTGAACTACGGCACGACCACCTCGGAGGCCGCGTTCAGCTGGTTCGTGTATCCGTCGGTGTCCGCGGGGCTGATGGTCTTCTGGTGAGCCCAGACCTCGGTCTGGTGGTTCGCGTCCACAAAGTCACGGTGGCGGGTGTGCTCAATTGGCTCGCGGCCGCTGCGCTTGGCGCGGTGGCGTGTCCGTTCCTTCTTCACTTCGCGGCGACGACTCACGGGCCGGCGCTGAAGTCGGCGATCGGCGGAGTTCTCACGGGAGCGATGACTTTGTGGGCGCTCGCTGAGGCGTATCGGCTGCGCCGGCTCTCGCTCACCGTGCACGAACTCGGAATGAGTTTGCGCCAGGGTGACGCGGACTCCGTGGTGCGATGGACCGACGTGATGACGCTCGAGGCTCGCTACGTGCCCGGCTTCCGTAAGCGTGGCGTTCAGGACGAGGGGAACTGCGTTTCGTTTCTCGTGCAGAGTTTGAAGGGCCCGCGCCTCGAGCTGCCGAAGGAGCTGGAGTCATTCGCTGAGCTGCGCTCTTTGATCGAAGCGCGTTCGCCGCGTGCTGCTCGACGGGTGCTCATTCAGAATCTCACTCAGCGCTGAGCTTGAAGGGAGGCGGTGATTCGGGATCACCGTCGGCTTTGCCTGCGACGTGCAGGCCCCTCGGCTTCGGACGAAGGTGCGATTGTGACGAGGTGTCCCCTGGGGACACGCTCAAACCCAGAGCATCGGTGATGACCGATAGAGCATCACGGATGCTTGAGGTTTTCAGGTGCCCCCGACCCGTACCTCAAAAAAACGCGCCGCCCAACCTTCGTCATCGCTTCGCTGAACTGCACGAAAGGAGGCTCGCGGCGAGGGGCTGCGCGCGACGAGCACCGATCAAGGACCCGAACGACCGCGTTCCCTTCTGGCGCAGTTCTCTTCCGGAAAATCGAGGGCGTTGGGACGCCCCCATTTCTCCGACACTGATTACTGGCAGGTGCCGGGCGCGGAGACCGTCGTGGTGTGCGGGCAGTGCGTGGTCGCCGAGGCCGTGTCCGTCGCCGCGACGCTCAGGTGATACATGCGGCACGCGAAGCTGTTCCCGGACGTCGTCGCGTCCGTGTAGTGCGCCGTGTTCATCGCGAAGCCGTTGCACGCGGTGGTGCACGCAGTCACGTCAGCGAAGTCGCTCGAGCACTTCGCCACCGCGATCGTGCAGAAGCCCTCGCAGTTGCCGCCACACGCACCATCGCCCGCGGGGCCGGCGTGCGGACAGTGCAGAGCCGCGTCGGTCGGCGCAGCGTCAGCGTGGTACGCGCGGCAGGAGAGCGAGTTGCCCGACGTCGCGCCCGTCGTTCCCTGCGTCATCGCGGAGCACGAGCCGAGGCACGCGTCGCGGTTCGGGTACTGAGCGTTTGCGCCCGTGCAGTTCGCCATCACCGCCGTGCAGTACGACGCACAGGTCGGAGCGGTGGGCCCTGCATCGGTTCCCGCGTCGGTGCCTCCGTCCGTGCCGGGCGTGGGCATGGGCGATCCGCAGCTCCAGAGCGAAAACGAGAGGACGGCGACGACGCGGAACACGTTCTTCATGGCGAACTCCGAGCGAGGGTTGGTGATTCGCCCGCTCAGAGCCAGGGCCCCGGAAAATCGTTACGTCGCGCAGCTCACTTCGTCGCGAGCGCCTTGAAGACCGCGGCGGTCAACGGGACGCGTTCGGCCGCGACCATCGCGTCTGCCGCGCAGACCTGGCTCACCGACTCCACGCGCTTCCACTTGTCCTTCGAGAGCGTCGGCACGAAGCAACCGAACGCGGCGTGGAGCGCGGTCTTCACCTCGGCCGCGTCGACCTTCGCGCCGTAGTAGCTGCCGCCGTGCACCTGGCGCTTCGTCATCGGAGTCGTCGCGAGCTCGCGGTACGTGGTGAAGAGCTGCCCATCGACGATCGGCATCTCGCCTTCCCCGCCGGCGCTCATGATTCGCCAAGCACCCTTCTCGTCCTTCTCGAGGAAGAGGAGCGCCTCCTGCCCCACTGCGTACGGCGCCCAGCGTGCAGCGCAGGTCCAGTCGGTGAACTGACGAATCTGCAGCTCGGGACCGAGCGCCGGTCCGCGGATCACCGAGCGAAGCTTCAGAGTGAACGAGCCATCGGACCCCGCGCTGGTGTTGACGATGGTTCCCTCGACGATGGCCTCGGCTCCGAACACCAGCTGGCGGAAGGCGGGAGGCGAATAGTCAGCCGACGCCGAGGCGGCGCAGAGCACCGTGAAGACCAGGAGCGATCGAGCCATACCGGGAGCTTAGCCGCATGCCCTCACCCCGACCCTCTCCCGGTGGGAGACGGAGACATTCGCTGGTCTCTGTTTCGCGGAGAGTTTTCACATCCGAAATGGCCTGTGGGTCCTGACCCCACTACGCGGCGTTGCGCCGCCTCAAAGGGA
>CBIHPJ010000991.1:0-2491 GCA_966211295.1 uncultured Myxococcales bacterium | reverse complement strand
GCCGCGTTCGATTCCGGAGCGCCGCTCCTCGCGCAGTCTGGCTCGCAATTCATCGAGGTGTTCGTGGGCGTCGGCGCCGCGCGACTGCGCAAGCTCTTCAAGACGGCGGGCGAGTCTGCTCCGTGCATCGTGGCGATCGATGATTTCGATGCGTTCGCGACGAAACGTCAGTTGCCAGACAACAAGGGCGGAGTGGTCGACGAGCGGACCTCGACGATGCTCGAGCTCGCGAACATCCTCGACGGACTCTCAGCGGTGCCGCCAAAGACCCTCTTCATCGCGACCACGAGCCGAGCTGATCTCCTCGACGAAGCGATCACGCGGCCGGGCCGCTTTGACCTCCGCATCAACCTCCAGCCGGGCGGAGAAGCGCAGATCGAAGACCTCACGATTCCGCGTACTTGAAGAAAAGTGCGGGCAAATGTCGATCTGAGGAGTGCTCGTTTGTCGTGTCTTTGATGGCGGCCATTTCGGTCGCCTTTTTCGAAAAGAGACGACCATGGAAAACGTTCTTCCGCTGCCCGTTGCCGCCAAGCCCAGCTCCCTCGCTCGTTGGGGAGGCCGCGTGCTCTGCGCCATTCCCGCCCTGTTCCTCGCCGTCGACGCGTTCTTCAAGATCGTCCTCCACCCGGAGGTCGTGAAGGCGTCGGCGACCCTGGGGATTCCGCTCGAGGTGACGCGCCTCCTCGGTCTCATCTTGATGAGCTGCACGATCCTCTACGTGATCCCGCGTCTCGCACCGCTGGGAGCCGCGCTGCTCACCGGCTACCTCGGCGGAGCCGTCTTCGTACACGTGCGCGTCGGAGATCCTCTCTTCAGTCACATCCTCTTTCCCGTCTATGTGGGCGTGATGCTCTGGGGCGGCTTGTTTCTGCGCGATGCGCGCGTCCGTAACCTGCTCTCGACCCCCAAGGAGATCGCGTCGTGAAATTCCTGCTCACCTACGAATCGCAGCCCAACGCCAAGCCGCCCACGCCGGAGCAGATGGCGGCGATCGGCGCGTACACCCAGAAGATGCTCGCCTCGGGCATCGTGAAGCTCACCGGCGGTCTGGTGCGTCCTTCACGCGGCATTCAGATCAGCTGCGAGAAGGGGAAGATCAGCGTGACCGATGGCCCGTTCGCCGAGACCAAGGAGCTGATCGACGGCTTCGCGCTGGTCGAGGTGAAGTCGAAGGAGGAGGCGATCGCGCTCGCCAGCGAGTTCATGCAGATCGCGGGCGACGGCAAGGGCGAGATCCTCCAGGTCTTCGATCCGGGCGGTCCGCCGAAATGAAGCTGCGCGCGAAGTTGCTCACGGCGGGAAAGACCGCCACCGGCATTCACGTTCCGGACGACGTGGTGGAGAAGCTCGGAGGCAGCAAGCGTCCCGCCGTGCGCGCCACCATCAACGGCTACACGTACCGCACCAGCATCGCCTCGATGGGAGGCAAGTTCATGCTGCCGGTGAGCTCGGAGGTGAGGGCGAACGCGGGCGTGGCTGGCGGTGATGAGGTCACATTGGAGCTCGAGCTCGACACCGCTCGCCGCACCGTCGAAGTGCCGGCCGATCTCGCGAAGGCGCTGAGCAAGTCGAAGAAGGCGAAGACGTTCTTCGACACCGGGCTCTCGTACAGCAATCAGCGCTGGTACGTGCTCTGGCTCGAGGCCGCGAAGAAGGCAGAGACGCGCACCGCACGCGTGGAGAAGGCGGTCACCATGTTGGAGGCCGGCAAGAAGCAGGGCTGAAATCGCGGCGTGCGGCGTAGTCTCCCACGCCGTGACGACGGTCGAAGAGACGATCGCCAGCGTGTGGAAGGCAGAGGCCGCGAAGGTGATCGGCGGCCTCGCTCGCCTGGTGCGCGACGTGTCGTTGGCTGAAGAGCTCGCGCAAGACGCGTTGGTGATCGCGCTCGAGAAGTGGCCGAAGTCGGGCATTCCCCAGAACCCCGGCGCGTGGCTGATGGCCACTGCGAAGAACCGCGCACTCAACTCGCTCAAGCGCACGAAGCTCTCCACCCAGGTTCAAGAGATCGAAGCGCCTCCCGCCACGCTGGAGGCGGTCGAGGCGCGCATGGACTCCGATGTCGGCGACGACGTGCTGCGACTCTTGTTCGCGGCGTGTCATCCCGTGCTCCCGAAGGAAGCGCGCGTCGCGCTCACGCTGCGCATGGTGGGCGGGCTCACCACCGCGGAGATCGCGCGCGCATTTCTCTCGAGCGAGCCGACGATCGCGCAGCGCGTGGTGCGCGCGAAGAAGTCGCTCGGTGAGGCGCAGGTGCCGTTCGAGGTGCCGCGCGGCGAGGAGCTCAGTCCGCGGCTCTCTTCGGTCCTCGATGTCGTGTACCTGATCTTCAACGAGGGCTACTCGGCGACCGCGGGCGAAGACCTGATGAGGCCGGCATTGATGGATGAGGCGTTGCGGCTCGCTTCGCTCCTCGCCTCACTCGCACCAGCGGAGCCCGAGGTGCTCGGACTCGAAGCACTCCTGCTCTTGCAGAGCTCGCGGCAAG
>CBIHPJ010000990.1:0-2503 GCA_966211295.1 uncultured Myxococcales bacterium | reverse complement strand
CGTCGGCTCCACTGCGATCGTTCGACGCCAGCCCGAGGATGGTCTCGTTCGAGAGGTGCTCGCTCATCGGCGTCGGAGTGAGACACAAGCCGGCGGCGCCGCCCACGAGAAAACGTCCGCTTCTAAGCGTGTGTGCTGACCGATCAACTGAACGAGCGCGAGCTGCTGCTAGGCTTCAGCGCAGTCGTTCGAGGAGAGCCAGACAGGAAGGGTCGGCATCGCAACTGACGATGTCGGCCTGGGGCGAAAACCAACGAACAGGCTGCGCGCCCTGTCGCACGGCCTGCTCGTGGAGGGCGTAGGACGTCCGGTACTCATGGAGCGAAGCGAAAGTGAAATCGCGCCTGCGCCCGATGATGCGCTCCTTCTCGGAGAACGAGGGCTTGCTCCCTGTCAGCGCGCGAAAAGCGGGCACACACCCCGCGAGCGGGCCGGTGAGCTGCGCACGTGCGTAGCGCTGGGTGAGGTCGACCGCGAGCAGGTAGTTCGCGTTCACGTCGTCGGGGTTGTTCTTCTCACGCGCGTTGAAGGAGTGCTCGGGGTTGGTGCGGCCCTTGTGCGGCGCGAGATCTTCGAGCGCGTGCCACGAGTAGCCGAAGCGGTACAGCGCCTCGAGCGGCTTCTCGCGGCAGTTGGCGGCGATCCACTCGGAATGCGCCTTGAGCCACGCGGCGAGCGCGCGTTTCGCGTCCTCGGGATCCTCCGGCATGCCATTTCGATCTCGCGTCTGCGCGTGGGCGGCCATCACCGTCCACTCCATGAGATCGGCATCCTGCGAGGCGTCTTTGAGGATCGTTCGGGCGTCTTGCGAGAAAAACTCACTGAGCGAGCTGGCGACCTGGCTCGAGGCGTCCCAGTGACCTGGCGTATTGCTGAAGTGCAGGCCCGCGAAGCTCGTACCGGGGCCGAGGCCCTGCTCGAAGTAGCGGAACACCCGTCCCTCAGCGGTGTCTTCAGCCTCGAACTTGCGGCCGAGCGCATCGAGGAGCGCCGGCACGTCGTCATCGTGCGCGCGCTCGAGGGCACATCCGATCGCTTCCATGAACTGTTCTTCGGGCACCGGCGCCGCGTTTTCGAAGAGAAGCGCGTCGAAGCGCTCGCAGGCCTGTCCTGTGCTTCGAGGCCAGAACGCCGGACGAGCACCCGCATTCGCCGCAGCTCCCCCGACCTGCTTCGTGCTCGCGCACGCCGTCAACACAACCCACACAACCACCCCGACGCCCCGCAGGAGAAAGTTCATGCGAACACTTTGCATCCTCTCATTGCTCAGCTCCAGTCTTGCCGCGGCGCAACCGTCGCCAGAGCTCCTCGCGTTGCTTCGGCGCCAGACCGATGAGACCTATGCCGAGCTGAAGGCGCGGGCGGTGGCAGCAGGTTGTGTAGCCGCGCTGCCGGAAAAGCCGGAGCACACCAACTCGAATCGGCTGAGCGCGTCTGCGACGCTCGTCGCCGGCAAGGTGCAACTGCGAGTCTCGCTCGGAGAGGAGACCTGGCTCGCGCTCGCCGGGAACCTCGCCGAGCGCCGGAACGATGCGTACTGGAACAAGCTCTTCGGAGCGATGGCCTCGCTGACCTCTCACCGCATCGAGGCCACGGCACAGCTGCCCATCTGGGCCGAGTTTGAGGCCGAGCGCTGGGGCGCCTGGCGCTGGGGGTTTCAGACGCGGATGGCGTTCGTGCTCGCGCACGAGCTGGGCCACGCTTGCCTCGGGCACCTGGGTCCGAGCGCCGCGCCGGGCGCCGACTGCGATCCCGCGACGCTGGGGCTGACGCAATGCCGCAATACGAACCAGTGTCGCGAGGCGAAGGCGGATGAATGGGCGGTGAACCTGATCAAGAATAGCGCGAAGCAGCTCGGTGTTTCGGCCGAGGGCTTGCTCTCAGCCCTGATGGAGCTGGCGCTGATGGACGCGGCTTCAGGACGAACCACGCTCGAGCAGGACGACCAGCTGACTCATCCCGTGTCCTTCTGCAGGTACTCGCTTCTGAGCGAGGAACTCGAGATGAGCGCGCTTCGCGACAACTACCTTGAGAGAGTCTCGTCGATCATCTTCTGTATCGAACGAGATCCGGCCATCGCGCAGGCACAGCTTGAGCGCATGGGCGAGAGCAATGGCAGGCTTTGCGTGCTGCACAGAACGGGCAGCCCGATCGCGAGCGCAACGGCAGTCGGCTTCGGTAGTTCGAATCAGGAGCTCCAGCTCGTCGAAGATTCCTTCGGCGTGGCGCTCTATGGAGGGCTCGAGAGTTACCTTGAGAAAGTGAAGCCTGAGAAGAGCCTGCCACGCAGCGGCGTCACTGCGTCGAAGGTCTTCGTCGGAGACAAGCAGTTCAATCTCGGCACGATGACGGAAGCGCAGAAGCGGCTCTGGCAACGGTTGCTGAAGGCGCAACCCGGGCCGGAGCCGGATGCCCTGCGCCAGTTCAATCGATAGCCACGCTCATTGAAGCTTGATGCTCTTCGCGTCGACCTTGAGCACGAGCTGCACCAGCTGACCGGCGA
>CBIHPJ010000989.1:0-2505 GCA_966211295.1 uncultured Myxococcales bacterium | reverse complement strand
CTCCTTCGGCGCGCTCGAGGTCGCGTTCATGCAGCGCGAGCTCGCCCATGCCCACGCGCAGCGCCGCGTTGTCGGGCGCCTGGCTGAGGCCGCTCTCGAGCACCGGGCCTGCTTCCTTGAAGCGGCGGTCGCGCATGTAGTTGCGCGAGAGGAACAGGTACGCGTCAATGATCTTCGGGTCCGCCGCGATCGCGCGCTTGTACGCCTCTTCGGCGTCCTTGGTGTTGCCGAGCGCGTCGGCCACGCGGGCCGTGAGGTACGAGAGCGTCGCGTTGCCGGGGAAGCGCGTGTTGGCCGCCGACATCACCTGCGTCGCCTCGTCCATCTTGCCGAGAATGATCAACGTGCCGAGGTAGCCCTCGGTGAGCTCGAGGCTCTCAGGCGTGGCCTTCACCGCGACCTGGAAGAGCGGCGCCGCCTTCTCGGGCTGATTGAGATCAGCGTACGCGTGCGCGAGCCGGCCGTTGGTGAACGCGTTCTTCGGGTCAGCCTTGAGCGCCTCTTCGAAGAGCGGCACCGCGTCGTTGAGCTTGCCCTGCACCACGAGCGACTCGGCCTTGAGCGCGAGTGCCTTGCCGACGGAGCCGGGCGAGAGGGTGGGCCGGCCTTCTTCGCTGAGCGCCTTCTCGAGGAGCTCGTTGCCGCGCTCGACCTCCTTCTTGCGAATGATCACGATCTCCGCGAGCTCGACCGCCGACACCAGGTGCGCCGGATCAGCTTCGAGCGCCTCGGCCAGGCGGCCAGCGGCCTCGCTGAACTCGTTCTGCGCCTTGTGGAGCAAACCGAGCCCGTGCAGCGCCTTGGCGCTCTTCGGGTCTTACTTCAGCACGGCCTCGTATTCGGCCTTCGCCTGCGCGGGCTGCTTCTTCTGCAGGTACGCCTCGGCGCGGAGGAAGAGCGACTCGAGATCTTCCGAGTCGCGCGCGACGGCGTCGGCGATGCTCGCGAGCGCGGCGTCGGCGTCGTTGCGGTTGAGTGCAGCGGAGGCCTCGGTCTTGAGCACCTCTGGGTGCTTCTCTCCGAGCAACCGCACGTTCACCAGCTCGGCGTTCGCCTGCTCGAGCTCGGCCGGCTCGGCCTTGCCGAACTTGCGGTCGAGATAGAACACCGCCTGGCACCACACCGCGCGGGCCTCGGGGTAGTCCTTGATCTGCAGCGCCTGGTTCGCCGAGTCCTTCGCGAGCTTGTAGGACTTCCACGTGTCCTGGAGGAACGCCTTGCGCGCCACCTGGAGGTAGCCGTACTCGCGCGTGTCGGGCTTCACCTTCGCGGGGAAGAGCAGCTTGAGCGCGAAGAAGCCGTACGGGGTGGCGAGGCCGAGGCCCACTCCACCGACCACGGTGACGGCGAGGAGCACGCCCAGCACGATGAAGGGCAGCTTCTTCTTGAAGGGGATCGGTTCCTTGCTCTGCACGACGGCCACCGCCGCCATGCGCCCTTCGTAGAGCTGCTTGAGCCGATCCATCGACGGCCCACGCTGGTCGTCGACCATCTGCAGGTTCGAGCTCGTCTGCGTGCGCGCCGGTGCCTCCATCAGGCGCGAGATCACCGCCTGGAGCGCGGGCTCGGTACCGATCGCGTGCCAGTTCTCGGCGTCGAGCGAGACCTCTTCGTTGCCGAGGAGCTGCCCGTCTTCGAGCATCTTCACCACCACGGCTTCTTCGAACGGACCGAAGACCTTGCCGCTGCGGCGCTTCACGTGGAAGCGGCGCACGTTCAGCATCTCTTCGGGCCTGGCGCCGGCCTCCTTCGCCGTCTTGTCGATGAAGTTCAGCATCTCCAGGCCATCCGTCGGGCCCGCGGGCGCGCCGGTGGGCTTGGGAAGCGGAGCGCTCAGGTCTGCTTCGAGATCATCGGCCGGCGCGGACTTCTTCGCGCCCGCGGTGGGATCGAACTCGAGATCGCCACCACCGCCGAAGTCGACCTCGCCGAAGCCCATCGAGGGCGGCGGGCCGCCCGCAGGCGGAGGAGGGGGGCTTCCGAAGTCGAAGCCGCTGCTCGAAGGTGAAGACTGGAAGGCCGGCGCGGCCGCGGTGGGCGGCTCGGCGAAGTCGAAGCCACCGGGCGCAGCGGCGGGCGGAGGCGCGGCGTCGAACTCGAACCCACCGGGCGCGGCGGGAGGCGGAGCAGCGTCGAACTCGAACCCACCCGCTCCAGAAGCGGGTGGAGGCGGAGCCGCGTCGAAGTCGAAGCCACCCGGCGCGGGAGGCGGAGGATCGGCCGGGGACTCCGAGAAGTCGAAGCCACCGGGGGCGGGCGCTGGAGCCGCGGGCGACTCCGAAAAGTCGAAGCTGGCGGGCGCAGGCGCCGACGACGCCATCGGGTCGAACTCCATCGAGTCGCTCCCGCCGGGCAACGGTACGGAGCCATCGTCGTAACCGCCGCCGCCGGGGAGTGGCACCGAGCCGTCGTCGTAGCCACCGCCGTTGCCGGGGAGTGGCACCGAGCCATCGTCGTAGCCACCGCCGTTGCCGGGAAGAGGCACGGAGCCGTCGTCGTAGCCGC
>CBIHPJ010000988.1:0-2512 GCA_966211295.1 uncultured Myxococcales bacterium | reverse complement strand
CCAGCCCGCGATGGAGCCGTCCCGCGGGCCAGCCCACTTCCTTCATGTGACCGCGCAGCGCGCGCGCCTGAATCACCGCGTCCGACGGCTTGCCGAGCCACGTCGCCGCCACCGCGCGAATGAGCACCGCACGCTCACTCGTGTCTGCATCGAGCGTGGCAGCCAACTCGAAGTCCCCGGAGAACAACGCCACCTCGGCGATCCACGAAGTCACCTCCGAGACGCCACGCGACTCGAAGCCGCGCGCGGCGGCGAGCGCTTCCTGCGCGTGGCCAGCGAGGAGCGAAGACTTCACCTGAAGCACGGCCGCCTCGACTCGATCAGGCCGCCGCCCATAGACGTCGCGCGCGAGGGCGGCAGCTGAATCAGCGTGAGTGCGCGACTGTTCCTGATCCTTCTCCTCGAGGGACTCAGCGAGCAGGAGCTCCGCGCGCGCGGCGCTCAGCTGGAGCTCGATGTCATCGGGAGCGCGCTCACGCAACTCGGCGAGCCGCTCCACCACGCGCTGCGCTTCGGAAGGCTGACCATCTCGCGCCCGGCGACTCGCTCGCTCGACCAGCGCAGTGCCGAGCGCCTGGCGACGCGCGAGCTCTTCGGAAGGATCCTTCACGGGCAGCTCGAGCAGCTTCACGGCGTCGTTGAACTCGCGCTGCGCCTCGGTGGAGTCAGCGACGCGAAGTGCGCTCTGCAACCGCGCACTCGCCGCCGCGAGTCGTGCAGGCGCAGACCCCGGAGCACTCGCCAGCGCCTGGTCTGCGAGCGTGCGCGCACGAGCCGCCCACTCCAGCGCCTTGTCCGTGCTGAGCCCCGGCATCGCCGCGCGCGCGGCCGCGGTCTGCGCGAGCACCACGCGCGCCTGGGCATCATCTGGCGACGCGTCGGCGAGTCCCTGCGCGAGCGTGTCGGCGAAGTCGAGGCTCTGCCGCGCCTCATCGAGCCGGGAGAGCGAGAGCGAAACCGCCCCGAGACGCGCCATCGCGCGACTCACGCTCAGCCGCTCTTCGCGAGGCGCCTTCTGCAGATCCATCGTGCGTTGGTAGTGCTTGAGCGCCGCGCCGGTCACCTGCTCGAGGAGCGGCTCGACACCAGGCTGCGGCCGCAAGCGCAGCGCCACGTCATCGAGGAAGCGGCGAGCGAAGAGTCGCGCGCGATCGCGCTCTTCGCGCACGGCGCCGGCAGCGGTGGCCGCGACGACGGTGACGAGCACCACCGCGGTCACGGCCATCAACGAGAAGAGCGTGTGCTGGCGCACGTAGCGCTTGAGGAGCTGCCAGGTGGAATAACGAAAGCTCCCCAGGCGGCGGCCGTCGATGAACGCCTTGAGCTCGTGCGCGAGCTGCTCGGCGGTGGTGATCGATCCACTGAGCGCGTTGCGGCAGAGGCCGAGAAGATCATCGGGCACTCCGCGCGCCTGCACCGCGCCCATCACGGGTGCAGGGAGACCAGTGACCACCTCGTGGAGGATCGCGCCGAGCGCCTTCACGTCGGCGGCGATCGACTCCGCGCGCGTGGAGACGTCTTCGGGCGGGCTCCAGCCGAGGAGGTAGACCTCGCCGAAGCGGCCGAGCGTGATGCTGCGGCAGGTGAGGCGGCGGTGGGTGACTCCCAGGTCGTGCGCCCTGGCCATGCAGCGCGCGATGCTGTGCACGGCGCCGAGGTGCGCGAGGCGTTCGTCGAGCGTGCTCGCGCGGGTGAGGGCCTCGGCGAGCGTGTTTCCGGTGACCTGCCGTTGCGTGGCGTAGACCGCGCCCTTCGCGTCCCGACCGAGCTCGTAGACGGGGACGACCGCGGGGTGATCGAGGCGGGCGATCATGCGGGCCTGCGCCATCAGGGCTTCGTCGTCTTCTGGCGTGGAGTGGAAGGGTTGCTTCCACGCGACGTCGCGTCCGAGCACGGTGTCGTGCATCGAGAGCACGCGGCCCGTGGTGCCGCGGCCGAGCTCGCGCGGAGGCGCGTCGGCGCGCGGGGCGGAGAAGTAGCGGTGCGCTTGCTCGTCGACGAGGCCGACGACTCCGGCGGGAGGAGGGTCGGGCAGTTTCTGGCTGCGGCGCGATTGTGCGGCGAGCTGGCGGACGGAGGACGGAAGGAGCTCGAGCGTCTGCGCGGCGTCGCCGCCCGCGGTGGAGGTGGCGCGCGTGGCGAGGCGCTCGAGGACCTGCGCTCGGGCGCGATCGAGCATGCCGCGTGCGACGAGGAACTCGGAGAGGCTGCGCTTCTCTCCGGGTTGGGCGAGCTCGCGTGCGCTCGCCAGCACGTCGTCGGCAGAGAGGTAGCCGAGCTGCACGCCGAGCACGGCGAGGAGCATGTCGCTGGGCTGATTCATGCGGACTCACCCAGCGCGCCCTTTTCTCCCTCTCCCCTCGGTAGGCACAGTGAGAAGGTCTCACCACGAAGTGACTTGCCCTCACCCCGACCCACTCCCCAAGGGGGAGGGGGAGAAGTTGGCGAAATACACAACGCGCCCCGCCGAGGTGCGGGTCGAGATAATCGAGGCCCGTCCCCAGACACTCGC
>CBIHPJ010000987.1:0-2514 GCA_966211295.1 uncultured Myxococcales bacterium | reverse complement strand
TTTCCCGTGGGCTTTCTTGTTTCCCTCCCCCCCCCGCGCGCGGGGGGGGGGGGGGGGGGCCGCGGCCGGGGGGGGGGGCGCCCCGCGCTCAGCTCTCCACACTCTTCTTCTTCGGCTGCTTCGACGCATCGGCGTGGCAGATCATGTCGATGATCACCGTGCTCGCGAGGATCAACACCGGATCCTCCCCGGGCTCCACATCCACTCCGTAGGTGTCGGTGAACGAGAACCAGCGCTTCGACACCGTGGCCACCGTGCGGCTGCCGCGCGCGAAGGTGTACTCGTGGTCGAGCAGGCTGCCCTGCGCCTCGAGATCATCAGGACCCGGCACGTCGACGGTGAAGCCGCACCTGAAGAGGTTGATCAGATCCTTCTTCACCACCGCCGCCACGCCGCCGTTTCGCAAGATCTCATACGACGGCGTGAGCGCGATGATGCGCTCGCGAATGAACGCGAGCTCCTTCCCCTGCATGTCTTCGAACGAGAGCTTCTCGCGCAGCAGGGTGAAGGCCCTGCCATCCACCTGGTACACGGCGTTGCCGTCGTCGTCCTTGATGGTGAAGTCGTCGCCGAACGAGAACAGCTTCTGCTTCAGCAGGTAGCGCATTGGGGTTCCTTAGCTCAGGCCACGCGCGCGAAGTGATGCGCGAGGCGTTCCAGGAGCAACACGTTCTCGGCCTCGGCCGATTTCAATTTCGGCAACGACGCGAGCAGCTCCTTCTGATCCTTGCCGTAGAGCTCGAGCACCTCGGCGTTGCCGCGAATCCACTCTTCGAAGAGCGCCGCGCTGAGCTCGAGGTGGAACTGGAAGCCGTAGCTCTCGCCCAGGCGAAACGCCTGCTGGGTGTAGCGATCGGTGGAGGCGAGCAACGTCGCGTTCTCCACCGGGGTCCAGGTGTCTTCATGCCAGTGCGCGACCACTGACTTCGCGCTCACGCCTTTGATCACCGGATCCTCGAGCCCCGCCTTCGTCCATCTCACGGGCGCGACGCCGAGCTCGATGCCGTTCTTCCCCGCGCTCACCTGCGCTCCCGCCGCGGCCGCGAGCATCTGCGCCCCCAGACAAATGCCCAGGCACGGACGGCCCAGCGCGACCCGCTCCACCAGGAGGCCGAGCTCGTCTTTGAGGAACGGATGCTGATCGGTCGCCCACACGCTCATCGACCCGCCGAGAATGACGATGAGCTCGGCGTCGAGGTCCTTGTGCTCCACGCTGCGGAAGCGCTTCGTGAGCGAGAAGCCCGCATCGACGAGGGGCTTCTCGAGCAGCCCCAAACCTTCGTTCTGCTCGTGTTGCAGCACCACTGCGCGCACGGAAAACCTCTTGGAAATGGGGCTCGAAATGGGCCCGAAAACGTCAACGCCGCTGGCACTTCTCTCACGAAAGGAGATGTCGCCCGAACGTGACAATCCTACATGTCGCCCCTCAACGCTCTCTCCACCGTTTGGCGTCAGTACCGCCCCCGGCCGAGCCCGCATACAGGGACCCGCCAGCTCGTCTCGTCGCTTCGTGATGGTGCGTCGCTCGGCGAGGCGCTGCAGCTCAACTCCGCGATGCTGGCGGAGATCGCGGTGCAGGAAGCCGCTCAGCGTTTCCAGGGCGGAATGCTCGCGCTCTTCATCGTCGACGTGAAGGACTCGCTCCGTCGCCAGCTGATCGAGGCTTCGGTGTCGGTGCAGGACGCGCCGGTTGGCACTGCGCTCCGCTCGATGGCGAAGTCGGTGAACGACGACACCTTCGTGCAGCACCTGATCAACGCGCTCTTGAAGGCCACCGATCTCTACGTGGAATCGATGATCGTCGAGTCGTTGAGCGAGGCGAAGTGCACGCGCGAAGTGAGCGAGCTGTTCAAGCGTTCCCTGTGCGTGATCCTCTCGCGCAACGACGCCGCGCGGCGCTGCGGTGAGCGCACGCACCGGGTGGAGTTCATCCCGATGCCGTCGCGCCCGTGACCTCTTCTCTCTCTCCTTGCGAAGCGGGGAGAGGGTCGGGGTGAGGGGCAACTTCCGCTAACATCAGCGGAGTGAGCGACAAGAAGCCCGAGGGAGCGACGGAGGACAATCTCCCCTCGGTCGACACCACCAATCCGATCCTCAGTCCAGTCGAGACGAACCCGGCGCTGCAGTCAGTCGACTCCGATCCGAAGCTCAGGCCACTCCGCACGATCACACTCGACGAAGATCCGCCTCCGGCTCCTGGTGCGACGCAGCTGCTCGATCCTGTTCAAGACGTCTCGACTGATTCGAAGGTCCGCGCGCAAACAGCACCTGCGCAAGACATCGGCGAGTCCGTCGTCGCCTCGCAAGCGCGGAAGCGAAAGGCTCAGCTCAAACCCGACGCGTTCGAGTCAGCGCCCTCGCTGCTCCCGGCGAAGGAAGAGCCACTCGAGCCCCGCGGAGGACCGTCTCCCTGGAAGAAGACCGAAGTGTGGACACCGGGATTGATCGCCCTCACCGTGGCGCTGATCTTCATGGTGCTGGTGACGATCGTGATGCTGCTGCGATCCTGAGTAC
>CBIHPJ010000986.1:0-2522 GCA_966211295.1 uncultured Myxococcales bacterium | reverse complement strand
CGCAGAGCGTGTTCGACGCGGCGGGCGTGGCGACGATCACCGAGTACCGCGACGATCGTCCGGTTCAGAAGTAATCCCCCGAGGGGATGCTTCGCGATCGTTGCGCACCCTGCAGTAAGCGAAAGCCGGTTCCGGAACGACTCCGGGGCCGGCTTTCTCTTTTGCCTCGCGAGCGTTGCGGTGGGAAAACCCACCCGCTTTGACGACGCCTTCGCATCAACCGACGCTGCCCGATCTTCCCATCCGCCGGGTGGAGGAGATGGGGCTCAAGGAGCTCGAGCGCATTCGCCTGATCCTCCGCGGGGGCTCGGTGATCGAGTGGCGGCGGCTGCACTTCAAGACCTGGGACGAGGTCGATCGTTTCCTGCGCCTCTTGCAGATCGACCCGACGCGGAAGAGCGACGAGCTGTGGGTGCGCACCGTGCTGAACGACGCGGTGGAGTACCTGCGCAAGACGTTCAACTACCGGGTCGCCGACGTGGTCGCGAACCCGAACATGATTCACGACCTCTTCCTGCTCGCGTCGGGAGAGATCGATCGCAGGTACCGGAAGATCGCCTGCATCGTGCTCAAGGCGATGCACGTGATTCAGCACATCGAGGCGCGCGATCTGCTCTTCAAGATCGCGGTGCCCGAGGCCGAGCTGGCGAGGCTGGTGGCGGAGCGCGTGAGCGCGGTGATGGCCGAGGCGAGGGCGAAGGAGCTGCCGATCGTCGAGTTCTCCGATTCCATCAAGACGCGCGAGTCGACCATCACCAAGCTGATCGCGAAGAAGGACTCGACCGCCGCCGCGATCTACGACCGCACGCGCTTCCGCATCATCGTGAAGGAGCGGGACGACATCATCCCCACGCTCTACTTCCTCACGCAGCGCCTGCTGCCCTTCAACTTCGTGGTGCCGTCGCAGACCGAGAACACGATCATCAAGTTCAAGGACCTGGTGCGCAGCTACCCGAACTTCAAGAAGTACGCGCGGCAGTTGCACCTGGACCTGGACTACGAAGAGCGCGAGCTGGCGGCGCGCGTGGGCAACACGTTCTCGGGCTCGACGTACCGGGTGCTCAACTTCGTGGCCGACGTGCCCATTCGGCTCGACGCCTTCCTTCCTCCGCCCGAGCTCGACGATCGCGAGCGGCAGGGCCGGATCACGCTGGCGACCTGCGAGTTCCAGATCGCCGACGCGAAGACCGCCGAGCAGAACGAGAAGGGCGAGAACTCGCACGAGCGCTACAAGCAGCGGCAGCGCGACGTGGTGCTCAAGCGCCTCTCGTCTGGCCTCGTGGTGCCGAAGAAGAAGCTGCACGAGTCTTAAACCCAGGAGCCGTCATGCACTCTCGAACCTTCTGGTCGCTCCGCCTCCGCGACCTTTCGCTTCGCTGCAGGTCGGTACTCCGGCTCCGCTCAGGCGTCGTCCTGCTCGCGATCGGCTTCGTCGGTGGTCTGGCGCTCGCTGCTTGCGGTACGCCTCCAAAGCAGTGCAGCTCGAGCACCTGCAGCGGGTGCTGCGATCAGAACGGACAGTGCCAATCAGGCATCTCGGCTGACGCGTGCGGCAGCGGCGGCCTGAGCTGCGGTCGATGCTCGAGCGGGACGATCTGCCAGCTCGGATCTTGCTTCGCTGCAAACACCGGTGGCGGCACTGCTGGAGGCGGAGGCGCCCTCGGCGGCGGCGCGGGCGGCGGCACAGGAGGGGGCGGCGGCGGTGGAATCGGTGGAGGCGGCGGAGGCGGTTCGGGCGACGCGGGCGTTGGCAGTCCCTGCGCGAGTGATGCCTCTTGCGGCACTGGCCTCGCCTGTCACCCGGTGCTGTTGACGTGTCAACCGACGTGCGCGGGCTCGGTCGATTGTCCCTCCGGGGAGAAGCTCTGCACGCGCATCAACAACTCGATCGCGAGCTTCTGCACCTGCGCCCTCGATTCGCTCTGCAACTCGAGCTTTCCGGGCACCATCTGCAGCGAGATTTCGCATCAGTGCTCGGCGCGCTGCACGACCACCGGGTGTCCCTCGGGCTCCTCTTGCAACGGTTCGACGGGGCACTGCGCGGTCTCGACTGACGCAGGCATGGATGCGGGAGTGCTCTGCGACAACTCCACGCAGCCCGACGTGTGCGGCTATGGAAACGCGTGTGACGCGGCAAATCGCTGTGGGCCTGTCGACGTGGGCACGTGCTCGAACGTCGCCAATCACCCAGCGTGGTCGAGTACGTCCACGGGGCCGGTCATCTTCCTCGTGGTGGACGAGCCGATCGACGACCAGACCAAATGCGTCGGCACTGCGACTCCGTTCACGGTGACGCTCTATGCGTACACGGGGACGAACCCGCCCGTGTTCCCCGCGCAGAAGTCGAATCTGCCCGGGTTCTTCTATTACACGACCAGCGGCTCAGCGATCGACATCCCGCTGAACTTCCTGCAGCAGTCGAACTACACGCTGTACGCGAACCTCTACGTGATGAGCGCGAAGTTCACGCTCTGTGGCGCGGCAGGGGCGACGACGCTGCAGGCGGGCTTCGGCTTCACCAA
>CBIHPJ010000985.1:0-2525 GCA_966211295.1 uncultured Myxococcales bacterium | reverse complement strand
CGGTGGGAATGGCGATCACCGAGTTCGATCGCACGCTCGCGATCAACCCGAAGCATGCGCAGGCCTTCAACAACCTCGGCGTGGCGTACGACGCGAAGGCCGACACCAAGAAGGCGCTCGAGCAGTTCAAGAAGGCCACCACGGCGGATCCCGCGTATGCCGAGGCCTGGTTCAACACCGGCATGAGCTACATGAAGTTGAACCAGCAGCCGCAGGCGACCAAGGCCTTCGAGCAGGCGCTGAAGCTCGAGCCGGGCTCCTCGGGGCCGTACGTGCAGCTGGGTACGCTGTATTTGAACCAGGGCAAGAAGGACCGCGCGCTCGAGGCGTTCAAGAAGGCGATCGCCGCGAGCGAGGCCGACGAGAAGAACGCGAAGGGCTTCCTGCAGCTGCGCAAGCTGAACGACGTGCGCCGCACCACCGACGCGTACCGCGGGCTCGCGCTCACCCTGCTCGCGATGGGCAAGATCGACGAGGCAGTGGCCGCGCTCAAGACCGCGGTGGAGAAGGTGCCGAAAGACGCCTCGGCGCGTGAAGCGCTCGGTGAGGCGTACCTCGCGCAGAACAACTTCGACGGAGCGATCGCGCAGCTGATGGAGCGCCTCGCCCTCGAGCCCACCAGCGAAGCGCGCCTCGATCTCGCGCGCGCCTACGCGAAGAAGCGCGTGGCGAAGCAGGCTGAGCCGCTCTACCGCGAGGTGCTCAAGACCGAGCCCGATAACCGCGCGGCGAAGATGGGTCTCGTCGATCTCTATCTCTCGATGGGCCGCTACCCCGACGCGGAGAAGATCCTCACCGAGGCCATCAAGGCCGACGCGAACGATCTGCAGGCGCTCTCACGCCTGGGCATTCTCAAGTCGCGCATGGGCCGGCCTGACCAGGCGCTGGAGCCGCTGGAGAAGGTCGCCACCCAGAACCCGCTGCTCTACGACGCGCGCGCCGAGTACGCGTTCCTGCTCTTCCGCGGAGATCCGACCAACGCGGGCAAGTGCATCAACACCATGACGGACATCCTCACGTCCGAGCCGCGCCACGTGCTGAGCCTGCACTACCTGGGCATGTGCCAGTACGGACAAGGCGACAAGGAGCGCGCGGAGGCGAGCTTCAAGGCGGCGATCAACGTCGACCCCAGCTTCGCGGCCGCGCAGTTCTCGCTCGGTGAGCTCTACGAGAACGAGGGCAAGAAGGACGAAGCGAAGAAGGCCTTCGAAGAAGCGGCCAAGCTGGACCACGTCGAGGCTCGCGATGCGCTGAAGCGGTTGGCCGCAGGCGCCGCTCCCGCTCCGGCTCCCAAGAAGTAGGTCTTTTCACACCCCTCGTTTCTGGTGACGCTGCGGTAGGGTGCGGGCTCCTCTTGGGGAGCTAAGCATGCCGACTCGCACGTCTTCTGGTCAGTCCTCGAACTCGGTTACAGCGGCAGCGGTTCGAGAAGCGATCGCGGCGGCTACAGCAAAGCTGGAAGCGAAGCCCACCGCGGGGTTCGTCTTCACCTCGGCGAAGCACGACCTGGGAGAGGCGCTGAAGGCGGCGAACACGCTCGCGCCCGGCTGCGAGTTCATCGGCTGCCAGACGGCGGGTGAGTTCACCGAGAAGGGTCGCACCACGGGTGGAGTGGCAGTGCTGCTCACCACGCTCGATCGCGAGACGTTCTCCATCGAAGCAGCGGGCGGCGTTCGTGAGGATCCGAGCGGCGTGGCGAAGAAGGTCACCAGCACGTTCGGCGACCTGCAGGCGCGCGCGGCGAAGAAGGGCGCCGCGCTTTCCACCAGCGTGCTGCTGGTCGACGGACTCGCGGGCACTGGCGAGCGCGTGGTGAAGGAGGTGCTCACGCGCACTCGGCTCTTCCAGCAGGTGGTGGGCGGCGCGTCGGGAGACGACGGACAGTTCAAGGCCACGCAGGTGGGCAGCTCGAAGGCCAGCGGCGTGGACAGCGCGGCGGCGTTGCACGTGTTCGGCAAGACGCCGTGGGGTGTGGGCGTGGATCACGGGCTGAAGCCGAAGACCAAGACGATGTTGGTCACCAGGGCCGAGGGCAACGTGCTCTACGAGATCGACAAGAGGCCCGCGATCGAGGTGTACCGCGAGTACGCGAAGTCGAAAGGCATCGAGCTCAACGAGCAGAACACCGGCAGCTTCCTCATCGGCAACGAGCTCGGAGTCTTCTTCTTGAACGAGCTCCACCACGCGCGCGCGCCGGTGGGCGTGGGCCCGTCAGGCGAGCTCAAGCTGGTGGCCGACATCGCGCAGGGCGCGCAGGTGTGCATCCTCGACGGGGAGATCGACTCGATGGTGAAGGCGTGCGGGAACGCGGCGAAGCAAGCGCGCGCGAACCTGCAGGGAGCGAAGCCGGCGGGCGTGCTGGTGTTCGACTGCATCTGCCGCGGGATGATCTTGAAGGACTCGTTCCAGGAAGAGATCGACGCCGTGAAGGAGCACTTCCCCGAGGTGCCGATCGCGGGGTTCCTCACGTACGGAGAGATCGCGCGCTTCAGCGGGAAGCTCGATGGGTGGCACAACACCACGAC
>CBIHPJ010000984.1:0-2530 GCA_966211295.1 uncultured Myxococcales bacterium | reverse complement strand
TGAAGGTCGAGCGCTTCTTCAAGGAGAAGGAGATCGAAGGCCGGCTCGCGTCTGCCGACGGGCCGATCAAGACCTTCCCGCTGCGCGGCATCAAGGACTCGCCGCCCTATCTGCACGACAGCCGGCTGCTCACGCTCGACGACACGGTGGAGTTCTTCAACCTCGTGCTCGGCACGAAGCTCACCGATCCCGAGAAGAAGGATCTCGTCGCCTTCATGCTCGCGCTCTAGACCGCGACGGAGGTCGACGAGGTGATCACGACCGAGCTCACCTTCGCCAGGAAGCGGCGGAGGCCGAGCTCGGTCTTCGCGTCTTGAACGGTGCCGTCGGCGATCGCGGCCTCCAGTGAAGCGAGCGATCTCCACTGCGTCGCCCCGCCCTCCTCCAACGGACTGCCATCACCTTCAGGCTCCGTGGGGGTGAGCCCGGTGACCTCCACCGCCGTGAGGAAGATCTTCTCGCTGATGATCCCCGGAGCGACGAAGAACGGAGCGCCGAGCAGCTGCACGCGCTCGGGCGACACGCGGTAGCCCGCTTCTTCGAACGCCTCTTGCGCCGCGCGGTGCTTCACGCCGGGCAGACCTTGATCGCTCGTCTCGAGCAGCCCCGCGACGATCTCCTCGCAAAACAGGTGGGACCTGCCGTCGGGCACGTTCGGAACCTTCTCGTGACGGAAGTGAGCCGCGGGCCGCAGGTTCTGGCGCGTGAGGAACTCGAGGCCCTGATCGCCCCGGCGCCAGAGCAGCACCGCGACCGCGTCGAGACGGGGGCGATCGACCACGTCGACCCGGTAAACGTCTGACTTCGTGCCGTCGGCGCGGAGGTTTCGCACCCGCAGCCGCCGGACGTGCAGGAAACCTTCATCGCACCTGCCGGTCGAAGTGAAGTCTTCCACGACATCGAGATCAGTCACCGGGGCGTGGGGCATGTCGTCACCGCTTTACCAGAGCCGCGTGGGCGCGTATGTGACCGGCCCATTAGGCCGCCCTTCCCCCGAGCCCGGACCCGTTCATGAAGCTCTTTCCCCGACTCGTGCTGGCCGCGTTCTGCTGCGCGGCGCTGGTTCAGACGTCGTGCCTCCCGACGCTCGAGGGTTACGACATCAACCTCTCGGGCCAGCAGGTGCGCCTGACGATTCTCCACACGTCAGACATCCACTCGCGCCTGCTGCCGTACGACTTCAATCCGCTCAAGACGGACACCGACCTCGGCATGATCCCCGAGGCAGGCCCCTTCGGCGGCGCCACGCGCATGGCCGCGTTGATCCAGCGTGAGCGCGCGCGGGCCGATCGCGTGATTCACGTCGACTCCGGCGACTCGTTCCAGGGCGCGCCCATCTTCAACCTGAACAACGGAGAGGTTGAGTACAAGTTCCTCTCGATGGTCGGCCTCGACGCGGCGGCCATCGGCAACCACGAGTTCGACTCCGGCGCGCAGAACTTCACCAAGCAGGCCCGCGACAACGCGCGCTTCCCGGTGATGGCGGCGAACTACCAGTGGGAAGACATCGATCAGCAGGGAAGCAACCAGACGTCGCTCTACGTCTCGCCGTACATGATCAAGAACATCGGCGGCCTGCGCGTCGCGGTGATCGGCCTCGGTAACTTCGGCTCGCTCAACTCGATCACCGAGCAGGGCAACTCGCTGCAGGCGATCCCACTCGAGCCGAACGAAGTCACTCGCAACTACGTGCAGTTCCTCCGCGGCACGGTCGACGTGATCTTGATCACCAGCCACGCCGGCCTCACCGAGGACCAGGATCTGATCGAAGGCTACGAGGCCTTTTACGAGTGGAGCCTCGCCAAGCAGTTCGTCGAGCGGAAGGCGCTCCCCTGGGAAGTGCTCGAGCGCTTCGGCACCGAGGATGATCCCAAGTCGGTGGTGCGCGTGCACATTCCCGGAGTGGAAGGCATCGACGCGATCCTCGGCGGTCATCTGCACATCGTGCTCAACCCGCCGCAGCGCCTCACCGATCCCGCTGGCCGCCGCGTGATCCTGAGCCACGGTGGCGCGTTCTCGAAGTACCTGAACCGCATCGACGCGGTGATCCAGATGCCCGAGGAAGGCAACGCGGGCGCGGAGGGCGGCGAGATCGTCAGCTTCGAGCACCGCATCTTCCCCATCGACGCGGTGTGGTGCAGCGAGGCCATGCGCGACTACTACCGGTCGCAGTTCTGGGGCCCCGGCGAGTTCGTCGCCGATCCGAAGGTGCAGCAAGCGGTCGCCGACTGCAAAGAGGTCGAGGATCGCAACACCACGCAGCTGCTGATGCCGTACCTGACGGACCTCGACGTGCGCCTGAACCTCACCTCGCTGTTCGCGTACGCGCCCCGCAACATCGAGCGCCGCAACAACTCCACCGGTGGTGACTCGCCGCTGGGCAACATCCTCGCGGACTCCATGCGCCGCCGTCAGGGCGTCGAGGCCGAGGTCGCGCTCAGCAACTCGCTTGGCATTCGCGACAACCTGTACGCCGGCCCCCTCACTCAGGAAGCGATGTTCAACGTCTTCCCGTTCGAGAACACCATCA
>CBIHPJ010000983.1:0-2545 GCA_966211295.1 uncultured Myxococcales bacterium | reverse complement strand
ACAGGCCTGATCGAGACCGTAACGGAGGATCGATCGCTGTCTATTTTTCGGCGAGCTTCTCCAGCAACTGACCCAACCTTCGTGCGCGGGTCTCCGGCTTTTTCGCGTCGTCGAGCGCCTGCACCCATTCCTTCTGGTGCGTGAAAGACATCTTCTCCCACGCGGCCTTCTTCGCGCCCTCGAGCGCCTTCTCGAGATCGGCAGGCGTCTCCACCACGCGAGGCGCGTCATCGGCCTGCAGCGTTACGTCGATCTTCGAGCCATCGACGAGGCCAGCCTTCTCCCGAATCTCCGCGCGCACGCCGATGAAGCTCTTGCCGCCGTAGACCGCGACCGTGGTGCGCCACGAGGTCTTCCCATTCAGCGTGCACACCACGGGAGGACGCGCCTGGCCGAACGCCTCTTTCACGTCGAAGGGAATGACGAGGAAGAAACCGGTCCCCTCACCTTCCGCCTTCGTCAGCTTCGCCACGAACTTCTTCGTCGTCATGCGGCCGCCTGTTCGAAGGTGTCGTACAGCGTCACTCCGTCTGGAGACCTGGGCTTGCCCTCCTCACGAGCGAGCGCGCGATCGAGCGAGAGCAGCGCCACTTCCTGCTGCGCGTCGGTCGGAGGCTGCGTGGTGATGTTCTGCAGCCAGATGCCCGGGCGAGTGAGCGCCTTGATGAACGAAGGGCACGAGTCCTTCGCGCTCCAACGCTGCAGCTCGTACGCGAGGCCGGCGATCGGGAACGCCATCGGCACCTTGATGAAGACCATCAGGAGCTGGTTCACGAAGTCGTTCGCGTGCAGGCGCGGCACGAAGGGCAGCAGCGCGACGTGCAGCAGCACCGCGACGCCCACCACGATGAACAAGAAGCTGGTGCCACAGCGGGGGTGCTTGGTGGTGAACGGCTGCGCATTCGAGACGGTGAGCGGCTTGTACGACTCGTAGGTCCAAATCGCCTTGTGCTCAGCCCCGTGGTAGCGGAACAGCACTGACGCATCCTTCGTCTTCGAGAGCGCGTAGACGTAGCCGACGAGGATCGCGACGCGGAAGATTCCGTCGACGAAGTGGAACGCGAAGCTGGTGGTGTCGAAGCCGGGACCGATCGCGCGGCCGACGAGCCAGGTGAGCGCGTGCGGCAGGCCGATGAAGAACAGCACCATCATGATGGTGGCGAAGCCGAGCATCACATCCGCGCCGGTAGTGCTCTCCTTCTTCGGAGGCTGAGGCGCGCCACCCGCCGACGGATCGGAATCCGCGCCCGCGACGATCGAGGAGAGCAGGAACGCGAGAAACGCCGAGGTGCTCACACCCTTCTTGGTGCCCTGCTCTTCCGGCGGCAGCCCGTGGTCGCCCGAGAACTTCAAAGCTGAGAAGCCGTTGTGGAGCGACTCCGCGAGCACCAGCGCGCCGCGGAAGATCGGCCAGCGCATGAACTTGAGAGACGGAAGGAGCTGGCGCCATTCCTGCTCGCGAATCGCGATGCCGCCCACGTGTCTGCGGACCGCGACCACAAATGACTTCGGGCTGCGCATCATCACGCCTTCGATGACCGCCTGCCCTCCGATGTACGGCTGACGCGCTTGCTCGCTCACGCGCCCGTGGATACCTGCTTGGCGGGCCCGGCGCCACCCGGCGAGACTCGCCGTCCTCATGGCGCTTCCCAAAGAGATCCGCACCCTGTTCAACGACCTCCCTCAAGCGCGAGCTGAACGAGATGCGCTGAAGAAACAGCGGGTGATCGATCGCGAGACGGAGGCGAAGCGGCTCGAGGAAGAGCGGAAAGCGCAGCGCGCGGCGCTCAGAGCCGAGTTGATGGTCGCGTGGGACTGGCTGCAGGGTGACGGTCAGGAGCTCGCGTCCGAGATGCGGAAGGCGGGCTTCGGGAGACTCGAGCTCCTCGGTCCTCTCGATGAAGAGGGCCGCGAATGTCCATGGCAGCTGAGCGCGCGAGCGTTGGTGCTGATGGATGATGGCCAGCTCGAGATCGTGCGGCAGGACGACTACCGCGCGCTTCGCTACCTGGCCCGCACCGCTGACGAGCTGCTCGACATCGAGCCGCCCGGAGTCACGCGTGCCTTCGTCGAGGCCGTGCGCTCAGGGACCGTGTGGCAGCGCATCGGGCAGCAGCTGCGTGAGTCGACCGCCACGCCTGTCGACGGAGAATAGGGCGGTCCCTCCTCATTCGGGCACGCGAAGCCCGCGCTCGATCATGTGCTGCTTCCAGCGGGCACGCAGCGCAGCGGGGCGCTCGTCGAACGCCTCGTCGAGGAACTCCGCCGACAGGATGCGGTCGGCGCGAAAGTGACGAAACCCGGCGCGTCGCTCACACCAGGCAGCGACGAGGCGCACGGTCTCCGCGTACCCGACGATGACCGGCCAGACGACGCGCTCGGTCTCCTTGTTCTTCTCGTCGCGATAGCGGAGCCGCACCTTGCGCCCGCTGCGTATCCAGAGCCGAAGCTTCGCGAGGTCGAGAGGTGGCAACGCCCGGATGCACCCTCGCCCTCGGCAGTGAGCGCACCATGGCGCTGTTCGGCGCACGGCGCAGACAACCGC
>CBIHPJ010000982.1:0-2557 GCA_966211295.1 uncultured Myxococcales bacterium | reverse complement strand
CGCGCTCGAGGCGGTGCTCGGCCTCGGCCACAACATCGTGATGCAGGAATACGTACGTAAGGCGCAGCGCGACGTTCGCGTATTCGTGGTGGGCGGAGTGGCGCTGGCCGCGGTGGCGCGTGTTCCGCGGGCGGGGAGAATGTCTCGCACGCTCAGCCGTCACGCTCGTATCGAAGGCACGAAGCTGACCGATCAACTGAGACTCGCTGCCGAGGCCGCCGCCAAGCTGGCGGAGCTCGAGGTGTGCGCCGTCGACCTGCTGGACGTGGGTGGCCAGAAGCCGCCTCGCATCTTCGAGGTCAACGCGTCGCCCTCCCTGCCCGAGATGGAGGCTGCGACGGGGGTCGATCTCGCCGCGGCCATCATCATCAGGGCAGAAGTGATGTACAGGGCCCTACATCCGGAGCCGGCTTGAAACCCTTCAGGCACGCCGGACATACAGAGGACATGATGAAGAAGCTGATGATGGTCGTGATGTTGGTCGCCGTTCCCGCGCTCGCCGCGGACGCCGACATCGCCACGTTCTACGAAGTGAGCACCGAGGGCACCTCGACGAAGCTCAAGGCCGGCGACACCGGCAAGGTGATCATCTCGATCAAGTCGAAGAACGGCGCGCACGTGTCTGACGAGGCGCCGCTCAAGATCGAGCTGTCGAGCAAGCAGGGCACGCTCGGCAAGGAGAAGCTCACGCTCGCTGACTCCGTCTCCGACAAGACGGACAAGAAGGCCGACCCGCGCTTCGAAGTTCCCTTCACGCCCAGCGCCCACGGCCCCAGCACGGTCGAGGCGAAGATGACCTTCTTCATCTGCACCGAGAAGCAGTGCGCCCGCCAGGTGAAGAACCTCACGCTCCCCGTCGAGGTCATGTGAGCAGCCTGATCTACGGAGTGAACCCCGTGATGGAGGCCCTCAAGGGCCGCCCCGACACCGTCACCCGCATCGCCATCGCGCAAGGCGTGGTGAACACGCGCGTGCAGGGCGAGCTGATGACCCGCGCGAAAGAGGCGAGGGTGAAGGTCGAGGTCGTCGATCGCGATCGCCTCGATCGCATGACCGACGGCGAAGCGCACCAGGGCATCGTCGCCGAGGTGAAAGACTTCGAATACATGGGGCTCGCCGAGCTGATCCAGAAGGCGAAGAGCTCGGGCAAGCAGCCGCTCGTGGTGCTGCTCGACGGCATTCAAGATCCGCACAACGTCGGCGCGATCATTCGCTCGGCGCACGCGTTCGGAGCGCAGGGCGTGGTGATCATGAAGGACCGCGCCTCCCAGGTGACCGGAGTCGCCGTGAAGTCGTCCGCCGGCGCCACCGCGCACGTGAACATCGCGCGCGTCACCAACCTCTCGCGCGCCATCGAAGAGCTGAAAGACGCGGGCTTCTGGTCGGTCGCCGCTGATCCCGAGGGCAAGGAGATCGCCTGGCAGGCCAAGCTCACCGGTCCCCTCGCCGTGATCGTCGGCGCCGAGGGCAGCGGCGTGCGGAAAGGCGTGCTCAGCCACGCCGATTACAGGGTCCGCATCCCGATGCAGGGTCAGGTTGGCAGCTTGAACGCGTCAGTTTCGACTGGCGTGCTGCTGTACGAAATCGCTCGTCAGCGCGGTTGATCACGACCTCCGCGCCACGATTCGCAGACGATCAGAAGGCGCGGTGCTCGATCTCCTTGACACTCCACTCCTCCAGTGAATAGAGAGCGCCGCCCCTCGACAGGGTGGGTGGCCGGTTTCCTGAAGGAGTTCTGGAACTTGCCGGTGTAGCTCAGATGGCAGAGCACCTGATTTGTAATCAGTAGGTCGCGGGTTCGATTCCCGCCGCCGGCCACGAAGTCGAGTCGAGGCGAAGAACAATTGAATAGAGCAAGCAACGCCCCTCCGGAGGGGTAGCCAAGTGGCCAACGGCAACAGACTGTAAATCTGTCGGTCCTCGACCTTCGGTGGTTCGAATCCACCCCCCTCCACAGCAATTCGGAAGCGCAGATCGGGAAGTGAAGATCAGTTCTGCGGGGATAGCTCAGCTGGTAGAGCGTCAGCCTTCCAAGCTGAATGTCGCGGGTTCGAATCCCGTTCCCCGCTCCACTTTGAAGTTGAAGCAAAAGCAGCAGCAGGCGATGTGGTGAGAAGAGCAGTGCAGTGAGAAGAGCAGTGCCCTGATAGCTCAGTTGGCAGAGCGCGTCCTTGGTAAGGACGAGGTCACCAGTTCAATCCTGGTTCAGGGCTCCATTTGAAGTACCAGTTCCAAACAACCCAGCAGCAGCTCCAACAAGGAAGACCGACATGTCGAAGGAAAAGTTCGAGAGAAACAAGCCGCACGTCAACATCGGCACGATCGGGCACGTTGACCACGGCAAGACCACGCTGACTGCCGCCATCACCAAGGTGCTCGCCAAGACCGGCGGCGCGACCTTCCTCGCGTACGACCAGATCGACAAGGCGCCCGAAGAGCGCGCCCGCGGCATCACGATCTCGACCGCGCACGTCGAGTACCAGACGAAGAACCGTCACTACGCGCACGTCGACTGTCCCGGACACGCCGACTACGTGAAGAACATGATCACCGGCGC
>CBIHPJ010000981.1:0-2559 GCA_966211295.1 uncultured Myxococcales bacterium | reverse complement strand
CTGGCGGGGAGAGGGTCGGGGTGAGGGGATAACCCGGTTCGCTAATTCAGCATCTGTGGGAGCACGAAGTAGAGGTCGACGTCGGAGTCGCACTCGCGGCAACGGGCCCTCGCGACGCGCAGCCCGTGACGTGTCGTCTCACCGAGCGTGATGAGGGTTCCTCCGCACTCGCAGCGCGCAGCTGCCTGCGCCTCTTCAAGAACGTGACGAGAGGTGAGGACGATCGGGTTGTCCGGCGAGTAGCCGGGCTTCGCGGATCTTTCGCGCCTTGAGCGGGCTGTTGTCCAAGCTGACCGCAGCTTTCGTGCACCCCAGACTGCGAGCGCGACCAGCAGCGCGAGTAACAGGAGATCCAAAGATCTATGCCCTCACCCCGACCCTCTCCCGATGGGAGAGGGAGATCATTGGCCTCGGTTCATCGCGGCGTGCGCCTCGAGGCTCGCGCGATCTCTGCCGATCGTCACGACCGCCATCTGCTTGCCACCGAGCATGAAACGCACCACGCAATCGAGCTTCTCCGGATTTCCTTCGACCACCAGCTGGTCCCACTTCTCCGCGTGACCGACATACCCAATCGTCACGTCGTAGTGCTGGCTCCAGAAGAACGCGGTCTCCCTGAACGGAGTGGCGATGCCGATCATGTTCCGCGCGGCGATGCGGCCCTGCTCCTGCGCCGCTGACCAGTGCTCGACGCGAATCTTCTCGCCGCTCCACGCATCCGGGTACCGCGCGATGTCGCCCGCCGCCCAGACCCCAGCGGCACTGGTCGCGAGGAACTGATCCACCGTCACTCCGCGATCGAGCGCGAGCCCGGCCTTCTCCGCCAGCGCGATGCTCGGCCGCACGCCGACACCCGCCACGATGAAGTCGCCCTCGAGCACCGAGCCATCGGACAACTTCACTCCATTCGGCGCGCGACCGACCGCCTTGCGCTCGAGGTGGAAGTGCACGCCCTTGTCCTCATGGAGCTTCTTCACTACCGCGCTCAGCTGCGGACCGAGCACCTTGATGAGCGGCGCCGAATCGGGAGCAGCGACGTGCACCTCGAGCCCGCGAGCGCGCAGCGAACCCGCGACCTCGAGTCCGATGAAGCTCGCGCCCAGCACCACCGCGCGCTTCTTCCCCTCGGCCCCCTTGATGATCGCGCGCATGTCGCTCAGCGAACGCAGCGTGAACACCGGCGGACCATCACCGGGGAGCTCAGGCTGAATCGGAGTCGCACCGGTCGCGACCAACAGAGCCCCATACGAAAGCGAGCCACCACCCTCGAGCTCGAGCTTCTTCGCCTTGACGTCGATGCCGATGACGCGAGCCTGCCGGCGCTCGATCTTCTTCTCGGTCCAGAATTCGTCGGGCTTCAAGAACGCCCATTCCTCGGGCGCAGTGCCAGCGAGGTTGTCCTTCGAGAGATTCGGCCGATCGACCGGCGTGAGCGAGTCAGCGTCGATCATCGTCACGGGGCCCGCGTAGCCGCGGCGACGCACCTCTTCGGCCGCGCTCTCACCCGCCGCGCCTGCGCCGATGATCACCACCGACTCGGGAACGCTCGCGCCCACGTGCGGCCCCGGAGCGACGTGTGGGCGCTTCGAGAAGAGCTGAATGCGCCCGTCCTTCTCCTTCACGTCCCAACACGGCAACGGATTGAGCGCGGGCGCGCCGATCGCCTCACCGCTCTTCAAATCGAAACATGCGTGGTGCCAGGGGCAGCGAATGGTGTCGCCTTCCACGAGCCCGTCCACCAGCGACGAGCTGTAGTGCGTGCACTTCGCGCCAATCGCGTAGACCGCACCGGGACGCCGCACGAGCAGTACGGCCTCGCCGTCCGCCTGTCCCAGCAGCACGCCGCCCGCTGGAAGCTCAGTGGAAGAAACGCCCTTGGTGAAATCCGGACCCGTCGGAGGAGAGTTGTCGCCCATGGCGCGCACGATACTCTCCGTGACCTCGAATGAAGACCTTCACGGTGCCTCCCCAGCTTCAGGCAGCGCTCGACCGCATGAGCTCCGACATGACCGTTCCGGTCGAGGGGTTGGTGAATCAGGCCGTTTTCAATTGGGCCAAGCTGCATGGGTACCTCGAACCGGGAAGCGTGCAGGTTGCGCCCCCTCACCCCGACCCTCTCCCGAAGGGAGAGGGAGCAAAAGACGAAGAGCCGATGACCAATCGCGTCGTCCCCGTGGTCGAAGATCCAGCGGCTGACTGGAAGCTCGCTGCAGGTGGCAGCTTCGGCACATCCGAACGGGTGCCGGATGTCACCTCGCCGAGCCAACACAAGCAGCAGCGCGTGATCCTCGTGCTGGAGGATCGCGAAGTGGTGATCGACTCCGAGCGTTTCCTGGTGGGCCGCGACGTGAGCTGCGATCTCACCATCGACGCTCCGCGCATCAGCCGCCAGCACGCGATCCTTCACATCCTCCGCGACGGCGTGGAGGTCGAGGACCTCAACTCATCCAACGGCACGTGGTTTGAGGGCGTGCGCGTCGACAAGCGCAAGCTGGTGGACGGCGACGAGGTGTTGTTCGGCGACGTGCCGGTGCGTCTCGAGATCCGCTAGCGGCGGCG
>CBIHPJ010000980.1:0-2569 GCA_966211295.1 uncultured Myxococcales bacterium | reverse complement strand
GCTCACCATCACGCGTGATGCGACGAGAACGGTGCCGTTGCTCGACGGAGACGCGCTACTGACGTTGAGAGATCTGCTTCCGACGCCTCCGCTCCGTCACCTCGAGCGGCTGGTGCTCGGTGCGTCGCGCTACTCGATGCGAAGGCGCTGGGACGCGGCGATGAAGTACCTGCCGGCTTCGTGCCGCACCCTCGAGCTGCATGCGTGGTTCCACGCGTCTGACGATTCGCCGGCGCTGATCACGGCGATTCCGAAGCAGATCGAGGTGCTCCGCTTTGCGACGCTGAACGAGATGGATCCCGCCGAGGTGGTGAACGATCGGTTCGAGTGGATCGACCTGCGATCGGTCTTGCTCACTCCTGACTGGGCGGGCTCGCTCGCAGGCGCGCTTCGCTCGACTTCGCGTGTGAAGCTTCGCGTCGGGTCCATCACCGAGCTGCGGCACCTGCAGCGCTTCGGTGCGCGCGTCGTGCTCGGCGAGTCTGATGATGCGGCGCTGGTGGAAGAAGAAGGGCCGCGGCGGGCGGTGTGTCTGCTGGAGCGAATGCGTCCTGAGACGCTGCAACTTCGGTACGGAGTGGTGAGCGCACGGGCGCAGGTGCTCCGTGAACTGCCGGAGCCGTTCAGGCTCGGGAAGAACAGCCGCGGGTTCGGAGACACCGCTTCGTGGACCAGTGACGCGGTGCTCACTCGCACGGTCGAGGGGTGGAAGATCCAGGCGACGGGCGGGCCCGAGGCGACTCCGCTGTTCACTTTGAACGGACAGCGACTCGGTGAAGAGGTCGTGCCGCTTAAGGACGGCGACAGACTCTCGTTCAGCGGTCGTTCGTTTCGCTTCAAGAGTCGATGCGGTGATCCGCTCGGGCCTTGATGGGGCCGGTGGGTGAAGGGTCTGGGCGTTGCTCGACCCGTGCAGGCCCCTCGACCTCGGGCTTTTCTTCGCTTGGTGACGTCGCTTCGTGGAATTTGGCGACCTGGGGAATGGACGTACAACCTGTTGTACGCACGCTGCCCGCGTCGAAGATTCGCTCAGCGAGTGAAGAAAGGCCGAGGTCGAGGGGCCTGTTCGCGCCGAGCAAGGTCGCTGATCGCTGCTCCCCGCGCCCTCAAGGCTGTCCTGTGTGTCTTGCGCGAGGCCGAATCGCGTCTCCGCTCCGTGCCTGTTCGTCGATGTGAGCGAGCCAGCCCGCGGTGCGCCCGATCACGAAGACGATCGTCGCAGCGCCTGGCGGAAAGCGGAGCACGTCGCAGAGCAGCACCAGTCCCAGATCCACTGAAGGCCATTGCCCCGTTTCGTCGCGTACGACCGCTAGCAACTCAGTGAGCCTCTTCTTCTGCTTCAACCGCGGTTGCAGCATCGCGATCAGCCGATCTCCCCGCGGATCTCCTCCCGGGTACGCGCCTGCCTCGAAGCCGTAGAGCGTTTCCCCCGACGCGAGCTGATCAGCGAGCCACTCCCTGGGATTTCGTGGGTCGTTCCACATTCGCTCCGCGCCATCGCAGGCAGCGGCGTGGCGGACTCCCGTCGCGGTGGCGAGCGCGGTGATGAGCGCTTCGGGCCAACGAGCGCCTGCTCCCGCTGCGACGCGCGCGGCGAAGGTCGAGGCGTTGAGCTCGTGATCCGCCATCAAGACCAGTGCGGCATCGAGGAGGGCGCGATCCTTCGCGGGCAACACCGCGCCTTTGAGTGACGCGCCCAATACTCCCGCGATCGTTGGTTGCTTCGAAGCGAGCGACTCCGCATTTCCCGCCGCGCATGCGAGGCGGCGAATCACTCGCGTGGCCTCTTCGATCGGCGTGTTGGTGAGTGAAGGCGCCAGCTGCACCATCACTTCGAGCAGCGCTTGCAGCGAAGGACGCCGTGAATTCGTCTTCACTTGCGGCGCGATCGCAGACCACGAGGCCGAGCGCTGCCACAGCAGCTCCGCGACCGACTCGAACGAAGAACCGATGAGATCGATCGCGCGCTGTCCCCGATACACAGGACCACGCGGCGTGATTCGGGTGATCGCCGAATCGAGGACTGGCTCACCCCAACGCAGCGCCGCCGCCGCAACGGCTGCGTGTCCAGATCGTGCCGCGGCCTTCACGCGGAGCGTCTCGACGAGATGACGCGAGTAGCGCGCGCGACGGCCCGGTCCTTGCGACGAGCCACCGAGCAGCCCACGGCTCGCGTACGCGTACACGGTGGCGCGCCGCACCCCCAGGATCTCGGCTGCCTCGGCGGCAGTCACGAACTCCGAACGTTGATCGCTCAATCCACGTTGGCGCGGCACGGCTCGAGCGTACTCATCGGTACTCACCGAAAGGAGCACGTCGTGAAAGAAGCGAAGGCCTCAGGACTTGAAGGTGTCGTCGCCGCGTTGACTGCGCTGTCCCATGTGGACGGAGAGAAGGGCGAGCTGATCATCGCCGGCGAGAGCGTGGAGAAGCTCGCGGGCGCTCGGTCATTCGAACAGGTGACCGCGGCGTTGTGGCGCGAGCCGCAGGTCGACTTCGGTCCTGCGCGCGTGTGGGCCTTCAGCCGGCTCTCCGCACTCGGAGGTGCGCTCGAGGCCGCGAATGGCAT
>CBIHPJ010000979.1:0-2575 GCA_966211295.1 uncultured Myxococcales bacterium | reverse complement strand
CCCTGGATGTTCTGGGTGATGGAGAAGCGGTTGTTCGAGCTGGTGGTGCCGCCCGACGAGCGGAAGCGCACACCCGAGATCAGGATCGGCGTGGAGCCGTCGTTGGTCACGCGGAAGCTCGCCTTGTTCATGACGCGCGTCGCGTTGCCGCAGGTGTCCTGGGTGTTGGTGTAATTGCAGCTCGTGGGCGAGACGTAGATGCTCGGCTTGATCGCGTTGGCCTGAATGGTGAGCCGCGCGGGGTTCGCCGCGCCGTCGCCGATCACGGGGTCGTTGCTCTTGATGGTGAGCACCGCGTAGTGCGACTGCGAGCTGGCGCCCGAGCCGTCATCCGTCGCGGTGAAGCGCAGGGTGATGGTGGTCTCGTCGGTGCCATCGGCGGTGGAGAGCACCATCGGCGAGACGCTCGAGGGCGCCTGCGACGGCGAGTCGAGGGTGAAGCCGTCGTTGGTGCCGACCGTGGTCGAGCCGTCGATCGCGATGTCGGTGATCTTCAGCGCGGGGCAGCCCTTGTTGCGAATCTTCAGCTGCAGGGTGGCCGACTGGTCCATCAGGGTGTCGGGGAAGTCGAGGGTGCAGTCGGACAGCGGGGTGTCCGCGGTGCAGGTCATGAAGCCGCTCAGGTCCTTCTTCTGCGGAGCGGTCTCGATGCTCGGCTGCGCGGGCAGGTTCACGCCGGTGCCGATGAGGGTGACCGTGCGATTCTCGGTGCCGTCGGTCTTGTCGTCGATGATGAGGTCGGCGCGAACGTCGCCCTTCACCGTCGGCGAGAACGAGATGGGGATCTCGACGTCGCCCAGGCGGTCGATCGAGGTCGGCAGATTGCTGCCGAGGGTGAACGCCGAAGCGCCCGTGCCGCTGATGGTGAGCCCGAGCTCGCCGGAGACGGTGCCCTGGTTGCTGATGGTGAGCTTCTTCGTGTCGGGGAACACGTCGGCGACCGGGAGATTGTTCTCGTCCTTCGTCGGGCACGCGTTGAAGCTGATCGCGGTCGGGGTCGGCACGAAGTCGGGCGTCTTGCCCATCGGGCCGCCGTTCTTGCAGCTGTCGCAGCCGAGAATGAGAAGAAGGGCAGCGAGGGAGAGAGTCAGTTTCTTCAAGGGAAAACTCCAGATCGGCCGTTGAGGTTCGGGTGTATACCGCCCGCGCTCATGGCTACCAAGACCCAGCAGAAGCTCCGAAAGACCTACGAGAAGTCGCGCCGCGTGAACCCCCGGCCCATCACCGGCAAGGAGACCGCGCTCGAGCTGCTCGAGACTGCTTTCGGTGCCTATGTGGGCAGGCAGGAGCGCACCGCCTTCGAGCTCATGAGGCGCTCGCTCGAAGAGAACGCCTCGATCTTCCTCACCCTCTCGGGCGCGATGACCCCGGCCGGGCTGCACCAGAGCTGCATCATCCCCCTCGTTGAGACGGGTGTGATTTCCGCCATCACCACCACGGGCGCGAACCTGTACCACGACGCTCACCGCGTCTTGAAACACCACATCCGCGAGGTGAATCCGAACGCGGGCGACATCCAGTACCGGATGGCGCGCATCATTCGGATCTACGACCTCGGCTTCGCGGAAGAAGTGCTCCTCGACACCGATCGCCTCTTCTCCGCGATCATCCGCCACGCGGACTTCCAGAAGAAGATGACCACGCCCGAGTTCCACCACCTCCTCGGCAAGCACATGAACGCCATCGAGGAAGAGCTGGGCGTGGATCAGCCCTCGCTCCTCTCGACCTGCTACCGCCGCGCGGTCCCGATCTTCGTGGGCGCGGTGCAGGACGGCTCGATCTTCCTGAACGTGGTGAAGCTGAAGCGCCTGCTCGGCCCCGAGTTCAAGTTCGAGCTCGACATCAACGAGGACGTCTACGAGATGGCGGCGATCCAGCACTACTGCCGTCACCACTTCAGCAAGCGCATGGCGGTGTGGATCCTCGGCGGCGGAGTGCCGAAGAACTACACGCTCCAGGGCGAGCCGCTGCTCGACCAAATTCTCAACGTGCCCACCTCGGGCTTCGACATCGACGTGCAGTTCTGCGTCGACCCGGTGGACAACGGCGCGCTCTCGAGCTGCCCGGCCGGTGAAGGCCACACCTGGGGCAAGGTCTCAGCCGACGCGGTGGAGACGGGCTCGATCTACGTGCACTGCGACGTGACCGCGGTGTTCCCCTGGCTGGTGCATGGCCTGATGCAGGTGAAGGAGAGCAAGCGGAAGCACTTCCGCCTGCAGGACCGCATGAAGGACGCCGTGAAGTTCCTCGACGCCGACGTCGCGAAGCGCCGCAAGGAGCTGATGGCCACCATCGAGTGGAGCGTCAGCGAGGTCCGCTGAGTCTGTTTCATGGGCTCTCAGTGCCCTGAGAGCCGGCGGTAATCCTTCAGGCTGCGAATCGCCGCGATCTTCTCTCCCTTCTTCTCGTACAGCCGCGAGAGGTTGAAGTACGCGTCGACCACGTGCGGATCGAGCTCGAGCGTCTCGCGGTAGCGCGAGATCGCGTCGTCGATGCGCCCGAGATCTTCGAGCACCACGGCGAGGTTGAAGCACGCCGTGGCATCAGTGGGACGCGACACCAATGCCGCGACGTA
>CBIHPJ010000978.1:0-2579 GCA_966211295.1 uncultured Myxococcales bacterium | reverse complement strand
TCCGAGCAGAGTGAAGTGGCCGCGAACGCTTTTCCGAGCGAATCTGCGCCCGGTGCGCGCTCTCTGGGCCCTCACAGTCCTGTTCGCAGCCTGCACCTGCAAGCCAGGCAGCGGAGCCGTCGATGCCGGGCCGAGCGCCGAGTGGCTCGCGGGGAAAGTCGTCGCGATCCCCGGCACGCCGAAAGACGGAGGCACGCTCACCGTTCGCCTCCCGCTCGAGCCCAACGGACTGACGCGCCTTCACGATCAATTCAACGAAGGCACGATGACGCGCATCACCGTGGGGCCGATCTACGAGACGCTCGCGCGCGTCCGCGACGGCAAGCTCACGCCGCTCCTCGCCGAGTCCTGGAAAGAGAGCGACGACCACCTCACGCTCACCATCACGCTGCGCCAGGGCGTGAAGTTTCACGACGGCTCGCCCTTCAGCTCCGCCGACGTGAAGGCGACGCTCGACACCGTCTTCGATCCGAAGAAGCCGACCGCGGGTTTCCGCGCGACGCTCGAGACGCTCGATTCTGTCGAGGCTCCTGACGCTCAGACGGTGATCGTGAAGTGGAAGAAGCCGTGGTTCCTCGCCACCTGGTCACTGCTCGGCGCGCTCCCCGTGCTCCCCGCGAAGGCACTCGAAGGTGACTTCGATCAGCTCGCGATTCACCGCGCACCCATCGGCACCGGGCCGTTCCGCTTCGTGAAGTGGAACGCGGGCAGCTCGCTCACCTACGCGCGCAACGCGGACTACTGGGGACCGAAGGCGCACCTCGATCAGATCGTCTTCCGCTTCGTGAAGGACGAGACCGCCGCACAGGCCGCGTGGGAGAAGGGCGAGTTCGATCTGATGACGCGGATCTCCGCCCCCGCATGGCGCGCGAGCGAATCGAACGCGAAGCTCTTCACCGACTACCAGCGCGTGTTCTTCCCCGAGAACTCGTACGTGTGGATTGGCTTCAATCAGCGCAAGGCGCCGTTCGACGATCCACGGATCCGCCGCGCACTCGCGATGCTCTTTCCGATGGAGCTGGTATCGAAGACCGTCGACCTTGGTCTCGAGCCGCCCACCACGTGCCCGTATTTCCCGGAGTCGAAGAGCTGCGATCCCTCCGTGAAGCCCCTCGCGTTCGACCCCCCGGGAGCGAAGCAGTTGCTCGCTGCGGCTGGCTGGAGCGACTCGGACAAAGACGGCCTGCTCGATAAGGAAGGTACGAAGCTGAGCGTCGCGTTCCTCGCCTCCGCGCAGTCTTCGAAGATGATGAAGCTGCTCCCGCTCTACCTCGACACCCTGAAGGCGGCCGGAGTGGACGCGCGCATCGAGACCGTCGACATCTCTGGCTACATGAGCCGCGTGCGAGCGCACGACTTCGACGCGATGGCGCTCAGCTGGGCGACGGCTGACTCCGTGCAGGACAACTTTCAGATCTTCCACTCGTCGCAAGCGGCCGAGGGCTCGAACTACGTCGGCTACTCCAGTCCCCAGGTCGACCAGCTGCTGATGCAGATCCGCGGCGAGTTCGATCCCGAGAAGCGCAACGCGCTCGAGCGCCGCGTGCACCAGCTCGTCTATTCGGAGCAGGCGTACCTCTTCCTCGGCCGGCGTCCCGCCCTCGACGCGTTCCAGCGCAAGGTGCGAGGGCTCGAACCTTCTCTCGGCTGGTACGATCTCAGCGCCGTGTGGATCGCCGACTGACATGCGCCGCTACGTAATTCGCCGGCTGCTGCTGATGATCCCGACCTTCCTCGGGATCACCCTGCTCACCTTCGCGGTGGCGCATCTCGCTCCCGGAGATCCGTTTCAGCTCGAGAACGAGAACGGCTCTCCCTCGCAGAACGTCGTCGACCAGATGCGCACGCAGCGCGGCCTCGATGCGCCGCTTCCGCTCCAGTTCGGGCGTTGGCTGGGCAGGGTGGTGCGCTTCGACTTCGGGCACTCGTTCATCGATCAGCGAGAGGTGAGCGACAAGTTGGTGGAAGCCGCTCCGCGCACCGCGCTGATCTCGGGCCTCGCGTTGATCCTCGGCTTCGGTCTCGCCGTCCCTCTCGGAGTGGTGCTGGCCACCCGCGAAAAACGCCGCTGGGCGAAGGTGCTCAGCATGCTCCTCGTCGCCGCGTGGAGCGTGCCCACGTTCTGGATCGCGGTGATCCTGCTGATGGTCTTCGCGAGCCCGCGCTTCTTCGACTGGTTCCCCGTACAGGGCCTCGCTGATGCCGGCTTCGTGCTGCCGGTGATCTGCCTCACCTGGCCGACGCTGGTGGTCGCCACGCGGCAGGTGCGCAGCGCGATGCAGTACGCCCTCGCGCAGGACTACGTGAAGGCGGCGCGCGCCCGCGGAATTCCCGAGGGCAGGGTGGTGTGGCGTCACGCGCTGCGGAACTCGCTGCTCCCCGTGGTGACCATGCTGGGGCTTCACCTCCCGCACCTCGTCGGTGGCAGCGTGGTGATCGAGCGCATCTTCGGAATTCCCGGCATGGGGCTGCTCGCGTTCGACTCGATCGGCACGCGCGACTACCCGACGGTGATGGGCGTCGCGACGGTGATGGCGGTGGTCACCATGGTCTCGATGCTGCTCGTGGATCTCGCGTAC
>CBIHPJ010000977.1:0-2579 GCA_966211295.1 uncultured Myxococcales bacterium | reverse complement strand
ACATCGTGGACGCGCCGTTTCCCCACCACGTCTCCATCGGCGCGTTGGTTCTACGGCTGCTGGTTCGATCAGGTGCGCGGCAAGGTGAACATCTTCGGCGGCAGCACGGTTGCCGGCACGGTGATCGGTGACGTCTGGGAATACGACGGCACCACCTGGAGCCAGCGCACGCTCTCTGGTGGACCGGTGAGCTCACAGCACTCCGTGGCGTACGATCCGACTCGTCAGCGCATGGTGCTCTTCGGCGGTTACAACCCGACGATTCCGAACGTCGGCACGTGGGAGCTCGGCACCACCTGGATGCAGATGAGCCCGGCCAATCCGCCGAGTGGGACGTACGGCGCATCAGTCGCGTTCGATCCACCCTCGGGTCGGGTGGTGATGGTTGGCGGGATCTCGACCACTGCGCCGCCCGCCGCGAACTCGTGGAGCTACGACGGCTCGAGCTGGACCACGCTCTCGAGCAACATCGGCCCGCGCAGTCACGGCGGCATTGCGTTCGATTCGGTGCGCGGCAAGTTGATCCACTACGGAGGGATCACCACGAGCACGAGCACCCCCAACGCGGAGACCTGGGAGTACTGAGGTGGCCGATGAAAGTCGGCTCGGATTTATCGGGGCAAGCGCACTGAGAAGGTCGTCCCCTCGATGGCACTCGACGTCACGTCGATCGATCCGCTGTGCGCCTTCACGATGTCCTGCGCGATGAACAGGCCGAGGCCGACGCTGCGATCGGACTTCACCTCCACTCCGCGCTGCATCGGCTCGAACAAGATGGGGACCATCTCGGGCGCGATCGGGTTGCCCTCGTTGTGCACCTCGATCTTCACCTCGTCCTTCGTTCCCGTCGTCTTCAGCAGCACCTCTCCGTCCGGCTTGCCGTACTTGAGCGCGTTGGAGACCAGGTTGGTCATCAGCTGCGCGATGCGATCGGGATCCCAGTTGCCGGTGCCGTCGCCCGACGCGTCCTGGCGCAGGTGGTGTTCGGGCCAGGTGACCTGCAGCTCCTCGAGCACCAGCTTCCCGATCTGGTGGAGATCGGTCTTCTGCCGCATCGCGGGCAACCCGGGGCGGAGGCGGGCCTGGGTGAAGTCGAGCAGATCGCTCACCATGCGCGCCGCGCGGCGGCCGCTGTTGCGAATGAGGGTGGCCGCCCGCGCGTCGGCCTCGTCCAGCTTGTTGCGCGCGATCATCAAACTCGAGCTCATGCTCACCACGTTGAGCGGCGTCCGCAGATCGTGACTGACGATGCCGATCAACTTCTCCTCGAACTGCGCGCGTTCCTTCGCGGCCCGCTCGGCTTCGCGGCGCTCGGTCACGTCGCGAAACACCACCACGCGCCCGACGCTCCCTTCTTCGCCGATCGACGCCGCGGTGCCCTCGATCGGGAGCTGTGAGCCACCTCTGCGCAGCAGCGTCATCGGCAACATCTCCACGCCCTGCTCGAGCCGGCGGCGGGCGCTCTCTTCCACGATCACGAAAACCTCGTCGAACGCCTTTCCCATCGCCTGCGCGCTCGGCCACTGGGTGAGCGACTCGGCGCGGTGGTTCAAGAGCGTCACTCGGCCCTGCAGATCCGTGGTGATCACTCCGTCGGCGAGGCTGCTGAGCGTCGTCGAGAACAACGCCTCCCGCTCGCGAATCGCGTCTGCCTGACGGCGGGTGCGCACCAGGCTGCGCACGCGCGCGAGCAGCTCGGCGTCGTCGTAGGGCTTCGCCACGTAGTCATTGGCGCCGGCGAGCAGACCCTCGGTGAAGTCCTCCTTCGCGCCGCGCGCGGTCAGCATCAAGACCGGCAACGACACTTCGTCGAAGCGCGCCCGCAGGAAACGGCAGACCTCCAGCCCTGACACGCCGGGCATCTGCCAATCGAGGAGCACCAGGTCTGGCATCGAGGGCCCGACGATCTTCTCCAGCAGCGGGCCTCCTTCCTCGAACGCGTCGGTCTGGTACCCCGCGAGCTCGAGGAGCCGGCAGGTGCGCTGCAACTCGAGCTTGCTGTCGTCGACCACCCAGACCACGCCAGGAGGTACCGGCGTATGGAGAGCGCTGTCGCTTCGCTTCATCATGGCCTCACCCTTCCGTGCTCGTGCAGACGATTGGCGATCTCCTCTGCCATCGCTTCGATGCGCGCTTCACCGGCCGAGAGACCGGCCTCCTTCACCGCGCGTGGCATGCCGTAGACCACGCAGGACGATTCGGACTCGGTCAGCACCTCGCCGCCCGCGGACACGATCGAACGCGTGCCCTCGAGGCCGTCATCGCCCATGCCAGTCAGTACTGCCCCCAGCACGCTGGAACCACACGCCTGAGCGGCCGACGAGAACAGCAGGTCGATCGAGGGGAAGTAGGGCATCGAGGCGGGTTGCGTGCTGACCCGGGCGATGAGCGCTGAGCCATCTCGCTGAAGGGTCAGGTGCGCGCCCCCACGTGCGAGCAGCGCCTGACCGGGGAGGAACAGAGCGCCGTCGCTCGCCTCGATCACCTCGAGCCCGCCGAGCGCGCTCAAGCGCTTCGCGAGCGCGTCGGTGTACTCGCGCGGAATGTGGAGGGAGATCGCGACGGGCACCGGAAGCGTT
>CBIHPJ010000976.1:0-2590 GCA_966211295.1 uncultured Myxococcales bacterium | reverse complement strand
TGGCGCAGGCGGCGGACTCGTCGGCGGTGGCGCAGGCGGTGGACTCGTCGGCGGTGGCGCAGGCGGAGGACTGGTCGGCGGCGGCGCAGGTGGCGGAGTCGTCGGCGGTGGCGTCGGCGGCGGCGGCATCGTGATGGTGGGCGGCGGCGCTGGCGGTGGAGCTGCAGTGGGCGGAGGCGGTGGCGCGATGGGCGGCGGCGGTGGAGCGATCGGCGGCGGTGGCGGTGGCGGCGCGCTCGGTGGCGGCGGTGGCACCACGCTCGACACCTACGTCTGCGCGGGCTGCACCGGCGCGGCCGACACCAACCCCGGCACGCAGAACAGCCCAGTCCTCACCATCGGACAGGGCCTGCGCAACGCGCAAATGATCTCGAAGAACGTCGTCACCGTGGCGACCACGTTCGGCGGCGTGGAGACGCAGTACTCCGAAGACGTCACCATGTTGCCCGGCGTCACCCTGCAAGGTCGCTGGGCAGTGACCGCCGGCTCGGCGGGAAACACGTGGTCGCAGACCGCTGCCCGCAGCACGCTGCGGAACACGCAAGCGAACGGCCTCAAGTTCACCAGCGGCGGGCGCACCACCATCCTCGAGGGCTTCGTGGTGGCGCAGGCTCCGTTGAGCAGCGCGCGCCTCGCCGGCATCACCATCACCGGAGGCAGCCCGCTCTTGCGTGACTTCACCGTGGTCGCTCCGCTCGTCGCGAGCACCACTCCCGTCGACAGCGTGGGCATCGACGTGGCGGGCGGCGGAATTCTCGCGGTGAATCCGCGCTTCGAAGGCACCGCGCTGCGGCGCATCAACGTCACGCCGGGCGCGGGCACCACCAGCTCGACCGCGCTCTCCTCGACCAACGCGACGATCGAAGCGGTGTTCTCCGACTTCAACGGAGGCACCGCGGGCACCGTCTCGCGCGGCGTGCACCTCACCGACAGTCCCGCGAGCCAGCTGCAGGACTCCAACTTCAACGCGGGCATCTCGGTCACTTGCTTCGGCTTTCTCTCGCAGGGCGCGGCGGGTGGCATCACGCTCGATCGCACCACGGCGTTTGGTTGTCCGCGCATCACCACGCCGGTGACGGTGACTCCGCGCACGGGCTGGGGCGCGGTGTTCGACGCGTGCACCGTGAGCATCGGCAGCGGCGGACCGGTGATTCGCAACTCGAGCGCCTCGGGTGGCGTGGTCGGCGGCACGGGAAGCACCGCGGTCGGTGGAGCGGCGCTCGATGGTTGCTCGGTGCGCTTCGAGAACGGCTTCTACACCGGCATCAGCGGCGCGCTCCCGAGCGGCCCGGCGCCCGACACCGGCACGGCGATCGCTTGTTCCTTCCGCGGCATTCGCAACGCGGCGGGCGCCGACTCACGCTGCAACGCGCTCGGAGTCACCGCGACCGGCGGCTTCGCCACCACCTCGCGCACCATCGGCATGGCGTGCGAAGGCAGCTGCGGAGGCCAGGGCGCAGCGTGCCGCGGCTCGTGCGAGGGCATCACCACCAGCAACCTCACGGGAGGCGCTGGCTCGAACATGACGCACCTGATCCTGCTCAACAGCTCGCCCGCGGTGATCCGCAACAAGATCGGCTACGGCGGCAATGGCACGCTCTGCGTCGCTGGCGCGTCGGCGACCGGGATCGAGATCATGGGCAGCGCGGCGAACGTGGTGAACAACACCATCCTCGGTGGCCCGTGTCCGACCGCGTACGGCGTCTCGCACACGCTGGTGCAGCGCTCGGACAACACGACCCCTTCGCCCACGTTCCAGAACAACACCATCGTGGCCACCTCGGGCGCTCCACCCGGAGGCGCGATCACCAGCGTGGGCGTGCGGCTCAGTGGGCCTCCGGGCTCAGCGAGCTCGCTGCAGGGGGGCGTGTGGCGCAACAACATCATCTATGCCGGGCCGGCGAGCTCGTCTGGTCCTGGCTCCGTCACCTTGTTCGGCTTCCAGGAGCTCGGCACCGGCGGAGATCCGGCAGAGCTGCGCAACAACCTCTTCTTCGTGGTGACGCCGTCGTTGAATCCGCCGCTCTACCGCAACGAAGGAGCGATCACGCTCAACAACCCGGGCGCGATCAACCTGCTCGCCGACTGCACGAGCGTGGGAAATCTCGAGGGCGATCCGGTCTTCGTGAACCCGTCGATCGCCGACTTCCACATCCAGGGCACTTCACCCGCGCGCAACGCCGGTTCCCCGACGATGGCGCCGACGGTGGATATCGACAAAGACGCGCGGCCGAATCCGACCGGGAGCAACCCAGACATCGGCTCCGACGAAGTGAACTGACTTCTTCCCCCTCTCCCTGCGGAAGCGGGGAGAGGGTCGGGGAGAGGGGCAGCGCTTACTTCGTCACCGTCTTCGTAAACAGCTGCGTGCCCGTCGAGTCGTAGAACGTCGCAGTGAACGAACGCCCGTTGATCACCACGTACATGAAGCCCGGATCGTCGTGCTCGAAGTACACCGGGTTGGAGCCCTCGAGCGTCGTGGTCGACGCGCCGTTGCCCGAGACGATCAGCTGCGTGTTGAGCGTCGAGCCCGCGCGCGTGCAGGTGTCCTGCAGCCAGCTCGCCACGTGATCGTGACCCGTGATGTAGA
>CBIHPJ010000975.1:0-2591 GCA_966211295.1 uncultured Myxococcales bacterium | reverse complement strand
TCAAGTCGAGCCGCGAGATGTCGCAGCGGCTGATCGTCACGCTCGCGGAGCGGCTGCGTCACATGACCGACGAGTTCGCGCCGCGCGTGAAGATCTGACTTCTCAGGGAGAGGGCTGACGCGTGCGCGGCGCCTTCACCACTTTGAGCTGAAGAGGATCGAGCCTCGCGTCTGAGGCCGAATCCAGAGCGTGGTTCCAGCGGAAAAAGCGATCTGCGCTCCTGCGTCTTTTGTCTCGCAGGCGCTTCCGCAGCTATCGGAGCAGAGCTCGAGGCGCGTCCCGGCGTAGAGGGTTCCGACGCGAGCGCTTTCCGAGGACAGTGCCCAGAGCGCCGTCGAGCCGTACTTCGTCTCGAGGTCGATGGCGTTCACTTCTCGAGGCACCACGAGCGTGCCGTTGACACATCCGCTCGTCGTCGCCGCATCGGTCCGCGCGAGCGTGAAACTCGGTTCGACCGGACTCTCGATGCGCGCGGTCATCCATAACGCGCGGTCTTCGTCGGGGAGAAAGGCGAGCAGCAGCCTTTCCGACTCGTACAGCGAACTGCCCGCCGCGAACGTGGATTGCTGATGGGCGCTGCGACAATCCCACAGCCCGAAGAACATCAGCGGTGTCGACTCTCCGGCCGACAGTCGCAATGTCCATGCACCGGGCGCATCAAGCGGAAGGCGCCGCCTCAGATACGTGGTCGCGGGATCGGTTGCCGGCACCGCGCCAATCCCATCTCCTTCGCAGGTAAGTGGAAGGCTCCTCACTCGCTCCATCATTGGGGCCGCGCATTCAGATACCGCGAGGTGATTCGGAAGAGGGCCCGCGACCTGAATGTCAGCGATGACCTGCATCAGGTCGGTGCCGTAGCTGTCTCGAAACGCGCGCCGCGTGTCCTCGGGTGCTGGGGCGTTCGAGGTATTGCGCGCGAACTCGATGAACGGCGCAGGACCGAAGTTGCGGAGCAGGTACGTTGCGACGAGCGCAGCATCTTTCCGCTGCTCGTCATCGAGGCGCTTGGCAGCAAGGAGTTGCTCGAGGTCCAGCCCCGCTGAGAGCGGTCGGTCGCTCCACTCACGGTTCCCCAACGCGTGAGCCAGCCCCTCGATGAAGAAAGGGACTCCGGCGTTGAGGTGATGCTGAGCCAGAATGGCGTGGACGACCTCATGAACTTCGTCCGGAGCCCGGGCCCACATCTCGGCCGTGTTTGAATTCGCGCAGCCCAGGTCGTCGTCAAGGCACGGGAGCTCGGTCTCATCGGGCCGGTAGTGGTAGTTGAGCGGACCTTGAATCGGCAGGCCGAGAGCGTCACTCACGGCAGCTGCGGCGCGGTCCAGGTACGGTGCACTTCCAGCACACGCGAGCGTTGCTCCCTCGACTTCGTAGAAGCGAACGTTGCCCACTTCTCGCACGACCTCGGGAGGCGGGCTCTTGCAGGACACTCCGAGTCCCAGCGAAATGATCGCGATCGCCGCGCGAGGGACCTGCGACGCACCCATGCTCGTTTTCTACACGGATTCGCTCGGTTGAATCAGCTCCCCATCACCCGAACGTTCTCAGTGTGCTGGTCTTCGCACGAGCGTGTACGTCGCGAAGATCGTCTTCTGCAGATCGCTGCCGTCGGAATCCCACTCGAGCAGGTGGCCCATCTGGCGCGCCTTCGTGGAGTCGTCGACGTCGTACGCGATCACCTCGAAGCCCGCGGCCTTCAGCAGCTCCTGCGACCACGGGCAGCGGCCGTCGGCCATGGGCTTGTACGGCTGCTCCTGCGCGGGGGCGAGGTTGTAGATGTAGAAGTACCCGCCCGGCTTCAGCATCGAGAACACGAGCTCGAGCAGCTTCTGATCTTCGAGGCCGAGATCGATCTGTCCCTTCGCACCGGGCGGCTCTGCGGGCTTCACGTAGCCGCGCTTGAGCGTGTTCTTCGAGATGAAGAGATCGAAACCAGTGCCCAGCTCCTTCACCAACTTCGCGTCGCTCGCGAAGAAGCCGTGGTGCAGCTTCACTTTCCCAATCACCGACTTGGTGACGAGCGGAATGAGCGAGTCGATCTCCACGCCGTGCACCTCGGCGCCGAGCCTCGAGAGCATCAGCAGCTGCCCGATGTTCCCGTAGCCGAAGTCGAGCACCTTCTTCCCCTTCGGCTCGAAGCCCGCGGCGGCGAGCACGTCGAAGGGCCGGCCGTAGCCGAGGGGATCGGTGATGCGCGCGTAGACGTACTCGTCGTCCACCACCCGCGCGGCGTAGTCGGGCTTCTTCGGATCTTTCTGAACGCAGCTCTGCTTGTCCTTGGTGCAGAACCACGCGGTGGTCGTCACGGGCTTCAGGTCGTTGACGCCCTTGAGCCACTCTTTCACCCAGGTCGACTCGAGCATCGGCTCGAAGTTCAGGGCGAGGCGGCGGAACTCAGGAAGGACGGGCGGGGTCGGCACGCCCGCGTCAGGGGTGGCCACGAGCAGCGTAAGGAGGAGTGCGTGCATGGGGGCCGCGACCATACGCACGGGCAGTTCAAAAGGCTCAACGAGTGCGGCCTTTCCAGAGTAAGGCGGCCCGTCATGTCTTCGGAGTTAGAGCGAGAAATCAGCCGTCGGCGCACCTTCGCG
>CBIHPJ010000974.1:0-2595 GCA_966211295.1 uncultured Myxococcales bacterium | reverse complement strand
AAGGCCTGAGTGTCTCCCTCTCCCTGCGAAGCGGGGAGAGGGGCAGGGGAGAGGGGCGTACTTCGCGTCCCTCTCTCAGTTCGTTTGCGTCGCTGGAGCCGAGAAGTTCGGCGTCCAGCTGAAGCCGAACAACACGCGGAACGCCGGAGTGCCCGGCGCCTTGCCGATGCCCGGCCCACCGAGCAGCGACAGCTCGAACTGCTTCAAGAACGTGTAGCGAAGCGCCGCAAGCACCTCGACGGACACGCCCGTGCTCGTGAACGGAACACTCACGCGCCCCGCGAGCTCGGCGTGAATCGGCAGCCCGTGCGTCGACAACACGAGCGCGCCTGAGAACTGCGAGCCCACTTCATCGGTCGGCGAAGGATTCGTCGGGCTCAGCGTCTCAGTGCCGCGAATCAACGCGCCGAGCTCTGCACCAACGCGAATCACGCCGAACGAACGACCGAGCCCCAGTCGCGGCGCGAACGCGAAGCCCGCGCCAGGATCCAGCGTGAGCGCGCTCGCCAAGCCGAGCGGAAACGAGAGGTGAAGCGAGAGCGCCAAGTCCATTGGCATACCCTCGCTTTGTCTCAGGAACGTGCTCCGCACCGAGAGCCACGGGGCGCCCATCGCCGTTGGGGTCACCCACAGAAACGAATACGCCGAGAGATCATCTCCACGCTGCGTGAGCACCACCGGCAGCTGGAGCCCCACCTCGATGAACTTGTGAATTCCGAACGCGCCGATGAGGTGCATCGTCCATCGGCTCGACACCGCCGCGCCCACGTCGACCCCATCAGCCGTGAGCACCAGCGGGCGGTGCTCGTAGTGACCGAGCAGCGACACGCGCATCCGCATCGGCTCGAGGCCGTCACCGGTCTGCGCGAGCCACGTTTCCCGGGCGCCTGAGTTGAGCGTGAGCCGCTCCAACTCGAAACCCCACGCGGCACCGGAGACCAAAACGATGAGCAGCAGCGATCGCACCGAGCGCGCTGTAGCGCTGAACACGCCGAACGCGCACCCCGGGATCCGACCGAACTTTGACGCCCATCAAAGAGCCCCAAGCCTTGCTCCGCTTAACGCCACGCGACCATGGCCCAGACTCACTTCAAGCGGCTCGACCACGAAGGCAAGGCGCTGCACGACAGCTGGGACGACATCGCGCGTCTCGCCCTGTTGGTCGCCGTGCTCTCGGTGCTCGTCTGGGGCACGTGCACGTTGCTCCGCGAATTGGTTCACCTCGCGCTGCACGCGCTCTTCGACGCCAGCGAAGAGGGCGGCACCCTGGGCATCGTCACGTTGCTCGTGGTTGCGCTGGGCGGTGGGCTGCTCCGCGCCCTCATCCTCCGTCGCGAAGCGTGGCGCGACACCATGGGCGACGGCGTCGACCTCGCGCTCGCGAACTACCACGTCACCTACGATCACGCGGGCGACGATCCCCAGCCGCGCTACTCGCGCCCCGCCTTCGCGCTCGCCGCGCGGAAGTTCGTGGCCACCGTGCTCACGCTGGGAGGCGGCGGCTCGGGCGGACTCGAAGCCCCCACCGTGTTGATCAGCGAGTCGCTCGCCTCGGGCTTCTCGCGCGTGCTCCGCGTTCGCTCGGAGTACGAGCTGCGCACCTACCAGCTCGTCGGCATCGCAGCCGCGGTCGCCACCTTGCTCGGCGCGCCGTTCACCGCGGCGCTCTTCGCCACCGAGATCGCGTACGGAGATCGCATCATCTACCGCAAGCTCGCGTGGGCCCTGTGGGCCGGGGTGATCGCCTTCTGGCTCAATACGCAGCTCCACGGCTACGAGCCGCTCTTCACTGCGCCTTCTCACTCGCCGGTCTACTCGTTGCCAGAGTACGTCGCCTCGGCGTTGGTGGCCGTCGCGGTCTCGGTGCCCGTCGCGCTCGGCTTTGGCCTGGCGATGAGTCAGCTGCAGCAGCTCGTTCAGAAGATGCGCGGCGCGTGGCATGCCCCCGTCACCGCCGTCGCTGCCGCCCTCGTCGCGGTGGGATTGTGGTCGGCGACCTCGCTCCGCTTCAGCCACATTCTCGGCACGGGTGAAGAGACCATTCGCATGGTGCTCAACGACTCGCCCGAGCTGGGCGCGTGGTGGCTGCTCGGACTTCTCGTGCTCGGCAAGGTCGCAGCCACCGCGCTCACGTTGGGCGGCGGTGGCTCCTGCGGCTTGCTCTTCCCCACCATGTACGTGGGCGGCATCGCGGGCGCGCTGGTGGCGCGGCTGATCAACTTCACCGGGCTCGCGGATCTCGATCCTGCACTCTTCGCGGTGGTTGGAATTGGCAGCTCACTGGTCGGAGTACCGCTCGCCGCGATCGCGCTGGTCTTCGAGGTGTTCGGCAAGGCCTACGGACCGCCCGCGATCCTCGCGTGTGGTGTCACCTACCTGGTGACCCTCAAGTTCAAGATCTACAAGCAGCAGCGACTCTCGCCCGATCCCGAAGGCGACGAGACCGGCGCCACCACGCTCATCGAGAAGTTGTCGGGGGACGACGAAAGCCCGGAGGCGCAGGCGCCTCTCGACAAGGCGAGCTGAGCGCGCTCCACGGAGCTGGGGCTTTCTGTCGGCTTGACACCCCAGAATCGCTGCTTTACCTCGCGGCCG
>CBIHPJ010000973.1:0-2599 GCA_966211295.1 uncultured Myxococcales bacterium | reverse complement strand
TTCCATCAGCATCAGCCTGGCGACCTGGTGATCGGCCGCTTCGGTCTGAAGGCGCGTCAGCCCACGCTCGATGACTTCGCGGCCGATGCGCTGCAGGGAGACATGGGGCTCACTTCTCCGCTGCGTCCTCACGAGGTACCGAATGCAGAAGGCGTGATGGATGACGCGCGCGTTGGCATCGATGTGTCACTCGAGGTGATGAACGCGCTCGGTGACTACGTGCGGTTGATCGCGATTCCGGTTCGCAAGGAGACGGCGGGCCGCGCGCAGTTCGAAGCCGCGGGGTGTGCGACGTGTCACGTGCCGTCGCTCCGCACGCGCGCCGATTATCCGATTCCGCAGCTCGCCGATGCGGACGCGCCGGTGTTCAGCGATCTGCTGCTCCATGACATGGGCGCTGAGCTCGCCGACGGAATCACCGACGGTGAAGCGGGTCCCTCCGAGTGGAGAACCGCGCCGCTCATCGGGATTCGTTTCCTCACTGCGTTTCTGCACGACGGCCGCACCGACGATCTGGAGAAGGCGATTCGTCTCCACGGCGGCGAGGCCACCGCGTCTGTGCAGGCCTTCGACTCACTCAGCGCTGCCGATCGCGCGTCGCTGCTCGCTTTCGTTTCTTCCCTCTAATCACCGGAGTCCTTCACGTGCGTTCACTTCTCGTTCCTCTCGTCTTTCTCTCTGCCTGCGCGCCGCCTGATCAGATCGCCCTCACCGACACCAAGAAGTACGTCGACACCAACATCGAGGCGTTGGTGACCGCGTCGACGGCGTTGTGCGCGGCGGCACCTGCTCCTGCGGCGAATGGATGGAATGCGACCAGTCACGCGGCGGCTGTCACCTCGATGCGCGCGGAGTGGAAGAAGGCGCGCGTCGCGTACGAGCGCGTCGAGGGATCGATCGCGGTGCTCTTCCCTGAGCTCGATGAGTCGACTGACCAGCGCTACGACGGCTTCCTCGAGAACGCGACCGACTCGAACTTGTTCGACGACGAAGTGGTGACGGGGATCCACGGCATCGAGCGGATTCTGTTCTCTGATCAGATCACCGCCGAGGTGCGCACCTTCGAAGAAGGCCTGGGCAGCAAGTTCGTCGCGGCTGCCTTCCCTGCGAATGAAGCGCAGGCGCGCGACTTCAAGGAGAAGCTCTGCTCGAAGCTGGTCGCCGACGTGGGCTCGCTGAAGACGCAGTACCAGCCGCTCGCGCTCGACACCGCGTCGGCATTCCGCGGCGTGATCGGCTCGATGGAAGAGCAGTTCGAGAAGACGACCTTCGCGGCCACCGGTGAAGAGGAGTCGCGCTACGCGAAGCACACGCTCGCGGACATGCGCGCGAATCTCGAGGGCGCGACGGCCACCTACGAGTCGTTCCGGCCGTGGCTGCAGGCGAAGGGTGAGACGCAGCTCGACAAGGACATCGTCGCGGGGCTCGCGCGGGTGAAGGCGGGGTTCGATGCGGTGCAGGGTGATTCGCTGCCGACGCCTCCGTCGACGTGGAGCTCGGTGAATCCGAGCGCGGCTGATCGCGAGACTCCGTTCGGCAAGCTCTACACCCTGGTCGAGAACGAGACGAAGACCACGGGCGAGGCGGTGGTAGCGAAGATGACGAAGGCCGCCGACGTGCTCGGCATTCCCGCGCTGCCTCAATGAACATGCCTCGGTACTCGTTGTTGCTGCTGCTCTGCGCGTGCGGAGCTCCGGAGCAGTCTTCTCCTTCGAGTGGATTCATCGCGCTGCAGCGAGACTTCGCGCCCTACAAGACGTGGGAGTCAGCGAGCTTCGACGGCGGGGTGATCGACGAGGGCGTGCACACCGCGGGAGTGCGCACGGTCTACTTGAATCAGCGGCCAGAGCTCGGCACGACCGAGTGGCCCCTGGGCACCATCATCGTGAAGGAGCTCCCCTTCACGACGTTCGCGATGGTGAAGCGGGGCGCGGGCTACAACGCGAAGGGCGCCCGGGGCTGGGAGTGGTTCGAGCTCTTCAACGACACGCCGACCACGGTGAACATCAAGTGGCGGGGGTTGGGGCCGCCGCTCGGTGAGATGTACGGGAAGAGCGGTCAGACCTGTAACGACTGTCACGGGCCGGCGGTGATGAACGACTCCGTGATGAACCCGGTCTTCCGTCTTCCCTAACCTCTCCCTGCGCAGCGGGGAGAGGTCGCCCGCGAAGCGGCGGGAGAGGGGCGAGCGCCTACTTGCAGGCCTTCTTCGCGGCCGCGAGCGTCGCCACGAATTTCTTCGCGCGCTTCTCATCTTCAGGAGCAGTACCAAACGCGAGCACCACCACATCACCGCTGGTCTTCTGTCCCTCATCGGTCACGGTCTCGATCACCGCACTGGTCGCGGTGACCTCCACGCCGTGCGATCCGGAGAAGCCGCCCGCGTTCGCCTGGTACACCGACTTCTTCGGGTCGAGCTTCGAGAGCGGCAGCGTCATCGTGTACGAGTACTTCATCATCGACGTCGAGCAGGAGATCTTCACCGCCATCGAGCAGTCGGGTTTCTCGACGGTGAACGAGCACTCCTTCTTTCCATCGGTACGCTTGGCGCCATCGACGGTGGCCGCGAGTTCAGTGACTGCTTTCGGCGGGCCAGCGA
>CBIHPJ010000972.1:0-2602 GCA_966211295.1 uncultured Myxococcales bacterium | reverse complement strand
AGAGGCACTTCAGGTTCGTGTTGATCGCCTCGCGCATGTTCGACGGCGGAGGCATGCCCGCCTGGCCCGCGTCGAGCGCCGCAGCGAACTCAGCAGCGCTCTTCGGCTGCAGCCGGGGGTTCTGCTTCTTCTCGCGGCCCAGCGTGGTCGCCTGCCGTCCCTCGTAATCGTGCGCCGGGAACACCAGCGTGTCGTCGGGCAACGCCGCGATCAACTTCTGCAAGCTGTCGAACAGCGTCAGCGAGCTCCCGGTCGGAAGGTCGGTCCGCCCCACTCCGCCGATGAGCAGCGTGTCGCCCGTGAGCACACGACCCGGCAACACCAAACACACCGCGTCGTGCGTGTGACCCGGAGTCGCCACCACGCCAATCGCCAACGACCCGATCTTGATCGAGTCACCATCGCTCAGCGGCTGATCCACACAGGGCGCCGGCGAGTTCGCGTGCATCAACATCTTCGCGCCCGTCAGATCCTTGAGCCGCACCGAGCCCGACAAATGATCCGCATGGGTGTGCGTCTCGACCGTGTACTTGAGCTTCAAGCGCCGCTCGGTGATCAAGTCCATGTAGTGGTCGACGTGGTGCCGCACCGGGTCCACGAGGATCGCCTCGTGCGTGGCCGGATCCGCGATCAGATAGCTGCGGCACGGCTCGTTCGAGTTGAGCACCTCGAAGTCGTACCCAAACTCGCGCGCACCGGTCTGAGGAGTGACGTCGGGCTCGTGGTGCGAGGCCTCCATCCACCGATCCGCGCAACGGCCGGCGAACTCGGCGCTCACCGTGTCGCCCTTCACCTTGTACTGACCCTTCCACTTGCGATCGCGCACGCGTTCCACGAACTCGAGCAGACGATCGACATCGCTCTCGTCGTTGTAGAGGCCGACGCTGCAGCGCACCGCGCCCGTCGGACCACCGACCGTAGTGCCGCGACCGAGCAGACGATCGACGTACACGTGCGCGCAGAAGCGACCGTTGCGCACCGCGATCGCACCTTCTTCAGAGAGCACCGCCGCAGTGAGGAGATCGGAGACGCCCTCGACGTTGAACGCCGCCACGCCGAGCCGCTTCTCCGCGTCGGCAGGTCCGTAGACCTTCACGCCATCGAGCTTCTCCATGCCCGTGAGCAGCCGCTTCATCAGCTTCACTTCGTGCGCACGAATCTCAGGCAACCCGATCGATTGCAGGAACTGGAGCGCCTTCGCCATGCCCACCACGCCCGCGATGTTCGGCGTGCCGCCGTGATGACGGTCAGGCGCGGGCAGATACTCCGCGCTGCGCGGAGTGACCTGCGACGCCGTGCCGCCGCCCGCGATGTACGGAGGCGCCTCGTTCATCAGCGCGCGCGGGCCGTACAGGAAGCCCGCTCCGAACGGCGCGTAGGCCTTGTGACCGGCGCCCGCGAGGAAGTCGATGTGCTCGGGGTGATCGAACGGCTTCACGTCGATCGGCATGCGCGCGAGCGCCTGCGCACAATCGACGAGGATCAGCGCGCCCTGCTCGTGCGCCATGCGCGCGATCTTCCCGATGTCAGGCATGAAGCCCGTGACGTTCGAGCCCGCGGTGACCGCGACCAGCTTCACCTCGTTGTTCCGCAGCAGATCCTCGACGTGATTCAGATCGAGCATGCCGTGCTCGTCGACGCGCGCGCGCAACACCGAGCCGCGGCTGCGATGAGGCAGCTCGTTGCTGTGATGCTCGAGCTCGGTGGTGAGCACCTTGCCGTGGTGCTCCGCCATGATGTGGCTGGCGAGATCGATCGCCTGCGTGGTGTTGTTGGTGAAGCACACCGCGCCGCGCTTCAGCTCGGCCCCGATGTAGTCCGCGACCACGTAGTAGCACTCGTCGAAGCGCTCGGTGGCCTTGCGCGAGAGGTGGTGATTCGCGCGGTGGATGTTGGCGTACTCGCGCGCGACGAACTCGGTGTACGCGTTGAGCACCGACGCGGGCGCGTGCGTGCTGGCCGCGTGATCCATGTACACCAGCGGTCGCTCGCCCGAGCCGAGCACGGGGACGCGACGGCTGACGATCGCGAACTCCTCGCGCACCGCGTGCCAGTCGAGCTTCGCGCCGGGAATGCGGCAGACCGCGCCGGTGCCAGCGACAGGCAAACCGAGGTGACGCCAACGCTCGATGCCGCCCGCGAGGTTCTTCACCTGCGAGTAACCCATCTTCATCATCGCGTCGGCGACGAGCGCGGAGCGATTGCCCGTGGAGCAGTACACGACGACCGGCGTCGAGCGATCGGCGATGTGCTCGTGCACGTGCTTCTCGACGAGGCCGCGCGGGAGCAACACCGCTCCATTCAAGGTGCCGGAGCCGATCTCGTCGGTCTCGCGCACGTCGAGCAGCACTGGTGCAGTCTTCGAGGCCTCTTCACACGAGATCTCGGGGACGCGGGTCAGGGCGTCTTTGACGAAGTCCTTGTACGACCAGGGCTGGCTCATAGGCGCCCGCCTTACTTCCTGAGGCCCCTTCCGTCGACCCCACGAATGGTCGTCTGAGGTAGGGAGCGCACATGCTCGGCCGTGCGCTTCTCGGCGTGATTCTTCTCGCTCTTTCTGGCTGCGCAGCGCGTCAGAAGCCCATCGAGCTGCCGCGCATGA
>CBIHPJ010000971.1:0-2603 GCA_966211295.1 uncultured Myxococcales bacterium | reverse complement strand
GCGCACATCGAGGTCAACGAACACGTCATCACCGCGAGCGGGCTGGCGGCGATGGTGCGCGACTCCGACCTTCGACTGAGGAGCCACAGCCTCGCCGCGCGGCTCGCCGCAGGGGAGGGCTGAGATGGGTTGGGGGATCAGCGAGAGCAGCGTCGGTCTCATCGGAGCGCAGGAGCCCGAGATGGCGCGGCTGCCGCACTACTTCTCCGAGCGTGGCTTCGGCGTCCGCCAGTGGGACACGCTGCTCGCCGCCCCACGCCTGGGAGGGATCAAGCACGCGATCGTGGTCTTCGCGGAGTCCTTCACTCCCGCGCAGATCGCCAGCTGGCTGCGGGACGTCTCGAAGGCTGCGCCGCAGCGGTTGGTCATCATCCTCAGCGCCACGCCCGCGGACTTCAGCGGCCCCACTGCGGTGCGGGGCGAGAACGTGATGTTGCTCGCGCGGCCCGTGCTCGCCTGGCAGCTCGTCGACGTCATTCGCAATCACATCCAGCGGCACGTTCAGGGGAGCGCGTGACGTCCGTGCGGCCGACCGCTCCGAGGTGGACCTCACCGTGACCCTGTTCCTCGCGAGCTTCGTGGTGCTCTTGCTCGGCGCTGCGCTCGCCGTCGCACTGAGGAACAACCGGCTCAGCGCGCTCACCGCCATCTTCAGCCAGGCGTTGGGCACCGCGCTCGCCCTCGCGGCCATCGCTCCCCTCCTCAGCGGCAGCCCACCGATGGTCCTCGCGTGGAGCTGGCCGCCCCCCATCGAGCAGGTGTCGCTTCGGGTCGATGGGTTGAGCGCCTTCTTCCTGGCGTGGGCGCTGCCCATGAACCTGCTGGGCACCGTCTACGCCACCGGCTCCCTGCGCGCGCAGCTCGAGCAGGGGCGGCGGGGCGGGCCTCACTTCGCGCTGCTCACGGTCATCTCGCTCTCGTTCGTGATCATCTGCTCGGTCGAGAACGCGCTGGTGTTCTTGCTCGGCTGGGAGATCGCCGCGGTCGCAGCGTGGCTCCTCGTCATTTGGGACTACCGCAACCAGAAGATTCGCTTCGCCGGCTTCAACTACATCGTGTCCACCCAGGCGGGCCTCTTCGTGTTGGTGGCGGCGTTCATGCTGCTGCACAGCGCCACGGGCTCGATGGAGTTCTCCGCGTTCGGCGCCTTTCTCTCGCAGCCGAGCTCGATGCGCTCCGCGATCTTCCTCCTGCTCGGGGTGGCCTTCGCCCTCAAGTCGGGCTTCTTCCCCTTTCACACCTGGGTGCCGCGCGCCGAGGCCGCCGCGCCCGCCCACGTCTCGGCCTTGATGTCGGGCGTCGTCCACAAGGCGGGGTTGTTCGGCTTTCTGCGCTTCACCTCGTTGATGGGCAAACCCGAGGAGTGGATGGGGTGGACGGTGCTCGCTTTCGGCGGGCTCTCTGCGTTGTTCGGAGTGCTTTCCACCGCGACGCAGCGCGATCTGCGGCGGCTGCTCGGCTACTCCTCCACCGAGAACGTCGGGATCGTCGCCATCGGTTGGGGCGTCGGTTACCTCGGTTGGGCCTGGGGCCTGCCCTCACTCGCCGTGATCGGGTTTGCCGGAGGTCTGCTTCATCTGTTCAATCACGCGCTGTTCAAGTGCCTGCTCTTCTACGCGGCCGGCGCAGTGTTGCAGGCCACGCACACGCTCGATCTCGAGCGCCTCGGCGGGTTGGCGAAGCGTCTGCCTCGCACGGCCCTGTTGTTCCTGATCGGTGCGCTCGCGATCGCGGCGCTCCCGCCACTCAACGGCTTCGTCAGCGAGCTCATCATCTTCTCGGGGCTGCTCTCGGGCGCGGCGCCGTCCCCGGAGCAGAACGTGGTTCTCACCGCAGCCGCGGCGGGCCTGGGCTTCGTCGGCGCCGTGAGCGCACTGTCGATGGTGCGCGCCTTCGGAGTGGTCTTCCTCGGGAGGCCGCGAGCGCCGAAGATCCCCGCGCACGACGATCCACCGGCGCTGATGCTGCTGCCGATGGTGCTCCACGCGGGCGGCGTGCTGCTGGTGGGGCTGGCGCCCGCTCTCGCGCTGAGCTTGATGGACGGGGCGCTGCGGCCATTGGAGCTGGGCGCCTCCGCAGGTCTCGCGCTGACCGCATTGGCTCCCGCGCTCTGGCTGAGCCGCGGGCTCGCGCTCACGGTTCTCATTGCTGGCCTCTGGGTCTGGTGGGCAGGCCGCGCGGCGAGGCTCACGCCGACGTGGGCCTGTGGCTACACGGCCGGCAACACGCGCATGCAGTACGGCGGCAGTTCGTTCGCCGAGCACTTCGCGCGCATCTTCGACGCGTTCCTCCCGGCGCTCCGGCGTGGAAAGCCGCCCGAAGAGCTCTTTCCCCAACACCCCACTGCGCTGGCGACGCACCACGCCGACCCCGTGGAACGGCGGATGTTCGAGGTGCTCGGTCAGGGTGAGGAGTTCGTCTCCAACGCCACCGAGAAGATTCCCGCGCAACCTCGCTTTGCCTTCGCCGCCGGGCTCCTCGCACTTCTCGTGATCGGCCTCGCGCTCGTCGGAGTGCTGCGATGAGCGGCGAGCAGCTGAGCAACGTGTTGGTGCTGCTGGTGATGCCGCTGCTCCTTCCCGGGATCATCAATCGGGTGAAGG
>CBIHPJ010000970.1:0-2608 GCA_966211295.1 uncultured Myxococcales bacterium | reverse complement strand
CCAGGCGCGACCGTCATCGGTCGCGGCCTTCTGCGGATCGGCCCAATCGTCCAGATACTCCCCTCGCTACGTAAGAGCGGCCGATTGCGATGAATGCTCAGTGCGACAGCGGGGAGAGGGTCGGGGAGAGGGGCCACTATCGCCGCGCGAGGGGCAGCGCAGTCAACGGCACGAGTCGCTCCAGTAACCGATCCTGCAGCACCTGCACGCCGCCGTTGTTCCACGACTCCGGCAACATCTCTGGCTTCAGCTCATCGAGGCACGTCTGCATTCGCGGACTGACTCCCAGGAGAACATCGATCATCCGTCGTTCATTCGCAGGCTCGACGGCCGCGGCCTCCTTCAGATCAGCGAGGAACTCAGGGAGTGAAGGCGTCCGCTCGGCGAGGTCTCTCGCGGTCGCGCGGCGCATCACCGCTTCGAGCTCGGGGCTCACGTCGGGATGTCGCGGCGTGCCCCACCGTAGCCCCTGCAACGCGATCGCGGAGACCATGGCGAGCATCGACTCGTGCTCCGCGAATTGTTTCTGGCCCTCGAGCAGACCGAGCAACGCGATCCCCAGCGAGTACACGCGAGAGCCCTCGGTGAGCGGCAGTCCGCGCACCGCTTCGGGAGAGATCGACTCGGGAATTCTTCGATAGCCACCCGTCAACGTGAGGCTGTCCGGATCGATCCACGCTCGGCCCACGACGTGATTGGGCTCATCGAAGGTGAGCACCAACTCTCCGCGCACGTCGATGCCGAGCTGCGCGAGATCGGCCGGCGTCTTCCACCCATCGTTGCCGTGCGGAACTTTCAGGATCGCTTCACCCCAGCTCAGCGCGAGCGAAAGCCACACCTCGAGTGGCAGCACCCGGCCGGTCGAACCGAGGGCGTGCACCACGTCACGGCCGTCCACGCCGATGAAGCGCGCAAGGGAGACCTTCACGCCGCTCTCTTCCGTCTCGACCTCCAGCACGCGCTGAAACGGCGGAGGGAGGCTTCGGTAGAACGCGAGCCAATTGACGTGCACTTCGCGGTGCCGATCGAAGCTCTCTTCACGCACCACGGGCAGCTCGCCGCGTGGCGGTGCGGGGACGGTTCGGCTGTGCGAACCCCACGAGAGCTCTTTCATTTTCCCCGGTAGACCGGCGGCCGCTTCTCCGCGAACGCCTTGAGGCCTTCGAGACGATCTTCGGTGCCCATCGTGAGCTGGTACTTCTCCTGCTCGAGCAAGAGCGCGGCGTCGAGCTCGAGGTGAACGCCTTCATCGATCGCGTGCTTCGCGGCAGCGACCGCGATCGGAGCGTTCTCGCAGATGGTCTTCGCGAGCTTCAGGGCATCGTCGATGGTGCCCACGCTGTTCGCGAGCCCGAGCGACACCGCTTCACTCGCGGGCACCCGGCGACCGGTGAGGATCAGCTCCTTGGCGATCCCCTTCCCTACCAGCCGAGGGAGCCGCTGCGTTCCGCCAGCTCCCGGAATGATGCCCAGCTTGACCTCGGTGAGGCCCATCTCTGCGGTGGATGCGATCACGCGAAGGTCGCAGCACAACGAGAGCTCAGTGCCGCCCCCGAACGCCGCGCCATTGATGAACGCAATGAACACGCAGTCGGACCGTTCGAGCGAACGAAAGGTCTTCCGCATGGTCTCGAGAAAATCGGCGACTTCGAGGGGCCGCATGGTGGCGCGCTCCTTGAGATCTGCTCCCGCGCAGAACGCCTTGTCGCCTGCTCCGGTGAGCACGACGACCCGCACCGCGCGATCCCTGGAGACGCGCTCCACGTTCACTGCGAGCTCGGTCACCATCGCGCGTGAAAGCGCGTTGCGGCGGGCCTCTCCGTTGATGGTCCACTGCTCGAATGGGCCGTGCGAACTGATGATGAATTCGGGCATTGGTTTCACTCCATTTCGCTTAGTTTGGCGCCACTCATGCTGACTCGTTGGATAGCCCGACTCCCCCGTTTCGTCCTCCCCTTCGTCGCGCTGTTTGCGACTGCTGCGCTGGCCCGCATCGGCGGCGGCGAGAGCTTCGACTCGGGCAACTCGAGCTCTGACTCGGGTGGTGGTGGTGACGGCGGCGCGATCGTCGAGATCCTGGTGTGGCTGATCCTCCGGCACCCGACCGTCGGAATTCCCGTCACCATCATCGTGGTGATCGGCTTCGTGGTCTGGAAGCGCGCGCAGGATGGCGACACCTCTACCCGCAAGGCGATCGACAAGGCCGAAACCGAGCGGCGCACGCACGTGAGCGCGGCCGCGGTGGATGGCTGGGTCGCGGCGCTCAAGGCGAAGGATCCGCAGTTCGATCTGATGAAGTTCTTCGATCGCACCAAGGGCCAGTTCCTCGAACTGCAGGACGCGTGGTTCAAGCGGAACCTCGAGCCGGTGCGGAAGTATCTGTCTGACGCGACCTTCCAACGGTTGGTGACGCAGTTGAAGCTGATGGACCTGCTCGGCGTGCGCGACGCGATCGCCGATCCGCAGGTGCTCGATCTGCAGATCATCGGCCTCGAGCAGAACGAGTCGTACGACTCCGTGCACATTCGCGTGACTGCGCAGCTGTGCGACTCCGAGGCGCCTTCGAACGCGACCGACGAGATGGCGCTCGCTGCCGCGCGGAAGAAGA
>CBIHPJ010000969.1:0-2620 GCA_966211295.1 uncultured Myxococcales bacterium | reverse complement strand
TTCGCGCGTCGGTACCGGCAATCCACGTTTGGTGAGCTCTGCGCGCGCGGCGCTGAGCGCTTCCTCTCGCCACGTGCCCTCAGTTGCGTGGAGGACTTCCAGCAGCTGGACATCCGTTCGTGCTGCCATCGCTTCTGAGAAGGGACCCGCGGTCATGAGATTCGGACGACGACCTTACCGCGAGCTCGCTTGGTCTCGATGTGCGCCTGTCCCACTGCGCGCGGCACTGGCGAAGCGATCTCTCGCACCTGCAGCACTTCGGGTGCCCCGTACCGGTCGTAGACGATCGCGCGCATGGTCACTTCTTCGCCCACACCAACTTCGCCGAGACCAACTTCACCAACTCCGCGACCGTGGTGCTGAACGGATCCGGCAGGCGCGCCACGTCGGGTGCGACCTTCATCAGCGCTCGGCGCGATTTCGGTCCCGCGTTTCCCTTCGTCGCCAACACGTCCGCGCACGCGAGGTAGATCGCCGGCAGTCCGCGCTCTCCTTTGCTCTCGAACTCGTCGCTCATCACGAGGATCGCGTTCGTCACGTCGTGACCCAGTCGGGCCAGCGCGAGCAACGCTGCGCCACTCACCAGGCGATCGTTCGACTGCATCACCTTCTCCAAACGAGGGACGCTGATCGCGCGTTGCTCAGGGAGCCACGAGGCGAGCGCGATGATCTCCAACGAGAGCGCTTGATCGCCCGCGTCGAGTCCACTGAGCACCTGCTCGAGTCCCTTCGAGATCGCGCGATGAATGTCGCGCTGCCAGCAATGCGAGAACAGACGCTGCAGCTCCCAGATGCCGCCGTACTCGCCGAGGCGCTCGCGCGTGAGCTCGAGTGCCTCCGCCACGCCCGGCGCTGGATCGTCAGTGCTGCCGAACCGCACGCCCGTGAAGAGTTGTGGCTGAAGCGGGAGTGACTCGAGATACGCGGCGTCGCGCTCGGGGAGGTCAACGTCGTACGTCGCGGTGACGTACCCAATGCTGCAGTACTTGAAGAACGACTGCAGCCAACGCACGCACGCTCGTCGTGTGGCGAACTCGAGGTCAGAAGACGCTAGCTCGACCATGAACGGCACGACGCGCGAAGTGATCGCCGAGACGCGCATCAACTCGGTGAGCTCGTTCGCGACCGGGCGTGCCACGCGCACCTCGGTGGGCTTTCCATCCGCTCCGATCGCGTTCACCTCGTACGAGATGGTGCTGTTGGGGCCGCCCTCCGCGAGCCTGCGCAGCACCTTGGGAACGTAGGTGCCGGGTCTCGTCGGATAGTCCTGTTGGAAGAGCTCGCCCCACGGCACGGAATCCAGCGTCTCGAGCAGAGCCATCGGCTTTCCTTGTACGCCGAACCGGGGTCCGCCAGAACAGAAGGCATGTCAGCGCCAACGCAAGACTGGTCGAAGGAACTCGAGCTCGTCGATCAGGCGCTCGCCGTCGGCGACGTCCCGCACGCGCTCACGCATCTCGGTGGAGCGCTCGCCCTCGCTCCGAATCAGGAGCAGGTGCACGCGCGCGTGGAAGCGATCGCCGCGAAGTATCCGATCCTCGAGCTGCTGCCGAAGAACGAGTTCCTCGGTGCGGGTGTGCTGGAGGCGTTCGCGCTGCGTCGCGTGGGCCGAGTGGATGAAGCGGTGGTGTTGCTCGCGCAGCTCACCGAGGTCTTCCCGGGAATGCGCTTCGAGACCCTGCTCGCCGCGTGGATCGTCACCGCGCGCACCGCCGGTACGCAGCTCAAGGCTGAGACGTTCGATCAAGTGACGCGGTTGTTGATGAAGGTGGGCGAGGGCACCATCGGGCTTCATCGTCTCTATGCAGGAGAGCGAGAGCTGCTCTCCGGTTACGAGGCGCTCGCTGATGCCGCGCTCGACGGATCTTCCACGAGCGAGAATCTCCGCTTCTCCGCGTCGGGGCTCTATCGGCGCCTGGGGCTCTTCAAGAAGGCGCTCTCCGCGGTGGAAGGACAGAGCGGCTACTTCTCGTTGATCCAGCGCGGTCTCGCGCAGCGCGCTTCGGGCGATGCCGCCTCGGCGCTGACGACTTTTCAGGCTGCGGCGAAATTTCCCGAGGCGGGCGAGAGCGAGACGCTCGAGCAGGTGCGCTGTCAGCTTGCGCTCGGTGCTTCGGACGCTGCGAAGGAGTTGCTGCGCAAGGTTCCTCCCGAGCAGGTGGAGCGTGACGCCGAGCTGCAGGGCCTTCATTTCTTCGCGGAGACTCCGCCGATGGGCGACATGATCGATGCGCTCGACGCGCTCCGCCGCACCTTGCGGGGACCGATCGAGCAGCCGAGCGACGCCACGGCGAACATCTTCCGTGAGCACCGCGAGAAGCTTCCGCCCGGCACGACGCGCATGAAGCTCGCGGTGAACGGCTGGGAATCGCCCACGAATCACCTGATGGTCGCGCTCTTCATGTCGGGCACGAGTGAGCTCGCGCAGGGCACGTACGAGCTGACGGACGTTCCGAAGTTCGAGCGAGATCCGTGCAAGCAGGTGCGCGGTGAGCCGCCGCCCACGTGGAAGCGGATCGAGACGCAGGAAGTGGTGCAGGTCGTTCCGAAGCCTCCGCCTGCAGCGTTGCTCTCACAGCTCGCTGAAGTGGGTTCTTCGAGCGTGTTCCCTCAGGTGTGG
>CBIHPJ010000968.1:0-2632 GCA_966211295.1 uncultured Myxococcales bacterium | reverse complement strand
AGCTCCGCGGCCCGGCTCTTGTTGCCGCCACACTCGGCCAGCACGAGGCCGATGTATTCGTCTTCGATGCGACGGAGCGTCCACCGCGCTGACGCGCCCGACTTGAGCAACTGCGTGCCGTCGTACGAGGGCAGCTCGGCACGAACCTCGGTGGCAGAGATGTACGGCTCGGTGGCGTTGAGACACAGGCGCTCGACCACGCTCTCCAACTCGCGCACGTTGCCCGGCCACGAGAAGCGCTCGAGCACGGTGAGGGCGTCGTCAGCGAAGCCGACCACCTGCAGGTGAGGCGAGCGCTGACGCGCGCGCGCGAGGAAGTGCTTCGCCAACGACGGAATGTCATCGGGGCGGGCGCGGAGCGGGGGCACGTCGACCCTCACCACGTTGAGTCGGTAGAAGAGATCGGCACGGAAGGCGCCGCTCTTGATGTTCGCCTCCAGGTCCTGGTGCGTGGCCGCGATGATTCGCACATCCGTCGGGCGCGATTGATCGGCACCGACCGGCCGCACCAATCCGTCCTGGAGCACGCGCAGCAGCCGAGCCTGGAGCTCCACCGCCATGTCGCCGATCTCATCGAGGAACAGCGTGCCTCCGTCGGCCTCCACGAAGAGACCGCGCCGAGGGCCCGTCGCCCCCGTGAAGGCGCCCTTCACGTGACCGAACAGCTCGCTCTCGAGAAGCGAGCCCGGCACCGCGCTGCAGTTCACCGCCACGAAGGGACGATCTCGCAGCGGACCCAGCGCGTGAATCCCGCGGGCGACGAGCTCCTTGCCCGTCCCGCTTTCCCCGCGGACGAGCACGGGGAGCTTGCTCAGAGAGACGCGTTGCATCTGTGCTTCGAGCGTCCGCAGCGCGCGGCTGCTGCCCACCAGCTCGGTCCCGCCGCCATGCAGCGTGCGCAGCGTGCGATTCTCCGCGGTCACCGCGGCCTGTTCGAGCGAACGGCGCACGAAGACGAGCACCTCGGCCAGCGCGAAGGGCTTGGTGAAGTAGTGCGCCGCGCCGCGCTTGATGGCCTCGACCGCCGACTCCACCGCGCCGAACGCGGTCATGATGAAGACCGGCACCGCGGGCTCGCAGCGCTTGGCGGCCTCGAGCACGTCGAAGCCGTCCACGTCCTTCATTCGCAGATCGCACACCACGAGGTCGGGCGGACTGAGGGAGAGGCGCTCCAGCGCTGCCTTCCCGCTCGCACACGTGGTGACCTCGTAGCCCTCGTCGCGAAGGGGCTCGGCGAGCATCTGGGTCATCTCCTCGTGGTCGTCGACCACCAGGATGTGCGATCTCCTCGCGCTCATGAGCGCTCCTCTCCGCTGAGCGGCCAGCTGACCCGCACCGTGGTGCCGAGCTCGGGTTGGCTGCTCACGTTGAGCTGCCCGCCGTGATTTCGAACGACTTGCGCGACGACCGCCAGCCCGAGACCCGTGCCCTGGCCCGGCTTCTTGGTCGTCCAGAAGGGGTCGAAGATCCGCCGCTGTTCGTCTTCATTCATGCCGTGCCCGGTGTCTTGAACGACGAGCTCCACCGTGCTCCCTCCGGGTTCTGCCCACAGCTGGACCATCTGACCGGGCTTGGAAGCGTCGAAGCCGTTGAGGAGGAGGTTGATCAACACCTGCTGCAGCTGATCGGCGTCGGCCTTCACCACCAACACTCCGGGCGGACGAACGCTGAGGCCGACTTCGCGCCGCTCGGCCTCGACGCTCAGCAGTTGTTCGACGCTCTCGAAGACGCTCTCCAGCCGGACCAGTGCGGTGGTCGCCGGCTGTACCCGCGAGAAGTCGAGCAGCTGCCGAATCACCCGGCTCACCCGATCGATCTGCTCGATGATGCTGGCGAGCCCGGAGCGATGCGGGCTGTCAGCGCCGAGCTTGCCTGCGAGGTATTCGGCGCGGCCACGCACGATGCCGAGCGGAGTGCCGATCTCGTGAGCGATTCCGGCGGCGAGCACCCCCACGGTGGAGAGCTTCTCGGCGCGCACCAACTGGTCCTCCAACGAGCGGATCGCGCTGAGGTCGTCGATCACCAGCAGCGAAGCGAGCTCGTCGTCGGGCTGTTCGAGAGGAACGGCGGCGAGCCTGAACGAGCCCTCCGTGCCGAACAACGACTGGGCCATCATGCTCTTCACGCGCCCATCGCGCCGGCTTTGCGCCACCAGCTCCAGCACGCGCTCGACCTGGAACGGCGGAGCCAACGAGAAGAACTCGCGCAGCGAGCTCTTCTTGCCGACGATGCCGGCGCCGATGCGCAGCACGCGATTGACCGTCGCAACCTTCGCGTCCGCGGTGAGCGCCATCAACCCGGTGGGCACGTGGTCGAGGATCTTCTGAATGAGGTCACGGGCCTGACTGAGCTCGGCCGCATGGCGCCTTGCCTCGGCGAGTTCACGATCTCGACGGAAGACCACCGTGAGGGAGACGCCGAGCAGCGCGAAGAACCCGGCGAGCACTCCAGAGACCACCACCAGGCTCGTCACCAGCGCGCGATCGCGGCTGCGCAGGGCGTCGGTGCTGCTGAAGGTCGCGACCGACCACCTCGAACCGCCGTGGAAGGGCAAGGGCAGGTACACCACGATCGACTCCGCGGCGGGCAGCGCGAGCAGCGTCGCCTCTTCGGCGGGAAGAATGACCTGCCC
>CBIHPJ010000967.1:0-2635 GCA_966211295.1 uncultured Myxococcales bacterium | reverse complement strand
TTGAATCAGACCGTCTGTGCAGTGGTCGCTCCCGTCGTGTGCGGCGGCCAGACGTGCGCGAGTGGTGAGACGTGTTGTCAGACCACCGGCGCGTGCGTGGCCGCGGGCTCGAATGCGTGCCCGAATCGGCCGACGGCGTATCCCTATGTCCCCAACGCGAGATCCTGCGGCTCGAACACAGATTGCGGTCCTCTCGAGTTCTGCGCACCCGACGACGAAGGTCGCTGCATCGCGAACAGCGGTCACTGCCACCCGATCGATAACTGCGGCTACTGCAGCCCCGCCGGCAATCCTCAATGCCAGGTCTGTGGATGCAACGGCGTGACCTACGAGTCGATCCAGGCGGCGTGCGTGGCGGGAGCTCCGTCCGCGCGCCACGGTCCGTGTGGAGCTGCCGCACCCGTGGTCACCGACATCGCGTGCGGTCGCGACGATCAATGTCCTTCAGGGGCGCAGTGCTGCTTCAGAACGGCTCGCTGCTTCCCGTCTTCGGAGCCGTGGCGTTGCGAGCTGCAGCCTGATGGCTCGATCCTCGACTGCACCACTGACTCGGAGTGCAACCGCGGAGGAACCGGAGGCAGCGGAGGAAGCGACGGCTTCTGCGGAGGAGACACCTGCGGCTCCTCCCCCGGCCGTTGCCTCGCGCGTGGATCAATCAGCAACTGCGGCGGCCAGGTGAGAACGGTCTGCGGCTGCGACGGAACCACGTATGTGAATGATTGCTGGGCACGCGTCGGCGGAACGCGTGTGGCGCACGAAGGATCTTGTCCGTGATTCGTCGGGTGCTCCTGGGCGGCGGGTTGTTGCTCCTCGCGGCATCCTGCTTCACCCAGCCTTACAACATCGGCTCCGGCCCTGCCCTCGGGCCCATCGGTGGAGGCGCCGGAGGCTCCGAGGTCTGCGTCGACTTGATCAGCTGGGGCACCGTCTGCACCACCGTCTTTCCAGTGATCTGCGGTGGGACGCGCTGCGCCGAAGGTGAGCTCTGTTGCCAGACGACTGGCGCGTGCATCGCACCGGGTTCCACCTCGTGTCCGAATCCTTCGCCTACCGAGCCGAACCAACTGCCGTCATGCGGCTCGAACGCGGACTGCGCGAGCGATTCGTATTGCGCGCCCGATGAGTTCCGTTTGCCGTCGGGCGGACCGCAAGCGCGACGCTGCGTTGGGCTGAGCGGGCACTGCCAGCCACGGCGAAATTGCGGCTACTGCGGCGCTCCGGGAACTCCGCAGTGCCAGGTGTGCGGCTGCGACGGACGAACCTACGCGTCTGATCAAGAAGCCTGCGTCGCAGGCGTGACCACGGTGAACCGAGGACCTTGCGGAGTCTCTTCAGGCTTCGACGGTGGTGCGTTCACGGTGTCGTGCGGCGTTGCCGAGCAATGCCCTGCTGGCGCGCAGTGCTGCTTCCTCACCGGCAAGTGCTTCGACTCGAGTGAGCCGTGGCGTTGTGAGCTGCAAGCGAACTCGTCGATTCTGAACTGCGCCAATCACCAGGAGTGCAATCCACCGCGGGGCGGCGGAAGCGGCCATGAGCCCGACACCTCGCTGTGTCAGGCGGACACCTGCGGAGGTCCTGGCCTGTGCACCCCTCGGCCGTCCGGGAGCAGCTGCGGCGGCGAAGTGCGCACGGTCTGCGGCTGCGACGGCGTCACCTACGTGAACGAATGCTGGGCACGCAACGAAGGAGCACGGGTGGCCCACGCCGGAGATTGTCCGTGAGGACCATCAGTCGACCCCGTCAGGCTGAATCGTGCGCACGCAGTTGCACACTGCGTGCAGCGACCTTCACATCGCTGATCAATTTCGAAGACCGCGCTCGTAATCAGCCGCGCGCGAAGAGGTGGAGCGCTACGCTGCGCGCGTGACCTCTCCACGTCGATGGCTGGTGCTCGCGGTCTTCGCGCTCGTGAATCTGACGATCCAGACGTTGTGGATCGCGTACGCGCCCATCACGCATCAGTCGGCGCAGTTCTACGGCACGAGCGATCTCGGCATCGGCGTGCTCGCGATGAGCTTCATGGCGGCGTACCTGCCGCTCTCCATCCCCGCGTCGTGGGTGATCGACACCAAGGGCTTCAAGTTCGGAGTCGGCGTGGGCGCGGTGTTGATGGCGATCTTCGGTCCCCTGCGCGGACTGGCCGGCAACAACTACGTGCTCGCGCTGCTCTGCACCTGCATGCTCGCCGCCGCGCAGCCCTTCATGCTCAACGCGTGGACCAAGTGCGCCGCGCTCTGGTTTCCGCAGGAAGAGCGCGCCACCGCGGTCGGGGTGATCACCCTCGCGAACCTGATCGGCGCGGGCGTGGGCATGGCGCTCACGCCTGAGTTGCTCAAGTCGATGTCGATCGACTCCATTCAGCTCGCGTACGGAATCGCTGCCGCGGTGACCTCGGTGCTCTTCCTGCTCTTCGCGAAAGAGCGTCCGCCCGGAGTCGTCGAAGAGTCGCGGGCGCTGATGCTCGACGGCCTCAAGTCTTCGCTGAAGCAGCGCAGCTTCCTCATCTTCCTCGGCGTGTTCTTCGTGACGATGGGCGTGTTCAACGGAATCACCACGTGGATCGAAGGCATCGTGCGTCCGCGCGGCTTCAACGAAGAGCAGGCGGGAACACTCGGTGCGCTGGTGCTCCTCGGTG
>CBIHPJ010000966.1:0-2637 GCA_966211295.1 uncultured Myxococcales bacterium | reverse complement strand
TGGCGGCATGGGCACAGACCCTCACCAAAGCCCCTACTCTCCTCGAGCAGGTGCAGCCCCAGCCTCCTGACGGGGGCGTGGTCACGCCTGGCACCGTGGTGATGGAGGTCGACGTCGGCCTCGACGGCAAGGTGCTCGCGGTCAAAGTGGTGCAAGGCCTCACGCCCGAGCTCGACGCCGCGGCGGTCGCTGCGCTGCAGAAATTCGTCTTCACACCGGCGGAGATCGACAACCAACCCGCGGCAGTTCGCATTCAGTACGCGCTCACCTTCGAGCCCCCGCCTCCGCCCATCGCGGTCATCGATGCCGGAGTGCCGGTGGTGAATCTGCAGGGCGTCCTCCGCACCGCGGGCACGCGCGAGCCAATCCCCGGCGCGTCGATCACCGTGGGCGAACAATCCGTGGTGAGCAACGAATCGGGCGAGTTCGAGCTGCTCGACGTCGCAGTCGGCGAAGTGAAGCTGGTGGTGATCGCTCCCGGCTTCGAGCGCTTCGAGGCGACCGAGACCATTCGCAAGGACGAGCGCACCGAGGTCGTCTACTTCGTGAAGCCCACTGGAGTGCCCACGCTCGAGACCGTGGTGCGCGCCGACAAGGAGCGACGCGAGGTCACTCAGGTGAAGCTCACGCGCGGCGAGATGCGCTCGGTGGCCGGCACGCAAGGCGACGCGTTCAAGGTGATCCAATCGCTCCCCGGAGTCGCGCGCGCCGCCTTCGGCACGGGCTCGCTCGTGGTGCGCGGCAGCAAGTCGTGGGACAGCCGCGCGTACGTCGACGAGATCGCAGTGCCTCAGCTCTTCCACTTCGCGGGCCTCTCCGCGACGTTCAACTCGGCGACGATCGAGAGCATCAGCTTCCAACCGGGAAATTGGGGCGCGAGCTACGGCCGCTCCATCGGTGGATTGATCCAGGCCGAGGTGCGCTCGCCCTCGAAGAGCGGCATCCACGGCTACCTCGACGTCTCCACGTTCGATCTCTCCGCGATGGTGGAGATGCCGATCTCGAAAGACTGGAGCATCTCGGTGGCGGGCCGCCGTGGTCTCGCAGACGTCACCCTGCCCTTCGCGATCAAGACGTTCGCTGGGCAGGCCGCGTCGAGCATCGGCTTCTCCCTCGCGCCCTCGTACTTCGACTACCAGCTGCGTGCCGAGCGCAAGGCCACCTCGAAGAGCCGCCTCTTCATCTCGCTCTACGGCTCGTCGGATCGCTACGCGTTCATCAACCCGAACCCGTTCATCGATCCCGCCACCGAGGGAAATCAGGGCAGCGCGGGTAACTCGATCTCGTACCACCGGCTCACGCTCGGCTTCGATTACCGCTTCAGCGATCGCGTGACGTTCATCTCGCGCAACAGCATCGGGTTCGATCAATACGAGCAGCTCGGCGGCGCGACCGACATTTTCTATCGAGGCACGCAGACGCCGGTGCAGGCGCGAGAGCGGTTCCGCATCGACATCCCCGAGGCGAAGCTCACGTTGAGCACCGGTCTCGATGTCCTCGTGGTGCCGATGTTCCTCGATGCGCAGACGCCCCCGAACTTCAAGGCGAACCAGGTGCCCGATCCGTACGTCTCGCGGCGGCTCCTGGTGGAACAGTCCACCTCGTTCTTCGTCGAGCCCGGAATTTTCATCGAAGGAACGTGGAAGCCGTTCGAATCGCTCTCGGTGATCGGCGGCGTGCGGCTCGATTACGAGTCGTACATGAAGAAGGCGTGGGTCGATCCGCGTCTCTCCGTGCTGTGGACGCCGGTGGACTGGCTCACCATCAAGGGCGGCGCGGCGCTGTACCACCAGCCTCCGGATTACCGCGTCGGTCAGCTCTCTCCGATCTTCGGCAATCCGTACCTGTTGCCCGAGAGCGCGCTGCACTTCACCGCCGGCGCAGAGACGCGCTTCAGCGAAGCGATCAGCCTGGACGTGAACCTCTACTACAAGCACCTCACGCAGCAGGTTCGGCAGGTGCTCACCAGCGGGCTCGGCAGCGACATCAACCTTCCTGGAGCAGAGACGCGCTTCTCGAGCGAAGGCTACGGCCGCGCGTACGGCGCCGAGCTGCTGCTGCGACACAAGCTCACGAAGAACTTCTTCGGGTGGATCGCGTACTCGCTCTCGCGCTTCGAGCGTGACGGCTACGGCGGCCAGCAGTGGAGCCCGGGGCCGCTCGATCAACCGCACAACCTGATCGTGGTCGCGAGCTACAAGCTGCCGTTCGACATCACGGTGGGCGGCCGCTTCCGTTTCGCGAGTGGTCCGCTCGTCACGCCGGTGGTCGCATCGCTCTACGACGTGGACGGCAACTACTACTACCCGCTGCCAGGTCAGCCCTGGAGCGAACGCTTGCCCGACTTCCTCCAGCTCGACGTGCGCATCGACAAGCGCTTCGTCTTCGACAACTGGGTGCTCGCGCTCTACCTCGACGTCCAAAACGTCACGAACAAGCAGAACCCCGAGGGGCTGTTCTACAGCTTCAACTACACGCAGAAGTCGTACGTGTACGGGATCCCGATCCTCCCCTCGCTCGGAATCCGAGGTGAATTGTGAATCAGACTCTTTTCTCCCTCTCCCTGCGTCAGCGGGGAGAGGGCCGGGGAGAGGGGCGAGCGCTCGCAACCGCACTGCTCCTGCTCTTCAGCGGCTG
>CBIHPJ010000965.1:0-2647 GCA_966211295.1 uncultured Myxococcales bacterium | reverse complement strand
TGCGCGCAACCGGCCAGGAGAATCAGGAAAGGTGCGAAGCGCATCTGCCCTCACCCCGACCCTCTCCCGATGGGAGAGGGAGACAACTTCATTTCAGTGCAAGGACGACCAGCGCGAGCGCGATGATCAATAGACCAATCGCCATCCACACCAGGCCCTTCTTCGACTGCTTCTTGGCTTCCTCGCGCGGCGGCGTGCCGGAGATCTGCAAGATCTCGTCGGGGATCTTGTTGTTCCCCGTGACCGCGCCGAGATCTTCGAGCGGCTGCGCGCCTTCCTGCGTGGTGACCACGAGCTCGCGCAGGTGCTGAATGATGCGATCTCTTCCGCCGTAAGGCTCGAGCGCCGCCGCGATGCGCGTCATGCGCTCACTGTCAGCGGTGAGATCGTACGCAACGTTCGCCGCTCCGCGCGTGCTGCCTTCGAGCTGCGCGACTCCGGTGACGAAGCCGCGGCCGCGCTCCCAGATCACCACGTCGTCGAAGAGCGAGAACTCGTGCCGCGCCACGCGTCCCGTTTGATCGATCTCGCTGACCAATTCCGCGTGACGAGCGCCACGATGCCAGACCTTGCGCAGCCCGCCCGCATCGGGAGGCGACTCGACCGCGCGAATTCGGAACATCGAGTCGACCGCGACTCGAAGCTCCTCTGGGCTCCTCACAGCTGGCATGCGGTTTCCAAAGTAGCATTGGGGCGAATAACGCCAATTTTCCGAGCGGGAATGACCACTTGCGTCGTGACCAGTTCGTCACAACACGAGTAGACACCGCGCCCATGCGCCGCCTTTTCCTCGCTGCTCTCCTTGCGCTCACCGGCTGTCCGAAACCCCAGAAGCCTTTCGTGCCTGAGCCCACCGGCCGCTGCGACGTCGATCTCGAGAGCCTCGGTCAGTTCAGCAACGTCGGCACCGGAGCGAGCGCGAAGACCATCGGCGACGCCTCGCAGCTGATCGGCGGCAACTACGCGCAGGGGCGCATCGGCGACTACCTCCTCGAGAACGATCGCGTGCGCGTGGTGATTCAGCAGCCGTCGCACTTCATCGCGCCGATTCCGTACGGCGGAACGATCATCGACGCCGATCTGAAGCGGAGCTCAGGTCCCGGCCGCGACGAGTTCGGAAAGATGGGGCTCGTCTATTCCTTCGGCCGCACGGTGAATCACACCAAGGTCGAGGTGCTGAACGACGGCTCGCAGGGCGGCTACGCGGTGATCGCGGCCACCGGCGAAGACGCGGTGGTCGACTACGTGAACGTGAACAACGTGATCTCCGACTTCCTCGGCAACGTGAAGTTGGTGCGCGATCCGAACACGCCGCTGCCGTTCCTGGTGACCACCTATTACGTGCTCTCGCCCGGTCAGAGCCGCGTGCGCGTGCTCTCGGCGTTCTGCAACCAGGGCAAGGACACCATCACCATGCAGATGGGAGATCTGCTCGAGCAAGGCGGCGTGAGCGAGATCTTCAATCCGCAGGGCTGCACCAACGGCCTCGGCGCGAAGGACTGCCTCATCGATCCGATGCCGTGGTTCGGGTACCAGGCTGACGGCGTGGCGTACGGCTATCGCGCGTACAAGTTCGCCGACTCGAAGACGCCTTCGAACAACGCGCTGCTCTACGTGGCTGGCGTGGCGGCGGTGCTCGCAGACGGAGAGAACCAGGCGGGTCTGCTCTCGTGGGTCGACGCCGATGCGCCGCGCCGTCCCGGATCGTTCGGCGTGTTGCCGGGAGACAAACGCACCTTCCTCCGCGATTTCTTCATCGGGAAGGACTTCGGAGAACTCACCAGCGCGATGCTCGCGATCGACTCGTCGCCGAAGTCGAAGCTGAGCGTGACGGTGCAGAACGCCGATGGCACTCCCCTGCCCGGCGGCCGCGTGACCGTGAAGAACGCGGAGTCTGGCCGCATGCTCACCATGCTCATCGCTGACGAGAATGGACTCGCGCGCGCTGACGTGAGCCCCGGCAACTATCTGATCGGAGCCGGTGCACTCGGTTCGGCAATCGAGCCGCTCTCCGCGGTCTCGGTGCCCTCGAGTGGAGAGGCCAATGTCACGGTGAAGAAAGGCGCGACTCGGAACCTCACGGTGCAAGTCGCCGATCCGTTCTCGATGCCGCTCACCGCGAAGGTCGTGGTGCGCTGCACGAATCCGCCCTGCACCAATCTGCTCACCGACTACCGGCCGTGGAAGGACGTGGAGAGTCAGCCCGCCGACATTCAGGCAATCGCTCACGTGGGAGCGGATGGACGCGCGGTGATCCCGCTGCCTCCGGGCGAGTACGAGGTGCTGGTGTCGCGCGGCATGGAGTACTCCGCGTTCCCCGACACCTTCCCCACTCGCGGCCAGGCGGTCGACCTGCGCACGGCGGATCAGACGGTGAACGCCACGCTCGCGCAGGTGGTCGACAGCACGGGATGGATGAGCGCCGATCTGCACGTGCACGCGATGAATTCGCCGGACAGCGCGGTGAGCAACTCGGTGCGCGCGATGAGCTTCGCGGCTGAAGGCGTCGACATCCTCGTCTCCACTGACCACGACTACGTCACCGACTACGCGCCGATCCTCGAGCAGCTGCAACTGAGCGGGAAGATGGCATCGATGATCGGGTGCGAGGTCACTCCGTTCGATTACGGACACCACAACACCTTCC
>CBIHPJ010000964.1:0-2650 GCA_966211295.1 uncultured Myxococcales bacterium | reverse complement strand
CCTCGTGTCGAGCGAGCAACCCTTCGATCCCGATCGACTGCGCGAGAGCATGAAGAGCAACGTGATCCCCGACGCGATCAACGTCGAGCCGATCGGCATCGTGAAGCGCAGACGCTGACTACTGCGTGCGGCGCTGCTGCATGAACCCCCACGCGCCGCAGTGTAGATTGCGCTGCATGCGAATCGGGATCATCGGCTCAGGAAACATGGGCAGTACGCTCGGGACGCTCTGGGCGAAGGCAGGTCACGACGTCCTCTTCAGCTCTCGTCATCCCGAAGAGCTCGCTGATTTGGTGAAGGACACTCCGCGCTCGAAGGCGGGCACCGCCGAGGAGGCCGCGCGCTTCGGTGACGCGGTGTTCATCGGAGTGCCCTACGTGGCGATGCCTGAGCTCACGAAGACGCTCGCTCCGCTGCTCGCGGGGAAGCTGGTGCTCGACGCGGGCAACATCTCGCCCAATCGTGACGGCGCACTTGCGGTGACCATCAGGCAGAGTGGCAAGGGCTCGGGCTCGTGGACGCAGTCGCTCCTCACGGGTTCGCGCGTGGTGAAGGCGTTCAACACCGTGCACTTCCGCAATCTCTTGAGCGAAGCGCATCGCGCGGGTCCTCGCATCGGGGTGCCGCTCGCGGGTGATGACGCGAAGGCGCTCGAGGAAGCGGCTCAGTTGGTGCGTGATGCGGGCTCCGATCCGCTCGTGCTCGCGGGAGGAATGGCGGCGTCGGCGAAGATCGACGTCGGCAGTCCCGTGTGGAACACGAACAAGACCGCCGACGAAGTGCGCGCGGCACTCGGCCTCTAGTCCCGCTTCCGAACCCAGTAGGTCCGATTTAGGGGTGGCGCGCGCGGCAATCGGAGCGTTGCAGCAGCGCAGCGAGCTCTTCTTCTTCTGGGAGCCCCTGCCCCGCCAGATTCTTCGTCTGCTTCGGATCTGCGAGCACGTCGTAGAGCCGGCGAATCGGGCGCGTTTTCCCGGGGATCTCGATGAGCTTCCAGCGAGTCGTGCGCACCATGCGGTCCTTCGCCTTGATCACGGCATCGCGATACGCGGGCGCGAGCACGAGGTTGTGTCGGAACTCGGGATCGACCTCGAGCGTGTCAGCCGCTCCGGAGAGCTCGACCACCTCGGCGCGCTCTTCCGCAGTGAGCACCGTCATCGCCTGCGACTTCGGAAAGAACAGGTAACAAGTCTCGGCGTACGCGACGAGGTCGGGCTCGCCGTTCAGCACGTTCACGCCCTGCATCGATTCCGGAACGGGAAGGCCGAGCAACGTGAGGATCGTCGGCGCGAGATCCACCGTGCGAGTCAGCGAGCTCACGGTCGCCGCCACGGTCTGCCCGGGGAACCGCACGAAGAACGGAATCTGCGTGCTCTGATCTCCACCGAAGAAGTTGGTGCCGTGACCGAGTGTGGAACCGGGATCGTAGAGATCCTCTCCGTGATCAGTGGTGATGATGATGAGCGTGTTCTTGGTGAGCCCGCGCGCCTCGAGCTCGCCGAGCACCTGTCCCACCGAGTCGTCGAAGTCGCTCACCGCGTCGTCGTAGAGATCCTGCACGTGCGCGATCGCCTCGGGTGGCAGCGCCGGTGAGAAGCCGGTGGTGATCAGCTCGTGGGCGGTGACCTCCACGCGGTAGCGATGCGGCCCGGAGTAATGAGGATCGCCGTACTTCAGATTGAACGGGTACCGCGAGTTGTACGGGAGGTGCGTGGGGCTCAAGAACAACGTGCCGAAGAACGGGCGCTCTGACTTCACGCTCGCGTCGATGTCTTCGAAGAGCTGATCGACCAGCGCTCCGGGGCGCGTGAAAGAAGCGAGCACCGCGCGGCCGGGAACGAGCGCGTCACCGAGCATTCCCGGCACGCTGCCGAAGTAGATCGGCACGAGAGGATGCGCCTTCACCGTCGCCTCGAGGATCAGCGCTTCGAAGTTCTGCACGGGACCGACGTGTCGTTTCGCGAAACCGAGATCGACGAGATCGAAACAATTCCCCACCCAGTCCGAGGAGACGAAGGTGTCGTAGCCCGCCGCTCCCAGAATTCGCGGGAGCGTCGCCTGCATCGCATCGATCGCGCGCGCCTCTTCGCGGCTCGGGTACATGCTGCGCACTCCGTGCGTCGAGGGGAGTTGGCCCGAGAAGAAGGTGATCCACGATTCGAGCGTGCTCGCGGTCGCGACGTGCAGATTCGTGAAGTCGGTCGCCTGCTTCGCGAACGCGTCGACGTTCGGAGTGAGATCCGCGTGCTTCGCGCCATGAACTCCGACGCGATCGAAGCGCCATGAGTCCGTGGCGATGATCAGCACGTTCGGCTTCTCGAGTGCCTTCGCCTGCGGCGGCGACGAGCGATGCAGCGCGCCCGCGAGCAGCACGCCCGCCACGCAGAGCGCACCGACGCGACGGCCGGTGCTCTTCACCACGCTCCCGAGCGCGAAGAGCACGACGAGCGCGAGCAACAGCGTGAGCACCTCGAGCACGTGCCAGCGGTACAGCGCGTAGAGATCGAAGCCAGGCACCCGGCGCGCGACTGAGTCGACGAGCCCCGGTCCCTGCCGAAGCGCGGGACCCAGCGCCAGGACCGCGAGCAGGAGATCAAGCAGCGCGACTTGAGCGAGCGCTTTCCAACGTGATTCAGCTGCACCGAGCCGC
>CBIHPJ010000963.1:0-2650 GCA_966211295.1 uncultured Myxococcales bacterium | reverse complement strand
TCATCCCGGTGCCGCTCGAGGTGAGCGCGGAGGCCGCGAGTTTCCTCGCGAACATGGAGACCGCCGTCTCTCTGTTGATGGATGGTGCGCCGCTGATCGGTGAGCGCGTCGCGGTCGTCGGACACGGCGTCGTGGGCCAGCTCACCACCGCGCTCCTCACGCACATGGGCGTCGAGCACGTGCACGTAATCGAGCCGCAGCCCGAGCGAGGGGTAGGGCGCCTACTGCCTCGCGATGCGCGTTGCTCGACCACCACCGAGATCACTCCAGAGCTGCGCGACTCGTTCGATCTCGTCTACGAGCTCAGCGGTAAGCCCGAGGCCTTCGACACCGCGCTCCAGCTCGCGCGCTACTCGGGCCGAGTGGTGGTCGGGTCCTGGTACGGCAATCGCCGCGCGCCGATCGCTCTCGGGAGCCGCGTGCATCGTTCGCGCCTCAGCGTGCTGTTCAGCCAGGTGAGCACGCTCGATCCCCGCCACACGCCGCGCTTCGACAAGACGCGCAGGCTTCAGGTCGCCTTGAGCTGGCTCTCACGCTTGCCGCTCGAGTCACTCATCACGCACCGAGTTCCGTTCGCCGAGGCCGCGCGTGCGTACGAGCTGCTCGACAGCCGGCAGCCCGGCGTGCTGCAAGTGCTGCTCACTCACCGTTGATTCACGGAGTTCATCGCTCATGTACCAGGTCGCCATTCGCAAGCCGCTCACCGCGTTCCACCAGCTGATCGGTGGCGACTGGGGCAAGGAGAACGAGCACCACTCGCACGACTACGTCTTCGAGATCATCATCGAGGGCGAGGCGCTCGACAAACACGGCTACCTCTTCGACATCGCCGAGCTGCGGAAGCACGCCGACAAGGCGCACGCCCGGTACTCCGGGAAGACGCTGAACGAGCTGCCCGAGTTCAAGGGACTCAACCCGAGCGTCGAACACTTCGCGCGGCTGTTCGCGTTCGAGCTCATGGACGGCCTCGTGCTGCCCGGCACCACCGCGCTCACCATCAAGCTCTGGGAAGATCCGGAGACATGGGCGAGCTACCGCACGGCGCTCCCGCTGCGATGAAGATCCTCTGGCTGTTGCCTTCTCGGCCAGCCGGAGCTCCCTCGGGCGGAGATCTGTACGACTCGCTGGTGATCGATGGGCTGCGGAAGCGCGGTCATCGAGTCGAGGTGAAGAGTTCTCCTCCGTCACGGGTGAATGCAGACGTGATCGTTCAGGACGAGCTCGGCTTCCGCGAGTTCCTTCCATTCAATCGCGCGCAGACAGAGCAGGGCGCTCGGAGAATCGCGCTTGTGCACGTGACCTCGGCGCGACTGGGAGCGAAGACCGCTCGACTCGAAGCGGAGTACCTCGCGTCGACACACGCCGCGATCTTCGTCAGTGAGCACGCACGCGCCGAATCGCTCCGGCTCTTGAGGATGAACATCGACAGCGAGGTGATTCCTCCCGGTGCAGATCGGCTCAATGTCTCCCTCTCCCCCCGGGAGAGGGTCGGGGTGAGGGCACGCCTACTCTGCGTGGGCCATCTCACACCCCACAAAGGCCAGCTCGAGCTGCTTCGGGCATTCAAGAAGAGTGGCCTCAACGCGACGCTGGTCCTCGCGGGAGACGGATCGATCGATCGCAAGTACACCGCGCGAGTCGAGGCTCAGCTGAAGCGCACGCCGAACGCGACCTGGTTGGGGCCGCTCAACGCGAAACTTCTCGCGACCGAACTCGCCCGCTCCGACGTCTTCATCAACGCGAGCGAGTACGAGTCCTGGGGAATGGCGGCCGCAGAGGCGCAGGCCGCCGGGCTGCCAGTGGTCTCCTGGTCGAAGGGTGGGCTTTGGGAATTCCTCAATCCCGGAGTGGACTCGCTCCAGGCCCGTACGCTCACTCCTTCGCTGCTGAAGCGGCTTGGCGATCGGGCCCTCGTGGAACAGCTCTCCCGCGGTGCGCGCAGGGCCCGAATTCGTTCGTGGAAGACGGTGGCCGAAGAGTTCGAGTCCTTCCTCATGGCGCGCTCGCCCCTCTCCCGGCCTGCGGCCGACCTCTCCCCGCTGCGCAAGGAGAGGTTTTTGTGAATTTCATCCGCGCCGCCGGCATCGCCCGCTCGATGCTCATGTATTACGGCCAGCCGTGGCGCGAGGGACGCCGCCGCGAGTTTTACGGCCAGTTCATTCGCCAGGGCAGCCTCTGCTTCGACGTCGGCGCTCACCTCGGTGATCGAATTCGCACCTGGCGTCACCTCGGCGCTCGAGTGATCGCGAGCGAACCGCAACCCGCTTGTCTGTCAGTGCTGCGCAAGCTCTACGGGCGTGATGCGCGAGTGACACTGCTCCCGCACGCGATCGGAGCGAAGCCCGGCACCGCGACCCTCCACGTGAGCGAAGCGACCCCAACCGTCTCTTCGCTCTCCGCTGATTGGATCCGCGACGTGCAGGCCGATCCACGCTTCGCCGCGCACCGCTGGGACGGTCGGGTCGAAGTGAAGGTGGAGACGCTGGATCAACTCATCCAGCGCCACGGGCTCCCGGACTTCGTGAAGATCGACGTGGAGGGCTTCGAGCTCGACGTGCTCGAAGGACTCTCCGCTCCCGTGCCCGCGCTCTCGTTCGAGTACATCGCGGCCGTCGTCGAGCGCTCGGTGGACTGCGTGAAGCGCCTCGGC
>CBIHPJ010000962.1:0-2662 GCA_966211295.1 uncultured Myxococcales bacterium | reverse complement strand
AGAGCCCGATTCTCACTCTCCCTGCGGAGCGGGGAGAGGGTCGGGGTGAGGGGCGAGAACTCATCGAACACTCCGCAGCGTCACCGATAGATTGAGCTGAAAAGTCCAACGTCCCTGCACCCACGCAGTGCCGGGCGGGAGATCGGATCTCCACGTCGTCGTCGCGATCGGCGCGAGGAATCCAACGTCGGGGATGAATTGAAACCGCTTCACCTTCACGCTGACTCCGGCCGCTCCTCCGAGCGAAAACGTGTTCACCGTACCGCCCGCCTGCCCCGCCGACAGCACGACTAACCCGTCATGCAGTCGTGGAGCGAAGATGAGTTGCACGCGCTCGCTCAAATTGATCCCGATGAGCACCGGAAGCGCGGCCTGGGCGGTTCCGAAGATGAGCCCATTGGGCATGCTGAAGGTGCCGCCGATGAGAGGCGCGAGCGAGACGATCACGCCGTCCTGCTTCAGCATCACCTTCGCTTGAGCCTCGAGACCTGAGGGACCGATCTTCGCTCCGATGTCGAACGCGTCGGTGAGGCCGTACCGGAAGGCGACTCCTGCAGCGGGGTAGAGCGAGAGCGAGTCTTCGCTCGCTTGCGCTTGTGAGCTCAGCTCCGCAGCGAGTTGCCAGCGGCCCTTACCGAGTGTTTCGGCTTGTTGGAACACGCCGACCGAGGCGCAGCTCGTGAGCGCGAAGAAGAGGAGAAGGCAACTGCGGTGTATCAAGTACGCCCCTCGCCCTGCCCCTCTCCCCGTTTCACAGGGAGAGGGAATACGTCGTCAGACCTTCTTGAACGCGCTCGCGTCGGGCAATCCGCTGCCCGTGAGATCGCAGCCCATCGCGGTCAGCACACCCGAATAAATGTCGGGCTCGTTCGAGGTCATCTTCCCGGGGATCGCCGCGCCGGTGCGCGCGTCGAAGCCGTAGGTGAGCGCCGTATTCGGATCCACGCCACCGAGGATGGTGTTGCCCTTCACCATGGGCGACAGCATCAGGAAGCCGTTGTTCAGATCGTGACCCGAGCCGAACACCGCAGCGCCGTTCTGACGCACGCGCGTGCGGCCGAAGTCCGTCGCCACGTAGATCATCGTGCGATCCCACATCGTCTCGCCCGTGGTCATGTCGAACGGCTCGCTCTTCAGCAGATCGATCAAGCGATCGATCGTCGAGAGAATGCGCGACCACATGAACGCCTGCGCCGCGCGGTGATCGTTGTGGCTGAAGTCGAACGCGAGCGGCGGGTTCTTCAAGGTGTTGGTGAGCACCACGTTGAAGTCGGGCCCGATGGTCACCGACGACGATACCCGGTGCTTGAAGAGCAGGAACGCGAGCGCGGCCTGTCCCTCGATCGGATCCGTGAAGAAGTCGGGGAACGCGGTGCGCACGCGCGCGCCATCGGGCGAGGTGTCCAGCCCGTACTGCGTGAGCGGCACAGTCGGAGGCATGTCGGGAATCACGTTCAGCTTGGTGATCAGATCCTGCGTCTCGATCAGCGGCTGGCCGATCTTCCGCTGATCATTCCAACGCTTCATCGCGTCAGCATCGGCGAAGGTCTGACCGAAGACCGACTCCGCGTCGATGCGGTTGCGCGTGGTGCGCGCGAGTTCGACCACGCTGCGCGGAGGCGCTCCTTCCACGCCGCGCACGCCGTCGAGACCGAGGGGCCAGAGCGACGGGCTGGTGACCACTTCGCCGAAGCAGGACTGCGGCAGCGAGACGTCCGTGCCGCGCTCGGTGTAGCCGCCGGTGCCCATGTTGATGTTCGGCAACGGCATGCCCTGGCCGAACTGCAGCGCCACCACTTCCTGCAGCGTGCGGCCGCGCCAGGCGGCGTTGCCCGTGAGCGAACGCTTCTGCGCGATCACGTGATTGACCGAGGTGCCCACCGAGGTGGCGACCAGCATCTCGTCCTTGTGCTTGTTCACGAAGGCGAGCTGATCAGTGCTGATGGGGAACGGGATCGCGCCGATCGCGTTCGCGGAGTACTTCACCGCGCGGAACGAGCTCCCTCCCACCGCCTGCACTTGCGCGTCGGGGAAGCAGTTGATGTTGGGCGCGTTGGCTCCCGCTTCTGTCTGACGCACGGCGAGGAAGCTGTCGACGATGCTCGCGCCACCCGCGGCGGAGATCACCACGAGGAACTTCGGCTTGCCGTCGAGGCCCTGGCGATTGAAACCGAGCTTCTCGCGAGACTCCGGAGTCTCGAGATTCGCGCGGCAGCCAGAGAGGAAAGGAGCCAGCGTGGTGGAGCCGGCCGCGGCCATCGACAGCGCGCGGAGCAACTCACGACGAGAGAGACGACCATTGCTCTTGAGGGACATGGCTGGTTCTTTCCTCAGTAGAAGACGGCTTCGGCCGACGAGAGCACCGCGAAGCAGGACGCCTTCATCCAGTTCACCGCGGGGTCAGCGACGTTGGTGGCTTCGATGTCGGCGTTGAGTTGAATGAGGGCCTGGAGCTCGGCCTCCGTGGGATCTCGGAGCCACGCGCGCTGCGCCAGCTCGGACAACGCGAGGCGCACCTCGGGGCCGTTCGGAGTGGTGAGCTTCCCGTTGGTGACGGGGATCGACTTGAAGACGATCGCCGTGGTCGGAGTCGCGAGGTCTTGCGTCACGCGCTTCACGCACGCGGCGAGCGCCACGCGCTCCACGACGATCGCGGTGGTGG
>CBIHPJ010000961.1:0-2665 GCA_966211295.1 uncultured Myxococcales bacterium | reverse complement strand
GTTGCGCATGGTGTTGGCCGACGGCTCGGAAGCGCCCACGATTCACGTGAGTGGAGTGCCGTTGGTGGCGATGCGCGCGCCGATTCAATTCACGTCGACGGACTGGGCTTCCCGCACCGACCTTCCGCTGAGCGAGACCCTGCCCGAGCCGATTCGCGCGCTGGTGCTTGGCGTCCTCGAGCGCGGCCTCAGGGTCACCGCGCTGCCGCTCTTCCTCGAGGGGCGGATCTACTGCGGGTATGCGTTGACGTTCCCGAAGCCGGGGAAGGTCGATCCGAATAATCCGGCGAACTGGCACCGCATCGATGTCACCGCGGGTGCGGCCTTCACTTTTCCGTACCAGCTCATTCATTCGAAGTGGAAGCCGGAGGACTTGAGGCACCAGGTGAAGCAGCGCCTCGAGTCAGACGAGCCACCGGACATCGTGGACGACTTCGAGTCGAGGTACCTCGCGAGCGCGCACGTCGCGTCGTACTACCGCGCGGCGCGGAAGGGCTGGGGCATCGACGCGGTACCGGCAGCTGCTCCAGTCGCGGTGCCGCCGAAGGCCACGCTGAGCGCGCTCACCATCAGCGTCGATCGCAGCTTTCAGACGACTTCCACCAAGCTCAACGGCGTCGAGATCTCGAGCAAGACCACCACTCAGTTCACGCTGGGTCTGCCGAAGACCGCGCCCTTCACCGCGAGCTTCCGCGGCGAGGGCGTGATGGAGAAGATCACCAAGATCTTCAAGAAGGAGCTGCAGACCGGCGACGCCGAGTTCGACAAGCAGGTCTACATCACCACCGACACGCCTGAAGCGACCCGGAGCTTTCTCGGCAACGAGAGCGCGCGGCTGCTGATTGGCGGTTTCGTGCGCGCCGGCGGCGTGGAGCTCGAGGGGACGACGATCACGCTCTCCGTCGATGGCCGCGAAGAAGGCGAGCCGCGAGAGGTGATCGAATTCCTCAAGCTCCTCTCGAAGTAGGGCTCAGCGACCGTCGCGGTAACGGAGCCACTGATAGCGAGCGTTCACCAGGTCTCCCAACGAGAGGGAGATCGCGGCGTCACCGAGGCCCAACGACAGCAGCGCGTCCACGGCGCCGAGTCGGACGAGGACCTCGGCCTCGGTGATCGAGGTGCCGCGGTCACATTCCACCGCGAGGTACCGCGCCGAATCGTCAGCGTAGACTCCGTCGTTCAGCAGGAGCTCGTCGTCGCTCCAGTCCATCTGTCCGTCGGAGTACGGATAGAGAAACGAGATCGGCGCGAGCTTCAGGCGATACACGCGCGGTCGCGGCTCCACGCGCGTCCGCCGTCGCGTGATGGACTGCACGGACTGAGGAGCGCGGTACAGGTAGGCCACGATGACGCACAGTCGGAATGCGCGCGGGACACCTGACATCGCTATGGTGCGCCGATGGCCACCCTGAGTCGAAGTAGTCAGGGCACCTGCGGCGCCGCGCAGATCAGGCCCGGATGGCTGAGCGTGCGGTAGCGGTCGTTGTGCGAAGTGCGCCCCTCTCCCTAACCCTCTCCCCGCTGGCGCAGGGAGAGGGAACTTCATTCGGGTTCTGCGTCACCTTCGAGCTCGGCGACCTTGCGGTACAGGGTGCGGCGGTCGAGCCCGAGGATCTGCGCGGCCTTCGCCTTGTGCCCACCCGTCTTCTGCAGCACGCGCTGAATGTAGACGCGCTCCAGTTCGCGGAGTGAGAGGTCCTGCTCGAGCGCGCCGCCGACGAGATCCGGTGAAGCGCTCTGACCCCACGCCGCGAAGTCATCTGGAGTCAGCACCTCGCGCCCCGCCATCGTCGCCGCGCGCTCGACTGCGTTCACCAGCTCGCGCACGTTGCCTGGCCACGCCTGATTCCGCAGCCACGCGCGTGCCGGAGCGGAGACGCCGAGCGTGCCACCGCCCCGACGTGCGTGCTCACTCAGCACCTGCGTGACGATCTCGTCGATGTCTTCGCGCCGCTCGCGCAGCGGAGGCACCTCGATGCGCACCACGTTGAGCCGATGGTAGAGGTCGGGACGAAAGCGCCGCTCCTTGAGCGCGTCTTCGAGCGGACGATTGGTCGCTGCGACGAGTCGCACGTCGATCTTCACGGGCGACGCTGAGCCCACGGGCCGCACTTCGTTCGCTTCGAGCGCGTGGAGAAGTTTGGGCTGGAGCTCGAGGGGCAGCTCACCGAGTTCATCGAGGAAGAAGGTGCCGCCGTCGGCTTGCTCGAACATGCCCGCGCGATCTTCTCGCGCGTCGGTGAAGGCTCCTTTGCGCACGCCGAAGAGCTCCGACTCCGCCAACCCGCTGGGCAGCGCGGCGCAGTTCAGCTGAACGAATTTCTGGCCGCGGCGATCGCTGAGCTCATGGAGTGCACGCGCGAGCGCTCCCTTGCCGACTCCGCTCTCTCCCGTGATCAGCACAGGCAGCTTGCTCGGCGCCGCGCGACGCACCAGCTCGAGCGCCTTCTGCATCGAAGGGCTCTTCGCGGCGATGCCTCCAGGTTGTTTGGTGGCGGCCTCTTCACGCAGCTGCGCCACCTCGCGCTTCAGGTTCGTCTCACGGAGCGCGCGCTCGATCGCCAGCACCAGCACCTCGAGCTTGAAAGGCTTCGCGAGGAAGTCGACCGCGCCCAGTCGCACCGCCTGCACCGCGAGATCGATGCTCCCGAACGCGGTCATCAAC
>CBIHPJ010000960.1:0-2665 GCA_966211295.1 uncultured Myxococcales bacterium | reverse complement strand
GCGGTGGGAACGAGGCGCGGACCGCGCGCGAAGAGAGTGGATCCCAGTCGCTTCTCGAGCGCGGCGATGCGACGCGAGACCGTGGAGTGGCGAAGCTCGAGCTCCTTGCCCGTCGCCTGCACACTGCCCGTGCGCACCAGCGCTTCGAGGGTCTGTAAGTCTTCCCATGAGATGTGCATCGACGCACAGAGTCTGTGCGTCGCCGCGGAGGTGTCAAGGGCGCTCGGTCGAGCTACCAATGCACATCGTGAAGCTCACCCGTCGCGGCGTCCTTGTCGGTGCCGCTACCGCCCTCAGCGGCTGCAAATCTGGAGACCGTCCCGTGCCGTCACTCGTGCATCGCCCCACTTCGTCTCTGCCTGCGACCACGCTCCCGTGGCTTTCGTTGCGCGATCACTTCGTCGCCACCGTGGGGCCCAGCGCGGGGCAGGGACGGCCGCTGGCGTCCTTGCTGGTGCTCGCCGACGCGACCTTCGCACCGCGCTCGCGCTTCCCGCTGCACCCTCACCAGGAGATGGAGATCCTGAGCATCGTGATCGACGGCACGCTCTCTCATCACGGAGACCAGGCGCACGGCGCCACGCTCGCGCCGCGCAGCGCGCAGCTCATCTCCGCACGTGAGGGGATCGTGCACGCAGAGGGAAACAACACCGACAGCCCCACGCGCATGTTGCAGCTGTGGTTCCAGCCGGATCGTCAGGGCGGAGCTCCCGCCTACTTCTCTCGGCAACTCGGCGGCGTGGGACGTGAGCTGGTTGCCGGTGACGAGCAGATGCCGCTGCGCGCGGACGCGAAAGTCTGGTGGCTCTCAGTGCCTCCGGATTCGCCCACTCCGCTCGCCGTACCTCCGGGGCGAAGAGGCTACCTCCTCGCATTGGCCGGACCGCTTCGGGTGGCGACCACCACTCTGGAGACTGGTGACGGTGCCGAGCTCGGACCGGGCGAGTTCGTCCTCTCAGCGGGCGGACCGCGCTCGGCTCTCTGGGTCGACCTGCCCGACGCCATGGGTCGCAGCCGCTAGACGGGTCTCTCCGAGCTTCGTGATCACTTCCTCGTGACCCGTGTGCCGGCGTCCGGCCCGCCGGGGCCGAGCGGCATCGGCAGCGCCGGTTTGATGTTCGCGTTCAGGTGGAAGACGTTCTCTGGATCGTATTGGCGCTTGAGCTCGGCGAGTCGCTGGTACTTCTCGGCGCCGTACGACAGTCGCGTGCGACCCTCGTCGATGTCCGACTGGAAGTTGAGATAGCCACCGCCGCTCATCGCGTGCGGCTTCATCGCTTCCCAGAACGTGCGCGCCCAGGCGCGGTCCTTCTCGTACAGCGTGCGATCAGGCGCAGACGCGTTGATGTTGAACACGTACCTCGCCGCGCGACTGCCACCGAACGCGGAGTCGTCGTCGGCGTGATTCCTGTACGCGCCGCCGAGAGTGAAGGTCGGGCAGAACGAGAGCCGAGCGTGCTTGTGCGCGACGTGATCGCCGATCACCTTCACGGCCGCGGGTGACAGGTCCTCGAGGTAGAGCGCCTTCTCGTAGCCGAAGGTCCCCCACTGCAGCCCCTCGTTGAAGAGCTGCTGCAGCTGTACGAAAGGCATCGGCGTGACGAGCTCGAACAGCGGCTTCACCGCGCGCGCGATGGGCTCGATCGCGGCCTGATGTTCTTCGGGAGCGCCGAAGCCCACCACGATCAACGCGTGCCCCAGCCGTCCGCGGAACGCCTCGGGCACGAACGGCGCTGGTGGCGCGTCGAGGCCGGCTGCGATGAAGGCGGTGACGTGGGGAGGCAGTGTCTTGATGTACTCGTTGGCGAAGGTGAGGGCCTCCGCTCCACGATCCAGGCCGAAGAAGAAGAAGCCGAAGTTCACCTCGGGGCCCACCGGGTACAGCTCGAATTCGAACGAGGTCACCACGCCGAAGTTGCCGCCGCCGCCTCGCAGGGCCCAGTGCAGCTCCGGGTTCTCGCTGCGGGAGACGCGCAGCACGCGGCCGTCAGCGGTCACGAGCTCTGCGCTCACCAGGTTGTCAGACGAGAGACCGGCCTCCTTGGTGAGCCAGCCGATTCCGCCACCGAGCGTGAGACCTCCGATCCCGGTGTGACTGATGAAGCCTCCGGGCGTGGCCAAACCATGCAGCTGGGTGGCGGCGTCGACGTCGGCCCAGGTGGCCCCGCCTCCGCAGATCGCTCGGCGCGTCGTCAGATCGACCGACACCTGATTCATCCTGCCGAGGTGAATCATCACTCCACCATCGCTCACCGCATGCCCCGCGTAGTTGTGACCTCCCCCACGCACCGAGAGCTCGAGTCCGGCGCCGCGGGCGAACCGAATCGCATCCGCGACCTGTGCCGGCGTCGTGCAACTGGCGATCACGGCGGGCCGGCGATCGATGGCGCCGTTCCAGATCGACCGTGAGACGTCGTAATCGGCGTCACTGGGGAGAATGGTTCGCCCCGTGAATCGGGCCCCAAAGGTCTCAACGGTATCCCTCACTTCGGCAGCCATGGATTCCCCTCGCGGTGGTTCGGTAACGCGAGAGGGAGGCCGCTTCATCGAAGCGCCTGCTCGATTGCGGGGGCGAGCAGCGGTCAGTGCTGAAGCGGCCGCTTCTCTGGCAGCACGAGCTGGAAGAGCAGCGTGAACACCGCCACTCCGGCGCAGCCGATCACGT
>CBIHPJ010000959.1:0-2665 GCA_966211295.1 uncultured Myxococcales bacterium | reverse complement strand
ACCTCGGATGACGTCGACACCGCGTCGGTGTTCGCGCAGCTGCTCGGCGTCACGCTCGGCCGCCTGCGCGTCACCCGCGAGCTCGAGCAGAACGTGCGGGCGCTGAAGACCGCGCAGGAGCAGCTGGTGCACGCGCAGAAGATCGAAGCGATCGGCCGGCTCACCGGAGGCATCGCGCACGACTTCAACAACCTGCTCACTCCGGCGCTCTTCGCCGTGGGCGAGCTGGACAACGCGAAGCTGCCTGCCTCAGAGCGCGAGTACGTCGACATGATTCGCCAGACGCTGGAGCGCTCGGCCGATCTCACCCGCTCCCTCCTCGCGTTCGGACGCCGCCAGGTGCTCTCGCGCCGGCGCGTGCTGGTGGACGACGCGGTGGGCTCTGCGCTCCGGCTCTTGCGCACCACGTTCCAGGAGTTCGTGAGGCTCGAGTGGGCTCCGAACGCAGGCTCGGCGGCGGTGGAGGCGGACGTCACGCAGCTGCACCAGGTGATGATCAACCTCGCGTTGAACGCGCGCGACGCGATGCCGCAGGGTGGCCTGTTCCGCGTGGCCACGAAGGTGCTCGGCGACGGCAAGGTGGAGATCGAGTGCAGCGACACCGGCGGCGGCATCGGCCCCGAGCAGCTCTCGCGGATCTTCGAGCCGTTCTTCACGACCAAGGGACCGGGGCGCGGCACGGGCCTCGGGCTCTCGGTGGTGGAAGGCATCGTGCAGCAGCACGGCGGCACCATCACGGTGTCCTCCGAGCTGGGGAAGGGCACCACCTTCCGCATCTTCTTGCAGCAGGCGCGCAGCGAGGCGCTCAGCGCGAACCTGACGCCGTTGCCGGTGGCACGCGCCACGGGTCAGCGGGTGTTGGTGGTGGAGGACGATCCACTCGTGCGGCGCACGCTGGTGCGGATCCTCAAGGCGCGCGGGTACGTGATCGTCGAGGCCGCCAATCTCACCGAGGCCCGCGAGCAGCGCGCGAAGGAGGCGACGTTCGATCTCCTGGTGACAGATGTCGTGCTGCCAGATGGCAACTCCACGGACGAGACGGTGGCGCTCTATCGCGCGGGGCAGCGCGTGGTGTTCGTCACCGGGCATCCGCTCGACGCGAATTGGCTGCCGGTGGAGTTGAGTCAGCTTCCCGTGCTGCAGAAGCCGTTCGGTCCCGGTGAGCTCATCGCGGTCGTCGAAGCGGCCCTCCGCTGAAAACCAGCGCTTCGCTGAAAGCGGTGTAGCGTTCGCACGCTTGGCGAGCACACAACACAGCGTCACCGTCGCGCAGATCAAACTGGAGCACGAGCAGGACGAGGCCCAGGTCCGTGCTCAGAGCGCGCTGATCGGCGAACGCGCGGTCGCGATCGTGCGGCTGGTGATGATGACCCTCATCGGCATCTCCACCGGGCTCATTCGCAAGCTCACGGACAACGCGGATCCTCAGCACCCGCTCCGGCTCCCGCTGGTGGCCACGTACCTCGTGTTCTGCATCGTGACGATCATCGCCACCCAGCGAGTGAAGAAGGCGAGCCCGAAGCTCGCGCTGTGGCTGGTGGGCTCGTACATCTTCGTCGACGCCGGCTTCTTCCTCTCCCACGCGTGGATGGACTACTCGCTCGGCCTGCAGACGCGGCCCGAGATCAGCGTGGCGTGCTTCGCGCTGCTGGTGGTGTTCTCGGTGGCGCGCTCGCGGATGATCCACGTGGTGCTCTCCACGGTGGTGTCGGTGGTGTCGATCGCGCTCGTGGCGGTGATGCAGGGCTGGGCGCACCCGGTGTGGACCTCGTTCACCTGCAGCTGCGTCTTCGCGCTCGGCCTGTTGATCGCGTTCACCAACTCGCGCTTGAGCACGATGTTCATGGACATTCGGCGGCGCGAGAACTTGTCGCGTTTTCTCCCGCGCCAGGTGGTGGAGCGCGTGCTCGCGAGCGGTGGCCAGGCGCTCGAGCCGGTGCAGCGCGAGGTGACGATCCTCTTCAGCGACATTCGCAGCTTCACCACCATGAGCGAGTCGATGGCGCCGCGCGAGGTGCTCGAGTTTCTCGACGAGTACTTCGGGCACATGGGGCAGATCGTGCGCGGGCACGAGGGCATGCTGAACAAGTTCCTCGGCGACGGAATGCTCGCGGTGTGGGGCGTGCCTGATTTTCAGGACGACCATGCAGAGCGCGCAGTGAAGGCCGCGCTCGACATGCGCAAGAAGTTGATCGAGCTCAACGAGCACTGGGTGCGCGCGGGCAGGGCGGAGTTGAAGATCGGCATCGGCATTCACACCGGCATGGTGGCGGCGGGAATGCTCGGCGGTGCTGATCAGCGCGAGTACACGGTGATTGGTGACGCGGTGAATCTGGCCTCGCGCATCGAGAGCCTGACCAAGGGACTGCACACGGATCTTCTCGTGAGCCAGAGCACGTTCGATGGCTGCAAAGGGAAGTTCGCCGGTGAGCGCGTGGGAGAAGAGAAGGTGAAGGGTCGCGACGCCGCGGTCGTCGTCTACACGCTGGCTCCAAAGGGTTAGTGCGAGAACAGAAATCGCTGCGCGCGTGAAGGTGAACTTCTCGCACGCGCGCCGCGGCGAAGTCGGTCGCCCAGCATGCGCGGGCTCGCTCCCTGGGACGCGTGCGGTGCTTCGCAGGAAGCGCGTTCTTGAGAGCGAAATCTGCCGTCGAAGGCAGTGAGA
>CBIHPJ010000958.1:0-2670 GCA_966211295.1 uncultured Myxococcales bacterium | reverse complement strand
GCTCACCGCGCACGCCCTTGTACTTGGACTGCAGCTGCGTGAGGTGCTGCATCATCTCCTGGAACTGCGCCTGCCGGCCGTCTTCGAAGGTCGCCTTCATGTTCGTGTCACTCCCTGTTGATGGGCTCGCTCAAGCCCCTCTCCGGCCTTCGCCGTCGATGGTCGCTCGCCGTGTTGCGTGCGTCGTTTCCGACGTTGTGACGAACAGAGTGATCATCCCTGATCTTCCGCGCAACCCCTCCGGAGGCGGCAGATCGGCCCGCGCGCAGAACTCGTGATGAAAGGCCGAGTTCGGCGCGCGTTCCTGATCCAACTATTTTCGAGATTCGACCGAGAGCGCCCTCGAAGTCACCGAACCGCCAAGCTTTTCGTCGTGCGTCACCAAGATGAGCGCTCCGGGAAAGTCACGGAGCGCGGCCTCGAGCCTCTCGATCGCCGGCAGATCCAGATGATTCGTGGGCTCGTCGAGCACTGCGATCCAGCAATGGCGACCGAGGCCCAACGCGAGCCTCAGCTTGCGCGCTTCACCCGGTGAAGGCGCCTCGGTGCGGAGTAGATGATCCGGCTCCACGCCCAGGGCGTGCACCAGCTGCAGCACGCGCCCGCGCTCATCGTTCGGAAGCGAACGCACCAATTCCAGATCCGCGCGCGTCTCTTCCTGCGTGAGCTCCTGCGGGAGCACCAGACGCTTCTCGTCTGGCACGCGGCACTCCGCGAGCGCTGCACGCAAGAGCGTGGTCTTCCCCGCGCCATTTCGCCCGCGGATCCACACGTGCTCATCGCGCCTCACCTGGAGCCGCTCGTGCTGCACCACCGTCTGATGCGGACACGGCTCGTACCGGAGGAAGAGCGCCTGTCCCGCCTCGTCGCGCACCTCGATCTCATCGAGCGCCTCGCGCACCTGACCCACCTGCCGGCTCAACTTCCTCGCCTTCGCCGAGTGCGCCGCCGCGGCCGCCTGGGCTTTCAGATCCGCGCCCATGGTGCGCGCGTCTCCGTCGTACCTGTTCTTCATGCGATAGCCGGTGCTCAGTGATCGTTCACTCGACACGAGCGTGCGGCGCGCTTGATCGAGCTTCCTCTCCTCCTTCTGCAGGCGGCGCTTCCCTTCGCGCTGGTGCTCTCGCTGCTCGTGCTCCTCTTCGAGCCAGAGCTCTCGCGCCGCGGAGAACGGGTGATTCCAGAGATGCGTGTCACCTGAATCGATCCGCAGCGTGCTCGTGGTCACGTCGTCGAGCAGGGCGCGATCGTGCGAGACGATCACTCCGATGCCGGCGAACTCCTTCAGCGCACCTCGCAGCAACGCGAGACCTTCGCTGTCGAGATGATTGCTCGGTTCATCGAGGAGCAGCACCTCGGGCTCGCTCCACAACACCGCGCCGAGCTGCCAGCGCTTGCGCTCTCCGGGGGACATCGTGGGCCAGCGCTCGAGCATCTCTGACTTCAGACGCAGCTTTCCGTGGAGCTGACGAGCGAGTCCGTCGCTCGCCCACGAGAACGAATCGATCTCTTCGTCCTTCTCTTCGACGCGCTGGGGACACCAACGCACCCTCGCGCCGTCCGGCTCGAGCTTGAGCTGACCGCTGGTGGGCTTCAGCTCTCCCAACAGCAATCGGAGAAGCGTGGTCTTGCCCGAGCCGTTGGCGCCGACCAGGCCGGTCCAACCGCGGGCGAGATGAAAGGTGACGTCGTCGAGGAGGGGACGATCGGAAAAGGCGAACGACACGCGCTGAGCGCGCAGGTTGAGTTTCTGGGCAGACATGAAGACTCCGACAGGTCGGGGAACTGAGAAGCGACGCTGGTTTCGGAGTCAGGCGATCATGAGCGTCACCCGTGAAGGCGACGGACTCACCATACGCACGAAATTCGAATTTCTGAAAGGGCGCCCCTCACCCGGCCTTCGGCCGACCTCTCCCCGCTCGCAGGGAGAGGTTACTGCGGGGTGAAGGTGCGGAGCGGTTCAGCTTTTCCCTTCACCGGCAGCGGATCCGTCGCGCGCCAGCTCGTGCTTTCGGGCAGGCGGCCGTGCGTGGCCTCGCTGATGAGCAATGAAGTGCCGACGGTCTTGGTGAGCCCCTCGATGCGCGAGGCCGTGTTCACCGCGTCACCGATCACCGTGAACTCGCGGCGCTGCTCGCTCCCTACGTCGCCGACCACCGCGCGTCCGGTGTGAATGCCGATGCCGATCTGCAACACGGGATCTCCGCGCTGCTTCCGCTTCTCATTGAGCTGCGCGAGCACCGAGAGCATCTCGAGCCCACACGCCACCGCGCGCTGTGGATGATCCGGCTGCTCCAGCGGCGCGCCGAAGTACGCGAGGATCCCGTCGCCGATGAACTTGTCGAGCGTGCCGCCGTGCTTGAAGACCACGCGCACCATCTCGCTCAGGTACTCGTTGAGCCAATCCACCAGCGCCTGCGAGTCCGTGTCCTCGGACATCGAAGTGAAGCCGCGAATGTCTGAGAACAGAATCGAGACGTCCTTGTGCTCGGGCTTCACGTCGTCGATCGCGGAGAGACGCTCCGTCACTTGCGGACTGAAGTAGCGCGCGAGTCGCGTCTGTCGCTGCTGCTGGGTGGCGAGCTGCTCCACCATCGAGCGGATGAGGAGGATGCCCATGTGTGAGGCCACCACCCCGACGGTCATCACCAGCAACACCATCGGCACGCC
>CBIHPJ010000957.1:0-2682 GCA_966211295.1 uncultured Myxococcales bacterium | reverse complement strand
CAGCTCGGCGACGCCGGCGTGCTGGGCGCGGCGCTGGCCACGACCACCAGCCAGCCGGCGCGCCGGCAAGGCCTGTGGGTGGACATCGGTGCCGACCACGGCCGCTGGGACGGCGACGGCAGCGCGGATCACGTCGGCCTGGTCGAGAAGGTGAACGCGGACGGAACCATCGGCACCATCGAGGGCAACACCACGAATCCGCAAAACGGCCGCGAGGGTGTGTGGCGCCGCACGCGCACGATGGGCACCATCCTCGGCTTCGGTCAGCCCTACTGAGAGAACACGAGGAAGAACTGCTCGGGCAGGAAGGTGTTGGTCTGCACGAGCTTGAAGCCCGCTTCCTTCAGCTCGGTCTCGACCTGCTCGGGAGGAATCTTCTCGGTGGCGTCGGGGCCCATCTTCGACGCGCGCGTGAAGTCGATGATCGCGAGGCGGCCGCCTTCCTTCAGCGAGCTCTTCAACTTCGCGAAGTACGCGGGGCGCGACTCGATGTGATGGTACGTGTTCACCATCAGAATCAGGTCGACCGGCTCGGGGAGCTTCGCGTCGTTGTACTCGGCGAGATGTGAGCTCAAGTTCGTGAGCTGCTCCGTGTCCGCGCGCTTGTTCAAGTAGTCGACCATCGAGCTCTCGACGTCCATGCCGTACACCCGGCTCTTCGGGAGCGTCTTCGCGAGGCGCACGGGGAAGTAGCCAGTGGCTGACCCGATGTCGGCGACCTTCGCGTCTGGAGCGAGCTGCAGCGCGGCGATCACCTGCTCCGGCTTCTGCCAGGCGTCACGTTTGGGATCTTCGAACTGCGCGGCCCACGCGTCGGCGTCGTCGAAGCTGTGGTGGGTGGCGTGGCCCTCGGTCGTCTTGCAAGCACTGAGGAGCAGGGCTCCCAAAAGGAGGATGCGCATGGCGGCGGCGTATGTAACGCAGGCATGCGAGGGTTCGCTCATGAGTCTGTTCGCAGATTGCGCCAGTTTGTTCGTCATCGGTTTTCCCGGAGTGTCGCCCGATCGTGAAGTCGAGCGGCTCATCGACGAGGGAGTCGGCGGCGTCATTCTCTTCAAACGCAACGTGGAGTCGCCGTCGCAGGTCGCGTCACTCGTGCGCACGCTGAAGACGCGCGCGGGTCGTCCGCTGATCGCGTCTGTGGATCAAGAAGGCGGACGCGTGGCGCGGCTGCGTGGTTCCCCGTTCACCGCGCTGCCTCCGATGCGTCAGCTGGGACAGAGCGGTGATGCGGCGTTCGTCGAGCGCGCGGGCCGGTTGCTCGCGCTCGAGGTGCGGGCGATGGGGTTCGATGTCGACTTCGCTCCGGTGCTCGACGTGGACACCAATCCGGCGAATCCGGTGATTGGAGATCGTTCGTTCCATCGCGAGGCGAAGGAAGTCGCGCGGCTCGGAGTGGCGCTCGCTCGCGGCATGGAGGCCGGTGGAGTCGCGTCGTGCGCGAAGCACTTCCCCGGTCACGGAGACACCGCGAAGGATTCTCATCTCGATCTGCCTTCTTTGCCTCACGGTCTCGAGCGGCTGCGGCAGGTGGAGCTGTTGCCGTTCGCTGAGTACGCGAAGGCGGGCCTCGCTTCGGTGATGACCGCGCACGTGATCTTCGACGCGCTCGATCCCGGAGTGCCCGCGACGATGAGCACGCGCGTGATGGATGGGCTGCTGCGCAAGGAGCTCGGCTTCCAGGGCGTGGTGGTGAGCGACGACCTCGAGATGAAGGCAATCGCGGATCACTTCAGCGTCGAGCGCGCGGTGGTCGAGGGTGTGAAGGCCGGCGTCGATTGTTTCCTGGTGTGCCACCACGCGGATGTGCAGCGTCGGGCGATCGAGGCGCTGGTGAAGGCGATCGAGTCGGGCGAGGTGAAGCGCGAGCGGCTCGAGGAAGCGCGCGGTCGCATGGCGGCCTTGTCGCGCCGCTTCGTGCACGGCCCTGAAGATCTCCTCTCCACGCTCGGTACTCCCGCTCACGAAGCGCTGCAGCGCGGACTCTCTGTCGAGACCTTCACGGGCAAGGACCCGACCGAGGTCGTGCACTCATGATTCTGTCTCCCTCTCCCTGCGCCAGCGGGGAGAGGGGCAGGGGAGAGGGGCGAGAATGACCCGAATTTCCAGCCGCTTCCGACTCGCGATCTTCGCGAAGGCAGTTCTTCTCTTCGCGTTCGGAGCGACGTTCCTCGTACTCGCGTGGGGCGCGTGGTCCAAGTGGCACTGGCCGCTGCTTGCGCGCGCAAGTGGCGCGGTGCTGCTCGCGATCGGGTCGGTGTCACTCACAGGCGCTGCAGGTCGCGGATTCGCTGACGCAGTGATCGGCGAAGCGCTCGTGACGAAGGGAGCGAAGCCGCTCAAGTCACGCCGCTCCGGTTACTCGCTGCGTCTGCCGAGCGGTCGCTTCGTCGAGTACGTGCTCTACAACCCGTGGCCCACGCTCGCTCCTGATGCGACGTACACCGTGGTCTACGGAAAGTTCTCCGGAGTTCTCGTCGAGCAGCCGCAGCCAGAGTCTCAGTCCGGCTAGTTCTGCAGATTCGGGAACAGCAGGTCTCTGAAGTACTCATCGAGCTCAACCAGGCTGCCCTCCGAGACTCGTTCAGCGGAAGTGTCTGAGACGAGCACGAGTCTTCGGTGGCGCTGCGTCTCGAACTCCCACCTGACGGTCGTCGTGTACATCGCGCCAGTCATCGCACC
>CBIHPJ010000956.1:0-2687 GCA_966211295.1 uncultured Myxococcales bacterium | reverse complement strand
TTCGAGGGCTGCAGATCCCAGCGCGCGGTAACCGCGTCCCAAATGAACACGCGCGTGCCGTCGAAACCCCAGAGTGTTTCTTTGTCGCGGGCGATCGCGAGCAGGCCGTCTCCGTTGAGCTTCTTGGTGAACGCTTCGTCGAACGCGAGATCCTTCTGGGTCCACGCGCGCACGGTGCCGTCACCATCGGCGATCAGCAGGTGGGCCCCGAGCGTTGAGCCAGTGGGAGCGACGGTTCCCGACTGAGCGACCAGCAGCAGCGCGAACGCGGTGAGCATGATCGAACGCTACCCGTTACTCGCACCACCAGAGATCAGGAAGAAACGAGCGGTGCTCGAATGAACTCTGTCGAACAAGCCACATCGCGAAGCAATGAAGTCGCGACCGAGCACGCTGCCATCCCCGTGGTGGAAGAGACGGTGGAGCTTGGTCATCGCCTCGTGGACGAAGGCAGAGGCGTGCGCATCACGAAACACGTCACCGAGCATGAGGCTCACATCGACGACCCTCTGATTCATGAGGACGTCACGGTGGAGCGGGTGCCCATTGACATGTTGGTCAGCGGGCCCGAGCCCTCGCAGCACTACGAGGGCGACACGCTCGTCATTCCTGTTCTCGAAGAAGTGTTGGTCCTCGAGAAGCGAGTCAGGCTCAAAGAAGAGGTTCGGGTCACGCGGCGGAAACACCGGGAGAACGCGACCCAGCATGTGCGACTCAATTCCGAAGATGTCCTCGTTGAGAAGACAGGCGACGAGGGGCTGATCACAGGAAAGTGAGCGCATTATGGCGAGCGCGGTGATCGCGGTTTTCGATGAAGTCAGCGAAGCGCAGAGCACCGTGAATGAGCTCATCGGAGTGGGCTTCGAGCCCACTGACATCACGATGGATGCTCAGAACCTCTTCGATGAAGACGAATTCAACGCGTACGACGAAGCAGTACGGCACGGGAGACATGTCGTGACCGTCTACGCTTCGACGGACGACAAGAGCGACCTCGCGACCGAGATCATGAGCCAGCACAACCCCGCGGGGCTCGATGAGAGCTCCAGCGGAGTGAGGGTGTTCCACGACGTGTACGAGGTGCCAGTTGAGGAGCAGGCCTTCAGTCCAAGGAGCTGAAGACTATTTCTCCGAGGGACACTCGTACGAGATGCGTTCGGTCGACTTCTTCAGATTGAGGCCGACCTTACGCATCTCTCGTTTTCCGCCGACCTTGCAGGTGATCGCGATCGCGTGGGCTCCGTAGCTGAGGGAGAACGTGCCGGGCGCGTCGCCGAGCTTCGTCTTGCCGTCTTCGACGATCGCTGCGCCTGTGCCGAAGACTTCGAGCGTTCCGCTGAGCTCAGAGGTCTTCGTCTTGGTGTCGCCGAGGAGATCGGACATCGCGACGGTCTTGGTCGGAGCCTTGGTCGGAGCGGGTGAGCTGTCGACTGGTTCAGGCTTGTCGAGCTTGCTCAGCTTCGACTTCTTCGGCGGCGGCTTCGCGCGCGGAGGTGCCTTGGTTCCGATGGTCCCCAGGCCCTCGCTGCCCAGGCCGGTGCCGAGGCCCCTCAAGATTTTCTCGGTGGAGTCTGCGAGCAGAGCTCCCGCGTCGGGTAGCTCCGGGTTTCCGGCGTCGATGATCGGTTCGGCCACCGCGATGGGCGTACCTGCATCGACGACGACTTCAGCGATTGGTTTCGCGACGGGAGTGACTTCCTCGGGCCGCGCGATCCAGTAGCCAGCCCCAGCCAGCACCCCCAGGAGCGCAACGGCTCCGAGGAACGCGGGCGTCTTCGACGCGGGGATCAACATCCGCTTCGCGGCCTCGGCCGATTGGGGGCGGAGCGCGGGCGACTGCTCGGTGAGCTTGCTGATCAGTCGCGTGAGCGAAGCGGGCGTGGAGGAGGGGAGCGGCTTCTCTCCGGGAACTCCGAGGGCGAGCGCTTCGTGGAGCACCACGCCCATCGCGTACAGATCAGAGCGGGAATCGCTCTTTCCCCAGCGCTGCTCGGGCGCCATGTAGCGAAGTGAGCCCAGCAGCGCGGCGGACTCGGTGAGCGTGCTCGAGCCTTCGAGTCTCGCGATGCCGAAGTCGCACAGCTTCGGTCCTTCGGGCGCGAGGAGAATGTTGCTCGGCTTCACGTCGCGATGAACGAAGCCAGCCGCGTGCACCACCTGGAGCGCGTCGAACATCACGGCTCCGAGCGCGCGCGCCTCGTTGGCGGAGAGTGGACCGGACTTGAGTCGTTCGCGGAGATCGGTGCCGGTGACTCGCTCCATCGAGTACCAGCAGAAGCCGTTCTCTTCGCCTTCACCGAGCATCTTCACCACGCCGGGGTGCGAGATGGCGGCGAGGGCGCGTGCTTCTCTCCTGAATCGCTCACGGAGCGCGGGCTCGGCGGCGAGGAGCGGCGAGAGCACCTTGAGCGCGATGGTGACTCCGTCGGCGCCGCGCGCTTCGTACACGGTGCCCATGCCGCCGCTGCCGAGGAGCTTGGTGAGTGAGTAGCCGCTGAGCGTCTCGCCGCTGAGATCGATCTCAGGCCACAGGCGCGCCTGCCCTGGCGCGGTGTCCATGCGAGTGAGATCGACTTCGACGCCGCATCCAGAACACGTGACGTGCTCGGGCGCCGCGCGAGGGAGCGGAGTTCTGCAAGCCGGACAGAGGAAATTCATCTCCCTCTCCCTGCGCAGCGGGGAGAGGG
>CBIHPJ010000955.1:0-2688 GCA_966211295.1 uncultured Myxococcales bacterium | reverse complement strand
CGTGGTGGAGAAGACCTACCACCTCGGGCGCCGGCCGAAGAACGAAGCCGACGTGGCCGCCGCGAACGCAGCGGCCTCGGGATCCGACTCGCCGTTGCCGGGCCAGCCGCAGGTCGTGGGCAAGACCGGTTGACCGGAAGAGGCTGCGCGCAAAGCTGAAGAAGTTGCGCGCAGGGGTGAGCTTCCCCGCGTGTGTGGCCGAGTGACCCACGTCGATCGGCCAGCCCCAGCGTCGGCGTTGTGTTCGTTTCGAAACGCCGTTCTCTGATCCGCTGCGAGTGGCGCGTCCCGTGCCCTCGTCAACGGGAGAACTCACCATGGCGACGACGACGAAGCGGTCGATGATGGAGAAGGAGATGATGGAGGCCTTTGGGCTCGTCCCCAAGTGGGTCTCCATGATGCCCGAGCAGGCGCTCGAGGGTTTCTGGCTGACGATGCGAGACTTCCAGCTCGCCGAGACGCGGATCCCGAACAAGTACAAAGAGCTGATCGGGCTCGCGGTCTCCGGCGCGACGCGCTGCAGGTACTGCCAGCTGTTCCACGTCGAAGCGGCCCGCTTGTTCGGCGCGACCGAGGAAGAGATCGCCGAGGCGGCGATGATGGGCGCGCACACGATGTCGGCGAGCACGTTCATGAACGCCGAGGGCGTGAACTACGAGGACTTCAAGAAGGAGACGCTGCAGATCGTCTCGAACATCAAGGCCAAGATGGCCGAGCAGCAGAACGCGACACCGCAGAAGAAGGGCGAAAAGGCGCCCGCGCGTGTCTGATCAACTCCTGCAACGGTTGATGGCCGACGGGTACGTGGACCGGCGCAACGGTCGCCTCGTTCCCGCAGCGCGATGGCACGCCGCCGTCGCGCGAGTCGCCGCCACCCTGCTCGCTCGAGGCGAAGAGCTCGAGGACATGCGCGTGCCGGTGGCGTGGGCGATCACCGAGGCGTACTCGGGCTCGAGCGAAGAAGAGCTCGTCGAGATGGTGGCATTGATGACACCGCTCACGGGCCTGCACCGCTGACGCCCGACTGTCGTTCAGGGTTTCGGAGGCCGCGGCTCCCGACGTAAAGACGTCGCGTGATGTCGCGGTCCTTCCTGATTCTCGCGTCGGCCGGTGGGGTGAGCCCGCTGGTCGCTGATCTTGGCCTCTGCCTGGTGGCCGCCGGACTGCTGTCCGTCGTCTTCGTGCGACTGCGAATTCCCGCCATCGCCGCGTTGCTGGGAGCCGGAGTGGCGCTCGGTCCCGCGGGGCTCGAGGCGGTGCACGACCGCGAGAGCATCGACACCATCGCCAACCTCGGCCTCACGCTGCTGTTGTTCGTGATTGGGCTCGAAGTGAACCTGAAGAGCCTGCTGGCGAGCGGACGCACGTTGATCGTCACCGGACTGGTGCAGGTGCCGCTCACGCTGGCGGTGGGCTTCGGTGCGTTCTTCGTGGTCGGACTCACCGGCTGGGGAATCGTCAGCGGCGTGTACCCCGCGCTCTATCTCGGAGTGGCGTGCGCGTTCTCCTCCACCCTGCTCGTGGTGAAGTACCTGCAGGAACACCTGCGCGTGGACACGGTCGCGGGGCGGCTGTGCGTGGGCCTGCTGGTGTTCCAGGACATCTGGGCGATCGTCTTCCTCGCGCTGCAGCCGAGCTTCTCGAACCCGACGATCACGCCGATCCTGCTCACCTTCCTCGGCACCTTCATTCTGATGGGGCTGGCGATCGTGGTGGCGCGGCTGGTGCTTTCGCGCGCGTTCCAGGTGGTTTCGCGATCGCCCGAGCTGGTGGTCACCGTCGCGCTCGGTTGGTGCTTCGGAGTGGCGCTCCTCGGGGCGAACCTCACTCACTTCCTCGGGTGGCTGGGGTGGCACGTGCAGGTCTCGGTCTCGATGGAGATGGGTGCGTTGATCGCCGGCGCCACCATCGCCACTTCGCCGTACGCGTACGAGGTGGTCGCGCGCGTGGTGCACCTGCGCGACTTCTTCGTGACGTTGTTCTTCGTCGGTCTGGGCATGAGCATTCCGGTGCCTGACGGCGTGCAGGTGGTGGCGCTGGCGGCGCTGGTGGCGGTGGTGACGATCGCGCTGCGCTACCTCGTGTTCCTGCCGGTGCTCTATTGGACCGGCCTCGATCGGAGGAACTCGGTGGCGGTGTCCACCAACCTCGCGCAGGTCTCGGAGTTCTGCCTGGTGATCGCGTACCTCGGCGCGCGGCTCGGCCACGTGAACGGCACGCAGGTGAGCGCGGTGATCTTCGCGTTCGTGATCACGGCGCTGGCGACTCCGTTCCTGTTCCAGTCGTCAGACAAACTCTACGAGCGGCTGCGGGGCGCGCTGGACCTGGTTGGAATTCGCTCGCGGGGCGCGAAGCCCGAGGCCGAGTCGCATGAGCCTCCGCGGTTGGTGATGCTCGGTTTCCATCGCGTCGCTTCGGCGCTGCTGAACGAGCTGGAGCGTCGGCACCCTGACCTGCTCGCGCACACGCTCGTGGTGGACACGAACGCGAACACGCACAAGGCGATCGAGAAGCGTGGCGTGCACGTGGTCTACGGCGACGTGTCGAGCACCGAGATGCTGCGTCACGCGGGAGTGGCGAACGCCGAGGTGATCGTCTCCACCGTGACCGACGAGCTGCTCAAGGGCATCAATAACGAGCAGATCGTGAAGCAGATGCGCGTGCTCGCTCCGAAGGCGATCATCATCG
>CBIHPJ010000954.1:0-2689 GCA_966211295.1 uncultured Myxococcales bacterium | reverse complement strand
GGAGGCGTGCTCGGCGGCGATCAATGAAGCCGGGTCACGTGTTGTTCGAGCTCTCGATGTGGGGCGGCGCCGTGGAGCGCCGCTACCGCAAGCTTCGCCCCGAAGTCGAAGAGCTCCCGTGGGGTTCGCTCGATCTCTCGCGCGCCAGTCCTCGCGCGTTGCTCTCTGCGCGTGCCACGTGGACCGAGGCGACCTTTCAGGAACACCGCACCGGTGCCGCGTGCGCCGCCACGCTGCAGGCGCTGATCGCAGCACGCGCACCGATTGATCTCGTCGCGATGGCCAGCCGCTTCGCGCTCGACGAGATGGTGCACGTCGAGATGTGTGCGCGGCTCGCGCAGCTGCTCGGTGGTGCCGCGCCGATCTCCTACGACCCCAAGACTGTGATCGTGCTCCCCGCTCCGGAGCTCACGCCGACGCTCGCGGCAGCCGAGTTGGTGGTGCGGAACTTCTGCGTGGGCGAAGCGCTCAGCATTCCGATCCTTCGTGGCTCGTGGCACGCCGCGCGGCAGCCGCTGATCAAGGCGATCCTCGGACGCATCGTGAAAGACGAAGCGGCCCACGGTGCGTTCGGGTGGATCTTCCTGGACTGGGTCGAGGAACAGCTCTCTGCCGACGATCTCGTGCATCTCTCGAAGCAGGCCGCGCTCACCATGGACGGCGTGATCGAACGCTGGGCGCTCATTCCCGTGGTCCAAGACGAGACCGATGAAGATCGACTCGGTTGGATGGAATCGAAGAGCTACGTCGAGCTCGCGCGCCGCTCGCTGAAGAAGGCCGTGCTCGAGCCCCTCGTGGAGCGCGGAATCGATCCGCGCCCGCACCTGAAACAGAGCCTCGAGGCGTGAAGAGAGTCACCGCGTGGGCGACGGGTCATCCCGTCGATCTCGCCGTGTTTCGCATCGTGATCTGCGCAGTGGTGCTGCTCACGACGGATGTGTGGTCGGCAGCGCGCTGGGCCCCGGTCGCGGTGAAGCCACCGGATGGTTGGGTGTTCGTCTCTCACCTGTTCCCCGCCTCTCCGCTCGCCGCGCAACTCGCCACCGCCACGCTCGCGATCGCCGTGGTGCTCACGCTCGTTGGGCTCTTCACGCAGTTCAGTTCGATCGTCGCCGCGTGCAGTGCGCTGTGGCTCCTCGGTATTCCGCAGCAGTCGGGGCAGGTGATGCACACGCATCACCTCGCGTGGTTCCTCGCGATCGTGGCGGTCTCTCCCGCGGGAGATGCGCTCTCCATCGATCGCTGGCTGAAGTCACGTCGCGGGGTCGCCGCGCCCGGGCCCTCGCTCGCGCATGGAGTACCGCTTCGCGTCGCGTGGCTGAGCGTCGGGCTGATCTTCTTCTTCCCGGGGATGTGGAAGGCGCTCAGCGGGCGCGCGTGGCTGGACTCACTGCCACTCCTGGTGGAGTGGAAGTGGTTTCAGCTCGGCGGGGAACCCCTGCTCTCTCTTCCGCCCGGCGTGCTCTGGTGGGGAGGACTGGCGGCGATCGCCTTCGAGCTCGGCTTCATCATCACGATCTTCTCCGCTCGCACGCGGGTGATCGGCGCGGTGCTCGCGATCGCGTTTCATCAAGCGATCCGCCTCGTGATGGGCATCGTCTTCTCGTCGCTGTGGGTCTGCTACGCGATGTTCCTTCCGTGGGCGGACTGGGCTGCGGCTCCTGAAGAAGGTGCACCGACGCCGCGGTCGCGAGCGATCGCTCCGCTGATCCTCGGAGTGCTGCTGCTCGGTGGACAACTCGTCACCGGTCTTCTCGGGCGAGAGGACACCTGGCCTGTCGCGTCCTATCCATCGTTCCGCTACTCCGCGCCCGAGGTGATCGAGTGGCTCGAGGTGGAAGAGATCGACGCCTCAGGTCCGCACCTCACCCTCGGAAAGTTGGAAGGCGGAGGCGAGCAGCGGCGCTGGGGCGTGATGACAGAGCTCCTTCATCGACCGAACTCAGAGCGCCTCCGCGCGTTCTACGTCGATTAGCGCGGCACGATTCCTCCGAGCGTCACCCAGCTGCGCTTCTACCGACTGAGGAAGCGTCTCGGAGATCCGAGCGCGCCGGAGCGAATTCTCCTCGCGACCGACGCTGGCCAGGTGCTGCTCTCGCCTTAGGACGACGAGCTGTGATTGAAGGCCTGCCCATGACGAAGCTGTTTCGTTCGCGCTGATGGCAGGGCTGTGCAAACAGTTGCACTCGGACTCCGGGCCGGGGGTCTCCCCGCCGGAGAATCGACCATGACGAAGCCGCAACTGCTCGCGCTGATGGCAGGACTGTTGATGACTGCGTGCGGGGCGACGACGCCAAAGGACTGCAACGCGAGTACCTGCCAGGGGTGCTGCACGGCCGACGGAAAGTGCGAGGCAGGCAACACCTCGAACGCGTGCGGGAGCATCGGTGGAATGTGTCGCGACTGCTCCGGCCTCGGGCTCACGTGCACGCTCGGCGCCTGCTCCACTCTCACCACCGGCAGCGGCGGCGGCGCTTCAAGTGGCGGAGGTACGGGCGGAGGCACGACCGGAGAGACGTCGATCGTGACCGACTCCACCTACGCGCCGCACATCAGCTTCCCCCTGCCTGCCAGCTCGTTCGGCAACCTGGGGTACGCGGTCAAGCGCTGAGCGCGCACGCGCTTCGCCGAGGTCGCCGACTTCCCGCGCAACGTCCCCCCAGTGACTCGCTCCCGCTGTTCAGCCCGC
>CBIHPJ010000953.1:0-2697 GCA_966211295.1 uncultured Myxococcales bacterium | reverse complement strand
TTGCTCCTCGGCTCGCTTCAGCGACCACTTGGTGAGCCCCCGCAATGAATCAGGGTGAGGGGCGGCTCTCGCCACAACCCTCACCCCGGATTCACACTCAGTGCTGTCTGAGGCTGATTACTTCACGCCGTGCATCAGCTTGTTCACCTGCGGCGCGAGGATGAAATACAGCGCGCCGACCGCGAGTCCCGCGTAGGTCAGCTGCAGGAAGACGCCCTGGTACTGGGCGAGCTTTTCTCCCATCGACAGCACCACGGCCGTTCCACCTTCAGCAGCAGCGTGCTCGCCGCCCGTCGCGATCGCGGCGATCTTTCCGGCGGCGTAGTTCGCCACGGCGATCGAGAGGAACCAGCCACCCATCGCGAGGCCCGTCTCCTTGGGACGCGCGAGCTTGGTGACCATCGAGAGACCGATGGGCGAGATGCAGAGCTCCGCCACCGTGTGCACCAGGTAGGTCAGCGTCAGCCACACCCACGAGATCTTCGCGCCGTCAGAAGCGAACGCCTTGATGGCGAACACCAGGATCGAGAAGCCCGCGCCGACCATCATCAGGCCGATGGCGAACTTGCGCGGGATCGACGGGTTCATCGCCTTCTTCTCGAGCGCGGGCCAGAGCGCCGCGATCACCGGCGCGATCGCCACGATGAAGACCGCGTTCACCGACTGGAAGACCGAGAAGTGCCTCATGAAGCCGGGCAGCCACTCGCCCTGCGGCATGTTGACGTGGGCCTCGGCGAGGAAGTTGAGCGACGAACCCGCCTGCTCGAACAGCGCCCAGAACACCATGTTGCCGAGGAAGAGGATCAGCATCGCGATGTAGCGATCGAGCTGCGTCTTCTCTCCGCTCTTCACGCCGGAGAACACGAAGTAGCCCGCGAGCGCGACCAGCATGATCGCCAGCACGCCGCCGAGCACGTCGCTCTTCGAGAGCAGGAAGAACACCGGCACCGTGAGCACCGCGGCGCCCGCGATCACCATGAACACCGGCTTCCAGCCCTCGGAGCCCTTGTGGCTCGCTCCGACGTGACCCAGCCAGCCGCGCAGCGCCTGGAAGACCACCAGGCCGAAGATCATGCCGACGGCCGCGGTGACGAAGCCCCAGCCGTAGCCGAACTTCGCGCCGATCACGCCCGCGCAGATCAGCGGAGCGAAGAACGCGCCCGCGTTGATGCCCATGTAGAAGATGGTGAAGCCCGAGTCGCGACGCGCATCGCCCGGCGCGTACAGCTTTCCGACCATGGTCGAGATGTTCGGCTTGAAGAGACCGTTGCCGACGATGATCACCGCGAGACCCGCGAGGAACGTGGTCAGGTCCGGCGCCATCAGCATGAACATGCCGGTCGCCATGATCGAGCCGCCCAGGAGGATCGAGCGCTGGTAGCCGAGGATCCGGTCGGCGATGAAGCCGCCCAGGATCGCGGTCATGTAGACCATCGAGGTGAAGCCGCCGTAGGTCAGGCTCGCCGCCGCCTTCGCGCCGTCACCGAGGTGCGAGAAGAACTGGTTCGCGACGTGCGCGGCCAACATCGCGCGCATGCCGTAGTAGCAAAACCGCTCCCAGAACTCGGCGCCGAACAGGTTCCACAGCGCCCGGGGGTGGCCCATCACTTCGCCGGCGGGCGGGGGCTGGAACTCCACTGCGACGTCTTCGGCGGTAGCGGCCATTCAGGCGGACTCCTTGCGAGTGCGAGGGGGCCGTCTACCGGCTTCACCGTGGGGGTCAAGCCGCCCGGGTGGCAGAGTTGCCCCACTGACGGATGATGCAGGGCGTCACGGAACAGCCGGAATCGTCAGGCGGCCCCTTGTTGGAAATGCGTGCATTGCGTATTGGCCGCGCACGAGATGAAGCCCGCGCGTTCCCTGCCGGTCGATCTGGAAGAGCTCTCCATCGCGCTCGAGGCGGAGACGGCCGATCTGCGTTGGTATCTCGACCTCGACACCGGCAACGTGCTGCTCGTCACCCAGGAGTTCGAGCCCGCAGAGCACGACGGCCTCACGGTCACTGAGATCGAGAACGAGCCCTCGCGCTTCGTCCGCATTCCTCCGGGCAATCCGCAGCGGGTGATCGACGACATGAAGGCCTTCGTCACCTCGCTCGGCGACGCGATCCTCCAGGAGTCGCTCGAGCTCGCGCTCTCTGCCTCCCGTCCCGAGCGGCGCTTCAAGACCGCGCTCTCCTGGTTGCCCGAGCGTCAGCAGCAGTGGCACGCGTGGCACCGCGAGCACTGTCAGCGGCGCGCGCTGGGTTGGTTGTCGGATCAGGGCATCGAGGCCAAGGCCCGCGCCGCCTGAGTCGAACCCGTAGTGAACGTGATGGTGAACGTGGTGGTGAACGAGATGGTCAGCGAGAAGCAGAAGATGCTCGCAGGCCAGCTCTACAACGCGAACGACGCGGAGCTGCAGGCTGAGCTCGCGAAGACGCGCGAGTGGCTGATTCGTTTCAATGCTTCAGGCACGCGCGAGGTGCTCGAGGAGCGCCTCGGTGCGGTGGGCGAGGGGGCGGTGATTCGCCCTCCGTTTCATTGTGACTACGGCTTCAACGTCGAGCTCGGGCGCGGCGTGTTCCTGAACTTCAACTGCGTGGTGCTCGACGTGGTGTCGGTCAAGATCGGCGATGGAACGCAGATTGGTCCCGGAGTGCAGATCCTCGCGGCGGATCATCCTCGCGATCCCGCGGTGCGTGCGCAGGGACTGGAG
>CBIHPJ010000952.1:0-2706 GCA_966211295.1 uncultured Myxococcales bacterium | reverse complement strand
AGTTGACTCTCTTCGTCAGCGTCGACTCGCTCGGCACCGACGTGATGGAGCGCAATCGCTCGCGCTTCAAGTTCGGCTTCGCGCGGCTCTTCAACGAGGGCGCAGTGTACCCGACGGCGCGCTACGAGCTGGTGGAGACCGTTACCGGAATCGGACACACCACACTCGCCACGGGCGCGTATCCGCACCGGCATGGAGTGACCGGCAACAAGGTGTTCAACCGCACCACCGGCAAGCTCGAGGCCTGCTTCGCAGACGCTTCGCATCCCGTGCTCGAGGCGCCTCCTGGAAACGACGACGTCTCACCGCAGAACCTGCTCTCAGAGACGGTGAGCGACAAGCTGCGGCAGTCGACGCAGCTGCGCGGCAAGTCGGTGGCGATCGGCGGCAAGGGTCGCTCGGCGGTCGCGATGGCAGGACGGCTCGGCGACGCCTGGTGGTTTCACGAGCAGGTCGGCAAGTTCGTGACGGGCACCTGGTACCGCAAGGAGTTCCCCGCGTGGGTGAAGACCTTCAACGACAAGAAGCTGCCTGACGGCTACCACGGCAAGTCGTGGGAGTTGATGGGGCCCGCGAAGGACTACTTCGGCGAAGACGACCGGCCGTTCGAGTCTGACTGGTACGGCATGTCGAAGGTCTTCCCGCATCCGCTCTCGGGTGGGCTGCCCTCGCCCGGCCCGCAGTCGTACAGCGCGCTCGCGTCGTCTCCGATGATGAACGAGGTGATGGTGGAGTTCGCGAAGGCGGCGATCGACGGCGAGCAACTGGGCAAGGACGACGTGCCCGATCTGCTGAGCGTCAGCTTCTCGTCGCTGGATCGCACCTACCACCTGTTCGGCCCCACCTCGTGGGAGACGCAAGATCACCTCGCGCGGCTCGACAAGCAGCTGGGAGATCTGATCGCGGCAGCCGAGAAGGCAGCGGGAGGAAAGCAGAACGTGCTGATCGTGCTCTCCGCGGATCACGGCGGCGCCAACATTCCCGAGGAGTGGGCGTCGATCGGTCTCGATGGGGTGCGCGTCTCGCCGGTGAACATTCAGAAGGCGCTCAACGACGAGCTCGAGAAGAAGTTCGGGCTCCAGTCGCTGGTGCTCGCGATCGAAGAGACCGACATCTACATGGACGTGAAGGCGATCGAGACGAAGAAGCTCGATCCGGCCGTGGTGCGCCGCTTTGCCGCGGCCTTCCTGCAGAAGCAGGCCGATCTGCAGACCGCGTTGGCGCGCGACGACGTGGGCATTCAGGATCCCGCGGGGCTCGGGAAGTCCTTCGGCAACAGCTACCACCCTGAGCGCAGTGGCGACGTGCTGATGGTCTTGAAGCCCTTCCACGTGCTCGAGACCGAGAAGGCGGGCACGTCTCACGGCACGCCGTGGAGCTACGACAGCGAGGTGCCGATCATGCTCTTCGGCAAGGGCATCAAGCCGGGCGTGTTTGCGCAGGTGGTGCGGCCGGTGGATCTCGCGCCCACGGTGACCACCGTGCTGGAGATGGGATCGCCGGCGAGCTGCGAGGGTTTGCCGCTCGTAGACGCGCTCGTCCTGCCGAAGCAGTGAAGGCTCCTGCCTCCTTGGTCGCTCCGCCTCCGCGAGGTACTCCGGCACCGCTGGTCACGATCATCGATCGTGCGCTTCCCGAGGCAGAACATCGTGCGTTGAAAGCAGCGATCGTTCGTCTCGGCGATGAGCGCATCGTCGCCGGGTATCAGACGACGTTCTGGTACGAGCTGGGCACCCCGCCCTCTTCTCTCGTGGAGGCGGCGGTGGAGCGCTTGTTCGAATTGCTCCCTGCGAAGCGGCGGCGCGGCGTCACCGGAGTCGAGTGGTGGCTCTCTCGCATGCGCACCTCGAACGTGAAGGTCGACTTCCATCGTGATCGCGACAACGCGCGCTTCGATCAGACGAAGGAGGAGCGCCACCCGCGCGTCTCTTCGTTGCTCTATTTGAACGAGTGCCGCGGCGGACTCCTCGCGGTGACCGAAGAGGATCCCAACCCGAAGAACCAGGCCTTCGCACCCGACGTGCTCGACTTCGACTTCGTGGCGCCGCGCGCGAATCGCTTCACGTTCTTCGAGGGCACGCTCACGCACGGCGTGTTGGACGCGAACAATGAGGTGCCTGGGAAACGGCTTCCACGGGAGCGGGATCTGCGGCTCGCGATCGCCGTGAATTTCTGGGACGAGAGGCCGTGGCAGGTCCCCCGATTTGCCGAGTCCCGCCACTATCGCGGGCTGGCTCTGAAGGGGTCGCGCGGGCTAAATCGGAAGCAATGATTCGGGTGGCGGTCACCGCGGTATTGCTCTTCGGCGCTGTGGCTGTCGCCGACGATTCCGCGCTCGACACCACTGAATCAGAGCTCGCCGCCCTCGCCATTCCGGCCGATGGAGATCCGTTCTCCATCTCGCCCAAGGGCCGCCTCGCCGTGGTGGCGAAGCACACCTTCGTTCGCACCGAGGCGGTGACGCGGCTCGGGTACCTGCTCTCGTATTGGAAGAAGCGCTTCAACATCGAGAGCGAGTGGCACGGTGATCGCGTGTTCCTCTCGGGCAGCGTCTACGGGATCAAGATCCAGGCGATGTTCGCGATCAACGAGACGGCGATCGTCGGCTTCGCGCACGATCCCGGATGGCCGTGGCGTGGTCAGGTTCAGAACTACGTCGACCGGAAGCTGAAGAAGTACCTGAACGTCAATTACGACGAGCCGTAG
>CBIHPJ010000951.1:0-2708 GCA_966211295.1 uncultured Myxococcales bacterium | reverse complement strand
TAGTCGTTCGAGCGCTCCTCGGTGATCGGCGGCGAGAAGATCACGGTGACCGGCGTCTTCTCGGTCGGGTTGAGCACGAGGCCGGGAATCCAGCGCACCTCGAAGGCCGCGTTGGGCTCCATGAACGAGCCGAGGATGACGTTCGAGCCGGTGAGCTTCGCGAACTCGGTCATCTCGAACGGCGCGCGACCCACGTTCTGCACGAAGAGCGTCTGCTCGCGGCGCGAACCCATGGTGGTCGGGGGGAACTCGACGACGGCGCTCGAGTCGTACTGAGGACCGCTCGCGGTCTCCCATTCCCAACGCACTTCGCCGGAGATGTTGGCGGTGGGAGGGGGGCGGCATTCACAGCCGACGATGAGAACAACAAGCAGACCGAGCCCGAGGTGTGAGTGGCGCACGCGGGTGGACTTACCATGCACACGAGAGTGATCACCACGGGGGCCCCGTCACCTCACGGTGCGAATGGAATTGGCGTTTCCCCTCGGAAAATTGTCCCCGGAGTGAAGTCTCAGAAGTTGGGAAAACGCCAAGCGTCAGTCCCGAAGAAACGAATAAACAGGGGGCATGGGGGTGACCGAAGACACGAGCGAGCGGGACGCGCGTGCGATCCTCAAGCTCGCGACGAGCTTGATCGCAGGCTCCGCGTTGATCGGTTTGATCGTTCGGTTCGGGAGCGGCTCACCGCCCGACGTCGGCGCGATCATCGGAATTGGGCTGCTCATCGCCTGCGTGGCCACGCTGCTCCTGATGCGGGCCAATCAGGTTCGCCTCGCGACGCGCCTCTTCCTCTTCATCGCGTGGTCCATGGTCGCGGCGATCAGCCTCACGCGTGGAGGTCTCTACGCCGGCACCGTGGGCCTCTACCTGTTGTGCACCGTGCTCGCGGGCGTGTTGCTCTCGGCGCGCGCGGCGATCATCACCTGCGCTGCGAACGTGGCCGCGGCGCTCGTGCTCCTGCTGGTCGAAGCCCGTGGCTGGGTTCCGCCGGTTCGCAACGTCACGTTCATGGATCGCGCGGCGACCTCGGTGCTCACGCTGGTGGTGACCACCACCGTGTTCTTGATCGCGCTGCGGCGGCTGCAACGCGCGAACGAGAGGCTGCTCGAGTCGCAGGTGGAACTGGAGAAGACGGTCGCGGAGCGCACGCAGAGCCTGGTGGTGGCGCGTGATCAGGCGCTCGGGGCGGCGCGCGCGAAGATGAGCTTCCTCGCGAACATGAGCCATGAGCTCCGCACGCCGATGCACGCGGTGGTGGGCATCACCGAGCTGCTCCGACTCAAGCCGCTCGATCCCGACACGCACGAGTTGGTGGAGACCATCGGCAAGAGCGGCGACGCGCTGGTGGCGATCCTCGATGACGTGCTCGATCTCGCGAAGATCGAAGCAGGGCGATTGGTGGTGGAGCAGGCGCCCTACGCACCGCGCGCGCTGGTCGACGAGCTGGTGGCGTTGCTCGGCGCGCAATCGAAGGCGAAGAACGTGCGGCTCTCGGCGCGCTTCGAAGACGACGTGCCGTCGCTGGTGCTCGGCGATCGCACCCGGGTCAGACAGGTGCTGATGAATCTCGCGGGCAATGCGCTCAAGTTCACCAGCGCGGGCTCCGTCGAGATCGTGGTGAAGGAGGGGAGCGAAGAGCACCTCTCGTTCGAGGTGATCGACACCGGCATCGGCATCTCTCCAGAGGAGCTGGCGCGGCTCTTCCAACCCTTCGTGCAAGGCGATCTCTCCACCACCCGCCGCTTCGGCGGCACCGGACTGGGACTGGCGATCAGCAAGCAGCTCGCCGAGCTCATGGGCGGCAAGGTGCACGCACGCAGCGAGCCCGGCCGTGGGTCGACGTTCTTCTTCAACGTGAAGGCGCCTCCGCAGATCGCACCAGCGAGTGAGTCGGTCGCGGTCGCTGCTCCCAAGGCCGCGAAGACGCCGCTCAAGATCCTCCTCGCCGAAGACAGCGAGCTCAACCGCAAGCTCGCGCTCGCGATGTTGGATCGCCTCGGCTACCAGGCCGACGTCGCCACCAACGGCGTGGAGGCGCTCGGCGCTTTGGCGAAGGCCTCATACGACGCGGTGCTGCTCGACGTGCACATGCCCGAGATGGATGGACTCGAGGTGATGCGCCAGGTGCGCGCGTGGTCGAAGCCGCGGCCGTGGTTGATCGCGATCACCGCCAGCGCGCTGCCTGACGATCAGCAGGCGTGCTTCGCCGCGGGCGCGAACGACTTCCTCGCGAAGCCGGTGAAGCTCGATTCGCTCGAGCACGCGCTGCTGCGCTTGATCTCGAGCAAGACGCGCTGAGGACCCGGTGATCACGCCAGTTCTCACTCGCTGATCAGCGGTGCACGAGCGGTCAGGTCGTACTTCGCACACCTTGATCAGTGACGATCGCAATTGGTACTCGCATGCCCTCTGCAGCGAGGCCGCGCCAGTCGAGCGAGTGCTGAGCGTGGCCTGCGGGGGGCTGGATCACGATCCGGCCTAGAGGGGCGCCGAGCAGTGCTCGCCGGTGCCGACTGCAGTCACTCACTCGCTCGAGGTAGCGTTTTGAAGACCGCTTGGATGATTCGTGCAGCAGTATTCGCAGCGGTGTTGGCCGGGTGTGGTCCTGAAGCAATTGGTGAACTGAAGGCTGCAGAGTCCGCAGCCACGAGCAGCAGTGAAAGCAGCACCGAGAGTGGCCTGAGTGGGCCGCTCACCGGTGCGATGCC
>CBIHPJ010000950.1:0-2710 GCA_966211295.1 uncultured Myxococcales bacterium | reverse complement strand
GGCGCGAGCGCGTCAATCACCTCGACGCCGACGATGCGGGAATCCTGATGATCGAAAGCTTCTCGTTCGTGCGGCGAGATCCGCGGACCGAAGAGGTGATCGATCGCGAGTCCACGGGAGAGGTGCAGCCCGCGCAGGCACGGCTGCTCCCGAACGGAAGGCGATTCTGGGCCGGTTATCGCGCGGGACGCTCGGTGCTCTTCCTTCGTGACGCGCATGGCGTGGACGTCGACTTCGCCGAAGTGCCGCGGGTGTGGAGTCTGGAGCTCGATCCCGATGGACGCTGGGGCGCTGCGCTCGGTGGCTCCCGGACGTTGCAGCTGCGCTCGATGATCGACGGCGATGCCGGAGTCACCCTCGGAGGACACGAGTCAGATGTCTTCGCCGCGGCGCTCGGCAGGACCATCGCGGTGACCGGGAGCTACGACACCACGCTGGGCGTCTTCTCGATGCCGTCAGGTGAACGCACGCTCACCCTACGCGGGCATTGGCATGGAGTGCGCTCGGTGGACCTCTCTCCTGATGAGACGCGCATCGCCTCGGGGAGCTGGGACAAGACGGTGCGCTTGTGGAGCTCGAAGACCGGCGCGCTCGAGGCGATCCTGCGCGGGCACCAGAGCTACGTGAGCGCGGTGCGTTTCTCTCCGAGCGGGCGGCGGCTCGCGAGCGCCTCGTGGGACGGCGCGCTGGTGGTCTGGGACGTGGAGACGCACTCCGAGCTACTGCGGCAGGAGCACGTCGAAAACGGACCGCGCACCATCGAGTGGTTCGGTGAAGACGTGCTCCGCATCGGCGGTACTCGCATGACGCGCGTCGATCTCGCCCCGCGGAAGGTGGACCTGAATCGCGGCGTGATCTTCGACGGAGTGAACACGAGCCGAGTCGACTTCGGGGCCGCGCCGCTGTGACCATCGGCTAAGGTTCGCGCCGTGTCATTGAAGTCTGCGCTGGCGAAACTAGAGGTCGGAGATCTCGCTGCAGTCCCGCTGTTGCTCGAGGTGTGGCGGAAGACACCCGATCCGCGACTCGCCGAGGTCCTCGATGGACTGAACTCGCGGATCAACCGGCCGCCGGTCCCCACCGCGTCGCAGAAGAAGGCCACGGAGGCCTTCCTCGAGCTGGTGAAGAAGAAGGATCCGCTCGATCTGCCGCGAATGGTCGCGGTGATCGGCACCACGCGCTCGGCCCAGATGATCGAGCAGCTGGAGGCGATGCTCGACACCTGGCCCGCGGATCCGCGCGTCACGCGACCGTTCATCCTGTTGCTGAAGAATCCGCCTTTCACCGGGAGCTCGACCCAGTCCGCGTGGCGCAGGCTCTACAAGCTGCTGCAGCAGTACTCCGACCCGCGCCTGATCACCGAGCTCGGCGCGCTCGACTTCGCGGCGCTGTTTCGTGAGGCGAACACCTTCCGCCCACAGGGAGTCGACGAGAACGCGTTCGCGGCGTCGTTCTTCTCCGAGCGCGCGACCGCGGTGTTGACCGCGCTGACGAAGAAATACGCGAAGGGCGTACCGAAGTTCGACGCGGCCGAAGACGCGACGATCGCGCGACTGCTCGAGCTCGCGAGGCCGACTCCCGAAGCGGCGCTCATCAAGGAAGTGCAGGCCGCACCTGGGAGCGCGGGTGCACGCGAGGTGCTCGCTGATCATCTCCTCGAGAAGAACGACGTGCGCGGGCACTTCATGGCCCTGCAGAACGCACGCGCGCAGGGAACGATGACCCCAGCGATGGCGAAGGAAGAGAGCAAGCTCCTCGAGCAGTACGCGCTGCAGTGGGTGGGCGCGCTCGCTCCGCTGCTGAAGGAGGAGGGGCTCTACTTCGAGCGCGGATTCCTCGCCCAGTGCACGCTCGACTGCGATCGCGTCGGGCTCGTGAAGGATTTCACCGGAAATCCGCTCTGGTCCACGGTGAAGCGCATCGATCTCTACGGCCACAGCTTCCCTCGCGAGCTCCTCATCGACCCGGCGATGAAGTCGCTGACCTCGGTGACTGGCATTCACGAAGAGGTCGGCAGAAAAATACTTGCCGCTGAGCACACGTACCCGTGGACCGAAGTAGGCATCTCGCGGCCCGACTACGACCGGGCAGCGTCAGACGTCGAGCTGCTCGCGAAGAACCTGAAGCGAGTCTTCCCCAGGCTGACCTCGCTCCAGCTCCTGGAACACTCGGCTGGCCCTGACTCCTACGCGTTCCTCTGGACCCCGGAGTTCGCGCAGCTGAAGAAGTTCACGATGGCGAGAGGCCAGAAGGCGATCCCTCGCTTCCTCAAGGCCACTGCACGCGCTCCGAAGGAAATGGTGCTCGAGGTGATTGACTACCGCCATCAGGGCTCGGAGTTCCGACTGCGCCCAGGGCCCAGCGGAGACCGCACGGTGCTCGAACTCGCCTCACGCTCCGTCCCGGGCCGCTACGTCACGTCACTCGCCGAGCTCGCCAAAGCGGCGACGCCGCTGGCGAAGACGCTCACGACCATCCGCGTCTTCACGCGTTGCACGAAGGCCGACCGGGCGTCGCTCGAGGCCCTGCTCGTGCCCGGTGGCAAGCTGGAGCTCGTGACCGTCTAGCTCGCCTCACGAACTTCGTGGCGATGAGGTCTCCCAGATCCTGAGCTTCGATCCACGTGTTCTCGTTGGGATTCTGGGCATGGGGCCTCAGAGGCACATCGAGCCGCAGGTGCTAGACGCAGTTGAGCAGGCTCACGAGGAAC
>CBIHPJ010000949.1:0-2712 GCA_966211295.1 uncultured Myxococcales bacterium | reverse complement strand
CGCAAGCTGAAGCAGGTGTTGATCAACCTGGTGCAGAACGCGATCGACGTGACGGCCCAGGGCGGCGCGGTGGATCTGGTCGTCGCTCCGCGCGCGGGTGGCGCGATGGTCTCGGTGATGGATCGCGGGCCTGGCGTGAAGGACATCGATCGCGTGTTTGAACCGGGCGTGACTTCCAAAGAGCACGGCAACGGGCTTGGTCTTACGATCGCTCGGTTGCTCGCGCGGCAACACGGTGGCGACGTGCGGCTGACGGCACGTGATGGCGGCGGGACCGTGGCCGAACTCAGTCTGCCTGGTGAGCCAGGTGCGCCCCTCACCCCAACCCTCTCCCCGCTTCGCAGGGAGAGGGAGGCGACCTCATGAAGGTGCTCGTCGTCGATGATGATGCGGGCGTGCGCTTCACCCTCAAGGGACTGCTCGAGGACGAGAAGCTCGAGGTGGTGGAGGCGAGCGACGGAGAGCAGGGCCTCGCGCTCGTCGAGCAGGGCGGAATCTCTCTCGTGCTCTCCGACGTCCGCATGCCGACGCTCGATGGGCTCGGTCTGCTCGAGCGAATTCAGAAGCTCCCGGAGCCGCGGCCGAACGTGATCCTCGTCACCGCGCACGGCAATGAGCGCCTCGCGGTCGAGGCCATCAAGCGCGGCGCGTACGACTACTTCAAGAAACCGTTCGAGCTCGAAGACGTGCTCAACGTGGTGCGGCGCGCGCTCGGCACCGTGCGGCTCAAGCACGAGAACTCGCGCCTACAGAGTGACGCCACGCTCCTGCGCAGTCTCGTCTTCGTCAGCCCCGCGATGTCGCGCCTCGCTGAGCTGGTGAGCAGAGTCGCTCCACGCGATGTCACGGTCCTCATCACCGGAGAGAGCGGCACGGGGAAGGAGCGAGTGGCCGAAGCGCTCGTCGCGGCCTCCACGCGCGCCGACAAACCGTTCGTCCGCTTCAACTCCGCGGCGCTCACTGAGGAACTCGCTGAAGCAGAGCTCTTCGGTCACTCGAAGGGCGCCTTCACCGGAGCGGTGCGCGCGCGCCTCGGACTCTTCCGCGAAGCGGATGGAGGCACGCTGCTCCTCGATGAAGTCGCCGAGCTCGGAGCGTCAGTTCAGGCGCGTCTCCTCCGAGTGCTTCAAGAGAGCGAAGTGCGCCCCGTCGGCGAAGACCGCCCGGTGAAGATCGACGTGCGCCTGATCGCCGCCACCCACCGCGATCTCGCCGCCGAAGTGAAAGCAGGCCGCTTCCGCGAAGATCTCTATTACCGCCTCAAGGTGGTGCACCTGAACGTGCCCGCACTTCGTGAACGTCCCGAAGACATTCCGGCGCTCGCTCGACACTTCCTCTCGCGCGCCGCGAAGTCCTTCGGAGTTCCCGCCGCGCCCCTCACTCCCGCGCTCGCCGAGAAACTCACCGCGTGGAGTTGGCCGGGCAACGTGCGTGAGCTCGAGAACGCGCTGGAGAGCGCAGTCGCGCTCAGTCCTGATGGAGCGATCGATCTCTCGCTCCTTCCCTCGATCTCAGCGCCGACTCCTGAGACGCACTCGGGCCTCAAAGAAAAACTCGAAGCCACGGAGCGCGGACTGATCGTCGCCGCGATGGATGCAGCGAAAGGAAACGTGTCGGAGGCCGCGCGTCAGCTCCGCATCGGCCGCGCCACGCTTCACGACAAGCTGAAGAAGTACGGCCTCGCTTCGATCACGGAGCCTTGAGCGCGTAGTCGAGCTTCCCGAAGATCACTTCACCGTCACCCTTGAACGTCATCGGGTTCTGGGTGGAGTTCGCCACCGAGACCACTTTCCCCGCTTCATCGAGGCCGTAGACGCACGCGTGGCCCACGGTGCCCTGCGGAATGAAGAACTCCGCGAAGAGCGCGCCTTCCTTCTCGAGCTTCGCCTCTCCAAAGCGGGTGGGTTTTTCGGGAATGGGGAGGCACGCCTCGGCCTGCGCGACAAAAACGTACGACGCGGCCTTCACCTCGCCCGCGCTCCAGTTACCGAAGAACTCCACCTCCGCCTTTCCGGCAGTGTCGGGCTTGTCCTTCTTCTTCGCCTCGACCGGAGCGGGCGCGGGCTGAGCTGGGGCCTTCGACCTCTCACACGAAGCGGTAACGATCAGGATCAGCGTGAAGGTGAGCGTGCGCATTCGTGGGCTTCTACTCGCAACGCAATGCGCTTGCGCGAAGGGCACGAATTGCGTGCGTCGGTTGCTCGCTCTCGGCAGATCCACCACTGGGGACATCGCTAAGTCACTGATCAGTGCGTCGCCGAGCGGCGAGAGACCGCGAGTCGGCCGCGTCGCGCGCGATGGCAAGCGGGTTGCTCTACGGATTGGCGTGCAGAACAGCGCATGACGTACGAGGGTGGATCGCGCAGGACAACGTGGCCTCACTACGTTCCTGCGAACCGTCGCGCTTTGGCGCGGCGGAGGGGAATCTCCGGGTTGAGGGCATCGCTGGAAGCGTCTCGGGTTGGGGAACCTGTGACAGCGGCCGCGGTGAAAGCCCGGGGTGGGGCGGGTAGTGGAGCGGGACGAGTCGTGGGGACGGCTCGTCCCGCTCATTTTTTTTCTGTGGAGTAGAGATCACGAAGTGACCCCATTTCCCACCAGCCAATGTCACCAGTGCGAACACAAGCGTGACGTCGTCACCGCGCGCTCGCACTTCCTGATGTGCCAGCAGGGCACACCCCAGAAGTATCCACCTCAGCCGGTGAGTGGCTG
>CBIHPJ010000948.1:0-2716 GCA_966211295.1 uncultured Myxococcales bacterium | reverse complement strand
TCATTTCGCACCGCCCTTCTCGGGAAGGAAAGTCACCGTGACCTTCGGACGCGTGATCACTCGACGCGCGACCTCGGCCAGATCAGTCGGACCGAGCACGTCGTACCGGCCGGTCACGGCCCACGGCACGAGCGAGGGATCTCCCAGCGCGATCTCCATCTCGTTCAGCAGTTCGGCGCGCTCGAAGACCTGCTCGAGCTCGCTCAAGTTCTGCACCTCGAGGAGCGAACGCGCGCGCGTCACCTCTTCGACGCTCGGGGGATTCGCGAGGAGCCGAGTGAGCTCAGCCTCGAGCGCCTTCTCCACTTCCTGGGCGGTGTGACCCTGCTGCGCCGTCGCGGAGATCATGAAGAGTCCCGGCCCACGGAGTGATTGCACATCGACGTCGACATCGCTCGCGAGCTGCTGATCGAGCACCAGCGACTTCACGAGGCGCGAGCTCTTCCCCTGGCCGAGCACCTGCGCGAGCAACTTGAGCTCAGCGTCGCCCTTCGTCCACTCCGCGGGAGCGAGCCACGCCATCACCACGCGCTCGGCCTTCACCTTGTCCTTCTTGGTGATGCGCACCGACTTCTTGAGCTCCACCATCGGAGGCACCACGCGAAGCGGCGCCTCTACGCGAGGAAGCGCAGCGAAGTACTTGGTGACGAGGGCCTTCGCGTCTTCAGGAGCGAAGTCGCCGGCGATCACGAGGGACGCGTTCGCGGGCACGTAGTGAAGCCGGAAGAAGCTCTTCACGTCCTCGACCGACGCCGCTGTGAGATCCGCGTGCGAGCCGATCACCGGGTGCTGGTACGGATGTCCCTTCGGGTAGATCTGCTCGAGGATCAGCAGCTCGGTCATTCCGTACGGCCGGTTCTCATAGCTCTGACGGCGCTCGTTCTTCACCACGTCGCGCTGCAGATCGACCTTCGACTTCGTCATTCCGTCAGCGAGGTGCGCCATTCGATCGGCCTCGAGCCAGAGGAACGTCTCGAGCAGGTTCGACGGACCGACCTCGTAATAGTTGGTGCGATCTTCGCTGGTGCTGGCGTTGTTCGTGCCGCCGGCCTGCTCCATCACGCGATCGAACTCACCGTTGGGCACGTCTTTGGTGCCCATGAACATCAGGTGCTCGAAGAGGTGCGCGAAACCTGAGCGGCCCTTCACCTCGTCGGCCGATCCCACCCGGAACCAGATGTTCACGGTGACCATGGGGAGCCGGCGATCTGAATGGAGGATCACGGTCAGCCCGTTCGGCAGCACGTAGCGCTCGAACGGCACGCTCACCTGGGGACTCGCTGTCAGCAGCACCAGACTCAGGGCGGTCAGCATTCGACGGCGTCTACCACTCGTCTGGCTGATCCGCTCCGGCGGAGGAGGTTCCCTGCCTCTCTCGTCGATCGACTGGTGTGGCGACCAGGTGTACAGGTCCTTCATGGGCGATCCGACCCGCGACCTCGAGCAGTGGATTCCGCGACTGATCGCCGTGTGGCGACGCCATCGGAAGGGCGGGAAGAAGCCCGGCCAGCACTCGCATGGGCGCGGTGGGCGCTTCGAGGACGTCCCCGATCCCGACAGTCTGAGTCATGACGAGCTGCGCGAGGTCGCGGCTGGCGTGAAGCAGCTCTCGATGGGACTGACTCGCAACCGTGAGCTCGCGGGCGCACGGTACATGGACGATCCGAAGCTGCTCGGCGCGTACCTGCTCTTCTACTGGCCGGTGAGTTACGCGCAGGCGCGGTCGACGCTCTCCGAGCTCACGACTCGTCCGCGCTCGGTGCTGGATTTGGGATCGGGTCCTGGTCCGCTCGCGTTCGCTGCGCTGGATGCCGGAGCGAGCACCGTCGTCGCCGCGGATCGCAGCAAGCCCGCGCTGGAGTTGGCGAAGGCCCTCGCGCTCGAGGCCGCTGAAGGTCTGGCGACGCGCGAGTGGAGTCCTGAGAAGCCGCTGCCTGAGGGGAAGTTCGATCTCATCACCATGGGGCACGTGGTGAATGAGCTCTACAACGGGGCCATCGCTCCGAGAGCTGAGTTGCTCGAGAAGATCCTCGCGCAGGTGAATGCGAATGGATCGCTCGTAGTGATCGAGCCGGCGCTGCGTGACACGTCGCGCGCGTTGCTGCAGGTGCGTGATGCGTTGGTGGCGAAGGGCTACGCGATTCGCGCGCCGTGCATGTTCCGCGGGAATTGTCCGGCGCTGATCAAGGAGTCCGATTGGTGTCACGCCGAGCGGACCTGGCGCATGCCGAGCATCATCGAGGAGCTCGCGAAGCAAGCGGGGCTCCACAAGGAGTCGCTCAAGATGAGCTACCTCGTGGTGGCTCCGAAGGGCGAGGCCTGGGCTGAGCCGCCTCCGGGGACTTTGTTCCGGATTGTTTCTGAGCCGCTCGAAGGCAAGGGACGGCGTCGCTTCATGGGTTGTGGTCCTGATGGGCGAGTGGGGCTCGCGATGCAGGAGAAGCACGAGACCGAGAAGAATCGGTTGTTCTTCAAGATCTCTCGTGGCGACGTGATTCGGATCACCGAGACCGAAGAGCGTGGTGATGGTCGCGCGCTCACCGATAAGTCCACGGTTGAGGTCGTCGCGAGTGCGGGTCGGCCGGTTGTGAAGCCGCAGTAGCGCCCCTCTCCCCTGCCCCTCTCCCCGCTCCGCAGGGAGAGGGAGTTGGTTAGTCACCGAGGGCCTGATGAGCCTCCGTCGCGAACTTTCCGCGCGGATGCAGCTCCAGGTACT
>CBIHPJ010000947.1:0-2716 GCA_966211295.1 uncultured Myxococcales bacterium | reverse complement strand
AGCCATTCCAGGCGCGGGTGAAGGGCGTCACTGAGCCGCTCACGCTCGTGCGCATAAGGCTCTGAGCTTTGACGCCATCGTCACCCGCGTGACAGATCAGCGTCATGCGCGGGGAACTGGTGGCTGCGGTGTTGGTGTCGTCGCTCGGGTGCGCACCGTCAGGCAGCATCGAACTCACCACCAAATTTGGGCCTCCGAATGAGCTCGAGTTTGGGCCCTCCGTGCCCGGGCAGACGAAGGCGCAGGGTGTGTTCGTCCGCAGTCATCACACCGAGATGCTCTCGCTGCGAGCGACGGTGACGAACCCCGCGTTCCAGGCCGTGCTCGTCGAAGGTCCCGACCTTCCTCCGGGCAAGCTGCGCGAGGTGGCGGTCATCTACGCGCCGACCGCCGAGGTCACCGGGCGCGAAGAAGGATGGTTGACGGTCACCTCCGACTGGCCCGAGCTGGGCGCGACACTCGCTGTCTCCGGGGTTCCTACCGAAGTTGATTGTACGGTGCCGTTCCGACTCGACTTCGGAGTCTTGGCGAGGGGCGACACTTCTCGGCTGTCGCTCGCGGTCAACAACGCCAGTCGTTACCAGGCGAACGCGGCCCTCTCGCTCTTCAGCAACCAGTTTGCGATCGAAGGACCGGCATCATTTGCGCTGGCGCCCGGTGAAACGCGCGCGGTGCCTCTCACCTTCAACCCTACCGAGCTCGGCGATCTCGGAGGAACGTTGGGAGTCAGGCGACATGAGCAGCTGTGTCCAGATGCGCTCGTCCAGCTCACGGGAAGGAGTGTCGTCGCGCTGCTTTCGTCGACGCCGAGCTCTGTCGTCTTCGGCGAGGTGACGGTTGGAGCGACACGTCGAATCACGATCGAGCTCTCGAACGTGAAGTTGGCCCCGTTGACGCTCGAGGCTTTCGAGATGCGTGAGCGAACCGGCGTCAGCAGCGTCTTCGGCGGACCGACGACCGTTCCTGTCGTGGTGCCGCAGGCCGAGACCAACGCGAGCGGCGAGCTCGTTCCGGGAAAGGTGTCGCTCGAGGTCACCTTCACGCCGACGGCGCCCCGCCCGTATTTGGGCCAATTCTGTGTGACGGTGTCGGGCGCCCCCAAACAGCCTGTCTTGTGCATCGATGTGAGCGGAGCGGGCACGCCCTGACGGTGAGCTCTGAGCTTTGACGGAGTCGTCTTCCCCGTGGCAGATCAGCGTCATGCGCAGGAACCTGGTGGCTCTGGTGTTGGTGTCGTCGCTCGGCTGTGCACCACTCGGCGACATCTTTCTCGATGACGGATTCGGGAATCGTGAAGTCCTCGACTTCGGACCCGCGGTGCCCGGCTTGGTCTCGAAGAAGAGGGCGTATCTGCACAGCCAGCATGGAGAGGAGCTCGTGCTGAAGGTGAGCGTGAGCAACCCCGCGTTCGAGGTCTCGTTCCCTCCGGAAGGTGATCGCGTGCCGGCCAACGGGACGCACGAGTTGATCGTGAGCTACCGCCCGACCGCGGGCTTCGTGGGAGTTGAAGAGGGCTCGTTCACCGTCACCACGAACCGCCGCGAGCTCAGCGCGACCATGAAGCTCTCGGGCAAGCCCACCGAGGTCGACTGCACGGTGCCCGCGATCATCGACTTCGGAGAGGTTTTCCGAGGGGACACCGCGCGAGTCGAGTTGCCGATCAAGAATGCGAGCAGCTTCGACACCGTCGCGCTCATCACTCCTCCAATGAGTCCGTTCTTCACGCTCGATGGAGAAGATGGGTTCTCGCTCGCTGCTGGCGAGACCCGCACCGTGACGATCGAGTTCACTCCCAGCCGCGTCGATGACTTCTCCGCATCGATGAAGGTTCAACGGCATCGGGAGCTGTGCGAGCCACAGACGATCCTGCTCACGGGAAAGGGCAAAGCCGCGACGTTCTCGTGGGCGCCCGCGATGCTGGACTTCGGCGACGTGCCTGTGGGCACGACGGGCCAAACCACCGTGACCTTCAGCAACCTCGAGTTCGTTCCGGTGACGCTTGGTTCGCTCGCGACGCTCGAGGGCACCAGTAACGCCGCGTTCAGCGTTGCGAGTCCGTCACTCGTGATCCCCGCAGACACGAGAAATGCGGCTGGAGAGATCGTCCCAGGCTCGGTGTCGCTCCGGGTCGAGTTCGCTCCGACCGTGTCTGGCGCTCGCGCCGCTCAACTCACCGCGAACACCGACGCCTCGTACATGCCCTCCGTCGCCATCAACTTGCGCGGAACCGGCACGCCCTAGCTTGAGCCCTCTCCCCGAGACTTAGGGTTCGCGCGCTCTGCGCAGCAGCACGGTGCACTCGGGATTGCCCGGATCGATCTTCAGGCAGCGCTCGAGGTACGGAATCGCGTCCTCCTTCTTCTTCTTGGAGAGCAGCATGGTGGCCATGTTCAGGTTGCCGTCGACGGTCTTGCTGTCGAACAACGAGCCCAACGAGTCGCCACCACCGCTGCTCCGAGTCGTCGAGCCACTGCTGCTCTTCCTCAGCTGAGCATCGAGCGCCTTCGCTTCAGTCGAGTTGCGATCGATCTTGATCGACGGAGGCGCAGTCGCGTCACGCACGCTCACTTCGATCTTTTGCTCGGGCTCGCCCGCCATGCGCGGGAGCACGAGCTTGATCGCCTCCACGCCCTTGAACTCGATCGATCCATCCGCGGGGATCAGCGCCTGACGCGGAGGACCGGAGAGCGAGAGCACCGGCTCATCAATCGCGCGC
>CBIHPJ010000946.1:0-2723 GCA_966211295.1 uncultured Myxococcales bacterium | reverse complement strand
ACGGGATTTCCACCGAGCAGAACCCGGTGGAAGACGCGATCGGCAAGCGCGTCGCAGAGCTCGTCGAAGAGGGAGCGACTTTGCAGATGGGCATCGGCGCGATTCCTGATGCCGTGCTGCGCGCGCTCACCCATCACCGCGGCCTCGGCGTGCACACCGAGATGTTCAGCGATGGCCTGTTGCCGTTGATCGAACGCGGAGTGGTCACCAACGAGTTCAAGGCGCGCCAACGCTTTCGCACCGTGGCGAGCTTCGTGATGGGCACGCAGAAGCTGTACGACTTCGTGCACGACAATCCATCGGTCGAGCTGCGCGACTGCAGCGACGTGAACGATACGCAGGTCATCCGGCAGCAGCCGAAGATGACGGCGATCAACTCCGCGATCGAGGTCGACATGACGGGCCAGGTGGCCGCGGACTGCATCGGCGAGCGCGTGTTCTCCGGAGTCGGCGGGCAGATGGACTTCATCCGCGGCGCGACTCTGTCCGAGGGAGGGAAGGCGATCATCGCCCTGCCCTCCACCACCTCGAAGGGCGAGAGCCGGATCGTTCCGCGCTTGAAGGCGGGTGCGACCGTGGTCACCACGCGCGCGCACGTGCGGTACGTGGTGACCGAACACGGAGTGGCGGATCTTTACGCGAAGAGTCTCGCTCAACGCGTGCAGGCGATGGTGGCGATCGCGGATCCGAAGCACCGCGAGGCGCTGGAGATTGAGGCGAGGCGGCGGAATATCTGGCGCGCGAGTTAGGCCCCTCTCCCCGAGACAACTATGGTGCGCGTCGATGTCTTCCCCCACTGACGCCGAAGCGCTCGAGCTCGAGAAGAAATGGCTCGCGGAGATCTACCAGCCTGATGCTCCGCAGCTGACGGTGCGCGCCGTGCTCACCGGCATGGTGCTCGGCGTTCTGATGTGCGCCGCCAATCTCTACATCGTGCTCAAGACCGGCTGGAGCGTGGGCGTCACGCTCACCGCGTGCATCATGGCGTGGTCGATCTTCGCGCTCGTCGGGAAGGTCGTCGGTCCCAAAGCCCACATGGGCATGCTCGAGAACAACGCGATGGGCAGTGTCGCGTCGGCCGCGGGCTACATGACGGGCGGCGGCAACATGGCCGCGCTCCCTGCGTTGATCATGCTCACGGGTGAACGACCCGGCACGTGGACGCTCATCGCGTGGTTCGCGTGCATCGCGAGTCTCGGGGTGTTCGCCGCGATTCCCATCAAGCGACAGCTGATCAATCGCGAGCAGCTGATCTTCCCCACGGGCACCGCGACCGCGGAGACCTTGCGCGCGCTGCACGCGGAGAGCGACGAAGGACGTCGTCAGGCGAAGTTGCTCGGGCTCTCTGCGCTCGGCGCCGCGGTGATCGCGTGGTGCCGCGACGCGAAGGTGGCGTGGATGCCGTTCCGCTTGCCGGAGCAGTTCAGTCTCCCCATTCAGTATCGAGGCAAGCCGCTGCTCGACTGGACCATCGGCATCGAAGGCAGCGTGCTCATGCTCGGCGCCGGCGGACTGATGTCGTGGCGCACGGGCTGGTCGCTGCTGCTCGGTGCGTTCTTCACGTTCGGAGTGGTCGCGCCGGAGATGGTGGAGATCGGCGTCATTCCCACCGTCAGCTTCAAGATCATGGCGAAGTGGACGGTGTGGATGGGCGCGGCCGTGCTCGTGTCCTCGGGCCTCACCTCGTTCGCGTTTCAGTGGCGCAGCGTGGTGAAGAGTCTGCAGTCGCTCGGCGCGCTGTTCGGGAAGAAGAAGGTGAGCCCCGAGGAAGATCCGCTCGCGGAGATCGAGGCGCCGTCGTCGTGGTTGCCGATCGGCTTTCTGATCTTCGGTCCGCTCGTGGTGCTGCTCGCGTGGATCTCGTTCGACATTCCGATCTGGGCCGGGTTGCTCGCGCTGCCACTCTCGCTGGTGATGGGGGTGATCGCCGCTCGCGTCACCGGTGAGACCGACATCACTCCGACGAAGGCGCTCGGCCCGGTGACTCAGCTCACTTACGCGGGGCTCTTGCCGGGGCAGCTGGTGCCGAACGTGATGTCGGCGAACATCACCGGCGGCGTGGGACTGCACGCGGCGGATCTGCTCACGGATCTCAAGTCGGGTTACCTGCTCGGAGCGCGCCCGCGTCAGCAAGTGATCGGTCAATTCTTCGGGGTGATCGCGGGCTCACTCGCGGTGGTACCGCTCTTCAATCTGCTCGTGCCCACCAAAGAGTCGCTCGGTGGCGCGGAGTTCCCTGCTCCGTCCGCGGTGGTGTGGAAGAACGTCTCGGAGTTGTTGGTGCAGGGACTTTCTGCGCTGCATCCGACTGCGCAGTGGGCTGCGCTCGGCGGAGTGATCGTTGGTTGTGGCCTTGCCGTGCTCGAGGTGAAGGTTCCGAAGCATCAGAAGAAGTGGGTGCCGTCTGCTTCGGGTCTCGGGATCGCGATGGTGTTGCCCGCGTGGAACAGCATCATGATGTGCATCGGCGCGGGACTCGCGGAGTGGCTGCGGAGGAAGAAGGGCGAGAAGGCGGGGGATCAGATCACGATGCCGGTCGCGTCTGGGTTCGTCGCCGGTGAGAGTCTGATGGGTGTGCTCATCAAGATTCTGATCGCGTTTGGGCTGATGCCGAAGTGAACATGCCCTCACCCCGACCCTCTCCCGATGGGAGAGGGAGGTACGTCAGCGAATCCCGAAGAGCGGCTCGCTCATCACCGTCACGAAGAGCCGCCCAGAGACGC
>CBIHPJ010000945.1:0-2744 GCA_966211295.1 uncultured Myxococcales bacterium | reverse complement strand
CTCCTGACTCGCTCGATCGCGCCGCCGAGGCGAAGAAGGCGACGGCCACCGCGCCCGTCGAGAACACTCCGGAGGCGCGCGCCGCCCAGGGCGCGACGGACGTGCAGAAGGCCTATGACGACGCGCACAACGCGGGTCGGTCCGACGCGCAGGCCGCGAACGCCGCCGCGCAGAAGCTCAAGGAATTGACCACCGCGAGCACCGACCCCGCGTACAAGAACGCGTTGATCCGCGGCGCGCAGCCGACCATCGACAAGATCGCCACCGCGCTCGGTAAGAACGCCTCTGACGACGCCTTCACCGACGGTGACGACAAGGAAGCGATCAAGGACTCCGTGAAGGCGCTCGCCGACGTGGCGAAGTCGTCCGGAGAGATCGGCACCTTCATGATCGCCGATCAGATCGCGAGCAAGCTGCCCGACTCCGACGAGCTGATGCACGTCGACGACGCGTTCTACGACTACGCCGACGACGGTGGCGGCACCGCGCTCCTGGGAGCGACCAGCGCTCGCCTGAAGGCGCAGGGCAAGGACGACGCGAGCGAGAAGATCGTCGACAAGCACGAGGGCGGCATCGGCGGCTTCATCAGTGATGCGTGGGACGCGACCGGCGGCAAGGTGGTCGGTCTCGCGGGCGACATCGTGGGCGCCGTGGGCGATGGCCTCGGAGCGGTGGTCGGCTTCGCGGGCGACGTCGGCAAGGGCGCGCTGAACGTCGTCGGCAAGGCCGGCGAGATGACCGTCGACGTGGCGAAGGGCACGCTCGAACTCGCCGGCGACGCCGCGTCGTACACCGCGGAGAAGGTGGCCGACGCCGCCGAGTACGCCGCGAAGAACGGCCTCAAGCTCGCCGGCGCCGCGCTCAACTGGGTCGGAGATCACGCGCGTGAGCTCGCGGCCGAGGCGCTCGACGTCGATGGTCAGCTCAGCAAGCTCAACTCCACGGGCGACACCGTGACCATGGCGGTCGGTGGAAAGATCGGCGCCACGGTGCTGCAGGGCGGCGCCGAGGTGGAGATGAAGGTCACCAAGACCGACGACGGCTACGAGATGTCGCTCACGGGCCAGGTGTCTGGCGGCGTGTTCGGCGGCTTGAAGCTCCCGGGCTTCCCCTCGGCTGAGGGCGAGGCGAACGCCACGGGCATCGCGAACGCCACGATGCACTTCGACAACCTGAGCGACGTCACCAAGGCCGCGGAGACGGTCGGCGGCATCGGCATCGCCACGGCGGTCGGCGGTCCCGCGGGCGCGCTGCTCACGGGCGCGACGGCGGGTGATGAGATCAAGGACATCGCTGATCACTTCCAGTCGGGCAGCGTCGGTCTCGAGCTCTCGGCGGAGGCGAGCGCTTCGCTCGGTGAGACCGCGGGTATCGGCGCGGGCGCGTCGATCAACGGCAAGGTCACCACGGGCGCGCGCCTGGAGATCACCAAGGGCCAGCCTCCGGCGATCGTGCTCGAGCAGGGCATCGAGGCGAGCGGCAGCATGGCGCTCGGTGCGCCGGTCAGCATTCCCGCGCTGGGCGGCAAGCTGAACGGCGGCAGCATCGACGGCACCGCGTCGGTGACTGCAGAGACGCGCATTCCGCTCCCCTCGGGCGTGAACCTGGGCGACGTGGTGAAGGACCCCGCGGGCGCGGTGAAGAACGTCGCGAAGAGCGTGCTCGACAACACCACCACCAAGCTCTCGCTCGGTGTGGATGTCAGCGGCGGCGCGGCGATCGAAGGGCTGGGCCTGGGCTCGAAGGGCGGTCTCGAGGTCGAGCTGTCCGGCGAGGCGAAGACCAAGGACCTCGCGGGCGCGCTTGGTCAGGCGATGCGCGGCGATCTGAAGGGCGCGCTCACCACGCTCGGCACGAAGACGGAGCTCGAGGTCGACGTGAACAAGTACACGCAGTCGGATCTGATCAACATCGACGAGGAGATCTCGGTGCCGGGCTTCACCATCGGCATCAAGGCGCAGGACTCGATTCGTGATGAGACCGACGTGTGGAGCTTCGAGGGTACGCCGGCCGAGTTGGCGAAGCAGGGCTTCAACCTGTTCGACAACCTGAACATGAAGGTCAGCTGATCAGTTGAATTGGGCGAAGTCGTCTCGGCCTTGAGGCGCGAAGGAGCTCGAGGGTCACGCCCGTGCAGGTTGCGGGCTGGCCTCTCGAGCTTCCTGCTTTCTGTGACTCGGTGACGTGGCTTCGAGGCACTGACACAAGAAACCGGAGCCGGCTCCGGTTTCTCGCTCAAACCACTTGTCAGCCCCTCGGAATATGACCGTTCCGAGGAGGGCGTTGCGTGGGTTTGATGGATGAGATTCGGAAGTTCGCTGAGTTCGGTCTGGTCACTCGGAAGAGCCTGATCAAGAACCAGATCGACGCTGATGCTATCGACTATCGAGCGCGAAGCGGCTCGCTGATCACGCTGCAGCGCGGCGTCTACGGCTTCTTCGGCTTGCAGGAATCGTTCGACGTCCGAGCTCGCGCTGCGTGTCTGTACACGGAGGACGAGGGCGCGATTTCGCACTTCGCGGCCGCGTATCTCCACCGCATCGACGAGTTCAAGGAGCCACAGCAGCTCGAGATGCTCATCCCTTCGAGCTCGAAGATGAAGCCGACGGGGGTGCTCATTCACGTAACGGATGAGCCGTTCCAATCAATCAAGCGCGATGGGATTCGGCTGACCTCGTTAGCGCGAACGTTGATCGACATCGCTGATCGCCAAACGATGGATGAGGTCGAGAAGACACTCAATG
>CBIHPJ010000944.1:0-2748 GCA_966211295.1 uncultured Myxococcales bacterium | reverse complement strand
TGTGCGCGCAGATCAATCAGCACGCCGAGATTCTCCGGGCGCTGCTGCACGAAGCGGCGCGCATGACTGCGCAGGTTCGCACCCGTGCCGAGGATGCCGTGAAGAAAGAGCACCGCGCGCGTGGGCTTCGCGTCGGGCGCAGAGACGAGATCGTGATGCAGCTTCATTTCAGATCGCGCTTCCGCCGCGCTCTCCAGTGCGAATGCGAATGACCTGCTCGAGCGGCAACACGAAGATCTTTCCGTCACCCACCGCGCCACCGCCTTCACTCCGCGCGCCCGCGATGATCGCCTCCACGGTCTTCTCCACGTACGCGTCGTTCACGCTCACCGTGACCCGGGTCTTCTGCACCTTGCCGCTGCGCACCTTCTGACCACGGAAGAACTCGAGCTCCCCTTCCTGGCGGCCGTGGCCTTCCACCGTGTCGACGGTGATGCGGTAGTGATCTCCTTCGTCGAGGACCTTCTTCAGTGCCTCTTCGACGGACTCCAGCCGCTCGGGCCGGATGATGGCGACGATCATCTTCATGGCGCCAGAGCCTAGCCGCAGGCGTCAGCGCCGCAGCAGCACCATCGGCCCATCTTCCACCACGATCATCGCTTCCTGTCCGAGCAGCTCGAGCTGCCTTGCCACACCGTGCGCGCCAATCGAATGTGGCTGCGTCCGTCGACCTCGGCACGTTCAGCGAAGACCGCGCGCGAGTGACCGTTGGACTTCACCTCGAGCACCCCAATCAGCTGCTCAGGGCCCACGCGGAACGCGCCGCTCACCCACGTGATTCGTGTCTCGCTCACAGCGAGTCACTTTGGTGGAGGCTCCATCGGCGCCGCTACCAAACACACGTTCTGCGAGCACACGAAGTTGGGTGATCCACAATCTTCGTTGGTGGCGCACGCGTGCAGGCAGACCGCTCGCGTTCCGCCCGCGGTGGTGCACGTCGAGCCTTCGGGACACGGCTTCGCGTCGCTGCATTCGCGCGTGCAGATCTCGGCCTTCGAGCAGTAGCCGTCTTTCAGTCCCACGCAGTCATCGTGGGTGCTGCAGGGGCGGCCGGGCCACGCGATGAGGCCGCAGCTCGTGAACGAGAGCGCGAGGAGCACGAGCCATCTCATTCGTGCGCTCCCTTGTAGTGAGACGGTCCGTACAAATCGTAGTCGCAGCCGTCAGGTCCGCACTTCGAGGGGAGCTGGCAGTAGCCCACGATGCACTCGAGCTCCTTGCTCTGCGGACAGAAGCCATCGTCGCTCACTTCGACGAACGTTCCGCCGTCAGGGAGTCGCTGACCGGGGAAGTAATTCGAGCGGCAGCCTTCGCTCACCGGGATCCAGCAGTCGCTCGTCTGCTCGCACTTCTTCGTGCAGATCTCGGAGATCGCACACGTGTAGCCCTGGGGGCAGTTCGGGTTGCGCGGATTGCAGGTGTCGCCAGCGAGCGATGGGCACGCCTGCTGCTGGCAGCTCGCCACCATGATGAAGACGAAGATCGGAAACCAGCGCGACACGGACGCATCCTCGCCGCTGTGGAGATCGGCGCAACTCCCCGTCCAGTTCAGCGCCAGGCGAGGAAGCGCGAGGTCCATTCCTTCGAGTGCGTGAGGAGCAGAAAGTGGTCAGCGGGCCAGCTCGCCCAGGTCACCTGCGCTCCTGTTTCACGGAGGGACTTCACCTGTTGCGCGACCCACGTTCCAGTGAAGCGAGGATCTTCGGAGCCCGAGACCAGCAGCACTTTCGTGGGCGGAGCCGCGGTGAAGTCAGACACATCGCCCACTCCAGAGACGAGCACCACGCCCGCGAAGCGCTTCGCCAACTTGGGGTGCTGAAGAACTTCGGTCGCGCCGATGCCTCCGTTGGAGAGGCCCACGAGGTACACGCGATCGACGTCGGGAGGCAGCGAGTCGAGCGTCGCTTCGATCACGCTCTGACCTCGCTCGGTCCACCAACCACCAAGCGGGTCGAGCGCGGGAGCGACGATGTCGAACTCCCCCTTCGTGCCCTCTGCGATCGCGTGCACATAGAGCGAGAGCAAGCCGCCGAAGCCATGGAGGAAGAGGATGCAGGGCCGCTTGCCTTCGTGTCGAGCGCGCACCCGCAGTGACTCGACGCGCGTGGGCGTGGACACCATCAACAATGGATTCGGCAGTCCGCGCCACTCTTCGGGCATCGCGCGCCACTCGCTGTCGATCAGCGCATCGAAGGTGCGGAGCTCTTTCCCTCGCATCGCTCCCAGGTGTGCAGAGAGCCTCAGCCCCGCGCGCGTTGCTTCACGTTCATCGATCACTCGTTGCCAGAGTGCGCCGCGCGGTGAGCACTCCGCGTTCACGCACGCGCTCACTTCGGAGGATCCAGGTCGCACGAGCTGAACGATCACGAAGGTGATCCCTGCGAGCACGTTGATGATCAGCGCGCGCCGCTGACGAAGCGCTCCGCACATGCAGATCGCGGGGAGTAGAAATGCAGCGAGCGACGTCGCCGTGAGCCCATTCGCCTCGAGCACGAGCAACGCGATCGCGAGAGTCCCGATGAACGGCAGCCAGAGCAGATGCCTCATGCCCGTGAGCTTTCACGTGTCCTCCGGTGCCGAGCGCCCAGAGGGTTCGAACGGTCGAAGCACGTGATTCAGCGGTCTTCGGTGGCTCGTGGAGCTGGTTTGCCTACATGTGCGCCTGCGACTTTGTCACTCCAATTGTCAAAGGCTTCGCCAAGCACCCGGAAATACCGGTGAGCGCGAGAAGCCGACACCTCGGCATGA
>CBIHPJ010000943.1:0-2749 GCA_966211295.1 uncultured Myxococcales bacterium | reverse complement strand
CCGAAGGCGCGGTGGATCGAATCGCGATGCCTCCCGCTGGCAATGAATCGCGCTGCGCTGCGATCGACTTCGACGGACCTGGCCGCCACACCGTCGAGGTGCTCGGTCGTGGGCCGAAAGGTCCCGAGGTCGCCGCGCTCTTCTTCGTCGACGTCGGTCACGTGGTCGCCGCGGAAGAAGACTCTTTCGAAGAGCCGAAGAACGCCGCGTCGGCGCGCGCGATGTTGCTCCTGAGGATCAACGCGCTGCGGTTGCAGGTGGGCTTGAGCGCAGTGCAGGTCGATCCTCCGCTCGAGGCGATCGCGCAGGCCTGGGCGCAGCGGCTCGCAGACGAAGGCTTCTTCGGCCACGTCGCGCCCGACGGGAGCGTGCTCAACGATCGCCTGAAGAACGCGAACTACGCGTCGATGGTGGCGGGAGAAAATCTCGGGCTCTCCTCAGGGCCGCTCTCCGCGCACTTCGGCATCGAGCACAGCCCCGGCCACCGCAACAACCTGCTCGACCCGCGGCATCGCAAGCTGGGTCTCGGCCTCGCCACGCGCCCCGACGGACTGCAGGTGCTGGTGGAGTTGCTCGCCGCGCCTCCCGACGAGACCGAGGACAAAGATCCACTCGGGAGCGTCTACGCGTCGATCAACGCCGAGAGAAAGCGCAAGAAGCTCCCCGCGCTGGTTCCGAGCGTCGCGCTCGAAGGTCTCGCACAGACGCACGCGCGGCAGGCGCTCGAGAAGGATCTGCCGAAGGGCGCGCTCCCCGGAGAGAGACCGCTCTCGGAGCGAGCCTTCGCCCTGATGGACGATCTCAACGGCGTGGCAGTCGACGTGATGGTGCTCGACGCTCCCAGGCTTGGAAGCGAATCGAAGAACCTCTCCGCCGCCACGAACCGCATGGTGGGCGTGGGGCTGGTCAAAGGTGACTCTCCCCGCTTCGGCCGAGGCCGATACTGGATCGTCGTGATCTACGGCTCGCCGAGAGAATGAGCGCGAGCCGTCTCGCGGCGCCGCGCAGCGGTGCCGAGGCAGCAGCGTCCGGGAAAGAAACGGTCGCGGTGCGCTGCCTTCGATGTTTTCTTGCCGCCCATGACTGAGCCGAAGGCGCCGATCATCCTGGGCATCGACGAAGATCGCACGGCGCAAGGAACCATCGCGCAGGCCTTCAACGAGCAGGGGATCACCTATCGCTTCGTGACCGATCGCCGCAAGGTGACCGGCGGCATCAAGCAGCTCAAGCCCGACCTGCTGATCGTCTTCGGAGATCTCGAGTCGGACTTCGTGATCCAGGTGCTCGACGCGCTCTCGAGTGACGTGGCCTCGGCGCAGCGGCCCGTGATCGTGATCGGCCGAGACACCTCTGACAGCGCGTTCGTGCAGGGCATGCGCACCGGAGTGGTCGGTCTCCTCGGCTCGCCCTTCACGCCCGCGCACATCGGCGTGGTGAGAGCGCTCTTCGAAGAGGTCTCCACGCGCACCGGCAACAGCTCGGGCACCGCGGACGCGGCCACCCTGCACCGCTTCCTCGAGCACATTCGCCGCACGCGGCGCAGCGGCATCCTGGTGACGAACGCGCGCACGCCGAACGAAGCGCGCGCGAGCTTCATCTACGGCAAGTTGGACAAGGCCTCCTTCCTCGGAGCGAACGGTCCCGACGCGGTCGGTGCGATGCTCAAGCAGCCCCAGGTGCGCTGGAGCTTCACCGAGGTCGCCGGCTCCCACAGCGAAGGCGCGGGCGTGGTGATCGAAGTCGGTGACGTGGTCACTGGCGAGACGCCCGTCGCTGAAGTGATCGTCGAGGAAGACGAGCCGCTCGCGTTCGAGGTGCAGCCGCAGCCCGCGGAGCCGCCTCCTCCTGCTCCGGCGTCGACGCAACTGCTGTTGGTCGACGACGATCCGGCGATCCTGAAGATGTTCTCCACGCTCTTCGGCAAGCACGGCTTCCAGGTCACCACTGCGAACGATGGCGCGCAGGGCTTCGAGGTCGCGCTGCAGCGCTCGTTCGACGCCGTGCTCGCGGATCTCAACATGCCGCACCTCGATGGCTGGGGAATGCTGCGTGCGCTCCGCGAAGACTTCCGCACGCGCGAGCTGCCCATCGCGTTCCTCTCGGCACACGACGATTACCGCGAGTCACTGCGCGCGCTCGATGCAGGAGCGCAGGCGTATCTCTCGAAGGGCACCAAGCTCGACGTGATCGTCGGCCAGGTGATCAAGCTGCTCGAGCCGCGGCGCGCGTTGCTGGCGAACCTCGATCGCAACCAGACGAATCACGTCGCCGCGCACACCGTGGGCCCGCAGTGGCTGTTGCGCGTGCTCTCGTACCGGCGCTTCACGGGCGCGGTGATGTGCCGCGACGGTTGGGCCCAGTACAACCTGGGCTTCAACCAGGGCGCCTGCTTCCACGCTGCCGCGGTGGCCGGCAAGTACACCGCCGAGGGTGAGCGCGCCTTCAACGCCTTCATCGCCAGCCGCGCGGGAGATGCGAGCGTGGTGTCCGGCCCTGCTCCCGCGGCGCCGCAGAACCTCTTCCTCGCCACCGAGGTGTTGATCGAACGCGCGTGCACGGCGCTCAACGACAACGAGCGTCGCATGCGTGAGTCACTGATGGTGACCGCCACGCAGATCGACGTGAACGAGTCGCTCTACGCCGTGTACAGCCACGTCGGGCCCAAGCAGTGGCTCGAGGCCGCGCGGTTGATCTGCGAAGAGAAGTCGCCTCCGCGCGAGGTGATCGCGCGCCTCGACATCTCGCCCCT
>CBIHPJ010000942.1:0-2750 GCA_966211295.1 uncultured Myxococcales bacterium | reverse complement strand
TTCGGATCGCGTGCGGGATCATTCTGCGCCAACACGTCGCGTGACCAGTCGCGTGTCTTCCACGCCGGCACGGGCGGCTCGCAGCCTTCCTTCGGCACGAAGTTGGAGCGCGAGACCAGCTGGTACTGGTGAATGTAGCGAGGGCAGTTCGGGAAGATCTGAGTCGGACGCACGCGCCAGAGGAACTGCGCGCCCGGATGCTGAGCGAGGATCGGATCGTCTATCACCTGCGTCGCTGATCCGTTCACTCTCAGGCGGCGCTGATTCTCGAAGTCGATGAAGAGGATCCCGACCTGCGCGTTCGCGGAGACGTTGCCCGCGCTCATGTACATGCCGTTTCCGTCGTAGCTGGGGAACACGAGCGTGTTCTCGTCGAGGATGCGCGCGAAGCCCGGCAGGCCGCCCTTGTACGAGCACTGCGGCTGTCCGCTCGCATCAGCAGTGGCGAGGAACAACATGTCGCGCGCTTCGATGAAGACGCGATCCTCGTCGGTGAAACGAGTCCTGAGCAACTTCTCCTCGATGCGATCAGCGAGGCGCCGCGTGTCGAATCGATCCTGAAACGACCGACTACCCTCGTTGAAGATGGTCATGGTCGGCCAACGGTACTGCGCCGACGCGACGCGACTCTAGGGCGCGACCTGAAGTTGCAGCACCGAGGGACCACCGAGCTCGAGCGTCTGCTCTGCGAGGAGTGGTGTCTTGCTGCGGTACCAGGGCTCCTCGGTGTTGAGGTGCGCGGAGAGCGCGGGGTAGTTCGACGAACTCACCCACAATCCGAGGCGATGTCCGGGCTGCAGCACCCACTCGGTGGGGAAGAACTCGACTTCGAGCTTTCGCACTGAGTTCGGCTCGTACGGCACGTACTCGGCGTCGCGCGAGGTCGGGAGCCGCAGCGTGGCGGCGCCGTCGGTCATGTGCACCGCGTCTCCGTCTTCGTCGATGTCGACGAGCTTTGCGTAGAACGCCGTGTCCTTCGCGGAGCTGCGCACGGTGAGGTCGAGCTTCATGGTGCCCGCGATTCGCTTCGGTGCTGTGAGCTTGTCCGTGACGAAGCGGATCACGTCGCCGCGAGAGCAGTCCCACGACTGGCGTTGAGGACCCGGATTCAGCGTGCCCGCGACGAGGAGCGGCATTCCCAATCCACGCGCGCCGCCTTCGCTCTGCCACGGCTTGAGCGGGTTGTAGCGATACGAGAGCAGCGACGGAGTCCCCGCTTCGCCACCGAGCGCACGCTGAGCACACTTCGGGTCGCTGACCTGAGGCTGCAGCACGAGGCCTTCGATCTTCGTGGGCGGAGGCCACTCGGCGCGATGCACTGACTTCACTTCACCGCGCGCCCAGCTCGTCACTCCCGTCTCCGGATACGGCAGCGGCACGCCCTTCAGGTGATGGAGGAGCCAGGGCACTGGCAGCTTCCACAGGTACTGCCCGTCGGCGTCGTCGATGGTCACCGCTCCGGGCTGCAGACCGACGTGACTGGTCGGGAGCAGCGCGAGATGACTCTTCTCCTTGCTGCCCAGCCTCGCGAATGTGTCGAGTCCCGCGGGGAGGAACGGATCATCGAAGCCCTCGATGTAGAGCACCGGGAGCTGAATTCGCGGTGGGATCTCCTGCAGTTTCTTGTTCGCAGGCAGCGCCCAGAGCGCCGCGCTCGGCAACGTCGCGTCGAGCCACTCGCGGTACCACGCGCGCTTTCCTCCGAAGGCGAGCTCGTCGCACTCGAGGTGCGGCCGATGCGCGAGCGCCTGCTCGAAGGACTTCTTCGCATCCGCCGGACGATCGCGTGACGGCATGTACGAGGCCCACACGGTGAGCAGCTCGTGCGGGAAGAGTCCGCGCTCGGTGATCACCTTGCGGAGATCGGTGCCGAACACCGCGAGCACCATCGTCTTCACCTTCGGCGGCAGCTGATTCGACGCCGCGAGCGCGGTGCCCGCGAGATACGACTGGCCGTAGAGCGCGATCGACTCCGCGAAGGGCTGCGCGTCGAGCCAGGCGAGCGTGTCTTCGCCATCGTCGATCTCGTGCACCAGTGGATGCCACTCACCTTCGCTCTCGCGCTGACCACGAACGTCCTGCACCACGCAGCCGATGCCGTAGCGAGTGAAGACGCCGCACGAGAGCGTGTAGAGGATGTCGCGCGGGTACGGATTTCTGATCAGCACCATCGGCGCCTTCTCGAGACCCGCGGGCATCAAGATGTGCGTCTTCAGCTTCACGCCGTCGCGCATCGGCACGTCGAGGTGGCGCCAGGTGCCCTCGGAGTTGGTGTACTCGGGCAGTCCGTTCGACGAGCGCACGACGCCTTGAACGATCGAGCAACCCGTCAGGGCAAACATCATCACCAGCAACTGTTTCATCGGGTCTTCATTCGCTCTCGAAATCCGCTGTGGAGTAACGCGTGGTGTCCGCGCGCCAGAGCACCGGAGCACCAGTCGCCTTGTGACGCGCGCCGTAGATCAGCTCGCACACCCGGCGGAACACTTTCTCTGAGACGCCTGAGCGCTCGAGCACCCAGGCGAATTGATCGACCTCGCGCGGCACCACTCCGCCCTCGTGGAGTGCGCAGGTCTCGAAGATCACCTCGAGCGCGCCCTCCATCTCCGCGTAGGTCACGCCGAGATCAGCCTCGGCCGTGCGGCCCTTGATCAGACCTGCGTCGGCGGGCTTCTTCGAGAGACGCTTCGCGAGCTTCTTGTCCTTCTTGCCGAGCGCGTAGTCGATCAGCTTCCGCACCTCGCTCTTGT
>CBIHPJ010000941.1:0-2760 GCA_966211295.1 uncultured Myxococcales bacterium | reverse complement strand
ACCGGCGAAGCAGCCGGTCGGTTGGGAGGCACGATGGGAACTGCAGGAATCACAGTCGCAGCGGTACTCGCGATGACCCTGAGCGTGACGCCGGCGAACGGCGGCGCACTCTACCCACCGCAGATCACCATCAACGACCAGGCGGGGCAGCAGGTCGACCCGCACGTCGACGGCGATACCTCGGCCTACTCGAATCAGATCATCGACAACGGCAACTTCATTCAGGAGATCCGGTACTACGACTTCGCGACCAACACCGACTCTGCCATTCCGAATCTCCTGCCCGGCGGAGCTCGCGCCGATGATCAGCTCAGCGACGTCGATCAGGGCCGCATCGTCTTCACGCGCTCCACCGATCACCGCGCGATCATGATGTTCGAGGTCGCGACCAAGACCCTCTACGAGCTCGCCTACTCGCCGACCAGCGATCGCATGGGCGTCGCCATCGGTGGCCAGACCGCCGCCTTCATCGACTTCTCCGGCGGCGACGGCGAGCTGATGATCTACGACCTCGTCACCAACGTGCTCACGCAGGTGACCGACGACGCGTTCAACGACGAGAACCCCGCGGTCTCGCCGGACGGCAACACGATCGTCTGGCAGCACTGCGAGTCGAACTGCGACATCTATCGCGCCACTCGCTCGGGCAACATCTGGCTGGTCAGCGCGCTGACCTCGTCGCTCCTCCCCGAGCGCAACGCCGACACCAACGGCAGCGTGGTGGTCTTCCAGCGCGAGAATGCGGCCGGCCCCACCGGCACCGACGTGGTGATCCTGCCGCTGGGCGGCGCCGCGGAGACGGTCCTCGAGATCCCGGGCGGACAGTTCAACCCGTCGGTTCGCGGCAACGTGGTGGCCTTCGAGAGCAAGCTGCCTGGCGCCGAGTCGGACATCTACGTGGTCGAGCTCAGCTCGAACCGCATCTTCCAGATCACCAGCACGCCTGGCCTGAAGGAGTCGCTCAACGACATCACGGTGCTCCCCAACGGCGAGATTCGGTTGGTGTGGCAGGCGCAGGATCCGAACAACCAGGTGGACCCGAACGCCAACATCTACGGCGCGACGTTCTCGCTGCCCGAGGAGCAGCCGCTCCCGATGTGCCGCAGCACCGTGCTCGAGGCCACGCGCTTCCACAGCCCGACCCGCAGCGTCGATGGTGACGTGACCTTCTCGCCCGCGATGGACTTCGCGATTCCCGCGGCGCTCCCCGTCGTCGCCGGCAACGCGGGTAACAAGAAGGCGTACCTGACCATCGAGCTCGCCAACAAGACGATCGAGTGCGAGTACCGCAGCCGCTCCACCCAGTCCCACCCGAGCAACCCCACTCAGCTCGCCCTTGCCAGCAGCTACGCGCTCGTCAGCTGCGGTGAGGTGAACCAGGGCTGCGGTCACAACGGTAACGGCCACGACAACGGCAATGGCCACTCCGGCAACGGCGGCAGCTACACGGCCGGTACCGTCGTGAGCGCTGTTTCTGCTCATCTGCACATTCAGAACGGCGACACCACGCAGCCGATGACTCGCATCCGCCTCGTGATCGACGAGGCGTGCAGCGCTTCTTCGACGTCTTCGCCGCTTCAGGCCGGTAACGACCTCGATGGTCCTATGGCCGCTGGCTGCTCGAGCACGGGTGCGTCGCTGACGCCGTTCCTGATCGCCTTCGCCTTCCTCGCGCTGATGATGCGCCGGCCGGCGGCGATTCGTCTCGTGACCCAGCAGGAGCAACGTAGACTGCCGCGCTGAATGCGTGGCGGTACCCCCCTTGTCGTCACTCTTCTGTGCGCGGCTTCCGCGTGGGGGCAGGCGCCTGCCGCGTCCAACGTCACGCTGACCCTGGATCCCGCTGCGCCCGTGAAGGGCCGGGACACGGTCGCGACGCTGGAGATCGAGATCGGCGGCGTCGAGCAACCTGCGCCTCCCGTTCTCCGCGCCAACGTCGGCACCTTCGAGAACATCGAGCGGGTGGGGAAGAGCCGCTTTCGCGCGCGCTATCTGCTGCCCACCACCCGGTTCCCCGAGGTGGCGATCATCGTGGCCTTCGCGCCGTGGCCTCACCCTCAGTCGGTCGAGGGCGCCTTCGGGGTGCTGCGTGTCCCCATCTCCAGCGCCGTCGAGGTGCCCGGCCGCGCTGAAGCGGGCGCGGAGGTGCGGCTCACCGTGGGCGACGTCACGTTTGGTCCGGTGACGGCGCAGCCGGGAGGCACCTTCAAGCTCCCCGTGGTGATCCCGCCCGGCTACAGCATGGCGAAAACCATCACGGTCGATCGCGTGGGCAACAAGCGCACGTCGCCGCTCGATCTGATGCTTCCGCCGACCGATCAGTTGGCGTGCGTGGTCACTCCGACGCGGCTGCCGGCTGACGGTGTCTCGCGCGCGCGTGTGCTCTGCGCCTCGTCAGATCGATACGGCGCGGCCAGCCGTGGCGCGAAGATTCAGTGGAAGGGCGGTCGCGGTACGTGGAGTTCCCCGCGCGATCTCGCTGACGGCGTGCACGAATGGACCTGGACCGCTCCGCGCGAGCTGGGCTCGGGCACGGAGAAGCTCACCGCGACCTGGAAGCAGGGGAAGGTCGACTCGAGCGAAGAGATCTCCGTCGGCCTCTCGCAGGGGCCCGTGCGATCGCTCACGGTGAAGCCCGAGGACTCCGTGGCGCACGTAGGTGGTCTCTGGCGTGCGGTCGCCACCACGAAGGATCAGCTCGGTCGCCCGCTCGCAGGCGTGGCTGTTCAAGGGCCCGGTGCTGATCGCGCGATCACTGAC
>CBIHPJ010000940.1:0-2782 GCA_966211295.1 uncultured Myxococcales bacterium | reverse complement strand
CGGCTGTGCCGTTTTCGCGCCCGGAGGGCACGCACTTCCGCGAAGGAACGCGACATCTTGCTTTCAGGAACGTGGGTGTTCGCGAGACCGGCGGTCGTGCGGTTCTCGCGGAGCCCGGACAATCAATCGAACGCCGGCCTCCCCTCGAGCCTGTTCAGTCGAAATCCGCCAACGCTTTCGCCTCTCAGCAGTCGGCGCCCCTCGGCCACCCCGCACACCGTCTCGCGCTCGCGCGTTGCGTTGGCCGAGTTGTGCTACTGCGCCCCGCGGATGCGCCTCCTGTACGTCATCGCCACGTGGCTCGTTTTCGGGGTCCTGTTCCCCGTGCTGGCGCTGATGAAGAAGACGCGCGACGGGTTCTGGCAGCGCTTCGGCTTCTACCCGAAGGGCCTGCTCCCCGGCCCTGGCGCGCCCCGCATCTGGCTGCACGGAGCGAGCGCCGGAGATCTCCTCGCGCTCTCCCCGATGATCGATCGTCTCCGCGCCCGGTTTCCTCAGGCGCGAGTGATCGTCTCCACGATGACGAACACCGGCCACCTGATGGCCACCGAGCGCCTCAAGCGCAACATCGACGCGGTCATCTACACGCCGTGGGATCTCTTCGGAGCCACCCGCCGCGCCGTCGCCGCCGTGAAGCCCGATCTTCTCGTGCTCGAGTACACAGAGATCTGGCCCAATCTCATCCGTGCTGCGCACTCCTCGGGAGCGAAGGTCGCGCTCACCAACGGCCGCTTCTCCACGCGCCACCTCGATCGCTACCGCACGCTCTTCAACCTCATCGGCAACCCGCTCCACGACATCGATCTCTTCCTGATGCGCGAAGAAGACGAAGCCGAGCGAGTGCTCCAGCTCGGAGCCCCGAAGGATCGGGTGCGCGTCACGGGCAACACCAAGTTCGACGCGCTCGTCCCGCTCGCCGAGGCAGTGGAAGACCACGCCCTCCGCTCCTCCCTCGGAGTGAACCCCGGCGCGCGCGTCTGGATCGCCGGCAGCACGCACGAAGGCGAGGAAGAGCTCCTCTTCTCCGTCTACAAGAAGCTCACCGTCCACACGCCCGAGCTCGTGATGGTGATCGCGCCTCGCTACCTCGAGCGTGCCCCGAAGGTCGCGCAGCTCGCGCGAGATGCAGGACTGCACGTCGGGCTGCGCTCCAACAGCAACCCCGAGCGCGCGCCAGTCGTGGTGCTCGACACCATCGGCGAGCTCGCCCGTGCGTACCGCCTCGCGACCATCGTCTTCGTGGGAGGCAGCTTCACGACACGCGGCGGGCAGAACATCCTCGAGCCCGCGGCCCAGGGGAAACCGGTCCTCTTCGGCCCGCATATGGAGAACTTCCACGACTCCGTGCAGGTGCTGGTCGGGCGCGGCGGCATCCAGGTGAAAGACGAAGAGCACCTGGTGCGGGTGATGAGCGATCTCCTCGGCCGCCCTGAGAGCATCGATTCGCTCGGCACGCTCGCACGCAACGCCGTGCGCCAGATCTCTGGAGCGAGCGATCGCAACGTCGACGCTCTCGCCGCGCTGGTGGCCGCGAGGTGAAGATCCTCCATCTGCTCGCCTCACCCTTCTTCACCGGGCCGGCCGAGCTGGTCACGCAGCTCGCCCTGGCGCAGCGCGCTCTTGGACACGAGGTCTCCATCGCGGTCGATCGCAAGCGCACCACCAGCACCAGCGAAGAGCTCGCCGTCCCTCGCCTCGAACCGCTCGGACTCCTCTCCAGCGCGAGCCTGGAGCTGAGCGTCAAGTCGAACCCGTGGACGATGCTGCGTGACGTGATGGAGCTGAAGTCGCAAGCCGTCGACGTCGTGCACGCGCACTTCAGCCACGATCACACCATCGCGCGGCTCGGCAGGCCGAAGGGAGCGAAGCTGATTCGCTCCATCCACTCGCCGCGCTCGATTCGTTTCGGAATGCCGAGCGCAGACGGCTTCACGGTGCCGATGGATTCGCTCTCGCGCCGGTTGCTGGGCAAGCGCGTGCTCGTGCTCCCCGCGCTCGTAGGGAAGGAGTTCACTCCGGCGCCCGATCGCACCGCGCTCCGCCGCGAGCTCTCGCTCCCCGAGGGAAGATTGGTGGGCATGGTGTCGACCTTCCAGGCGTCACGTCGACACGAGCTCGGACTCGCGGCCTTCGCGAAGCTCGGAGTTCGTGCGTCGATGGTGCTCGTGGGCGACGGTCCGCTTCAAGCGCAGCTCCAGGCGACCGCGCCGAAGTCAGCGCACTTCGTCGGCTACCAATCGGGTCCGCAATTCGTGAAGTACCTGCAGGCGCTCGACGAAGTGTGGATCCTCGGGCTCGGCAACGACTGGAGCGCCCGCGCCGCCGCCCAGGCACGTGCTTGCTGAGTACGCGTGGTCGCGGTCGATGAAGGAGCGCTCGCGAAGTACGCCGATGCAGTGGTCGAACCCGACGCCGGCCCGCTCGCCGTCGCCGCACTTCAACCAGAGCGCCGAGAGCTCACACTCGAGACGCCCGAGCAGATCGCCACGCGGGTCCTCGCTTTCTACGAAGTGTCTCCCTCTCCCTCCGGGACAGGGTCGGGGTGAGGGCACGATGAACTGGTACGGCCGCCCCACGCTCGCGACCTGGCTCCTCGCGCCGTTCGCGCTCCTGTACGGACTCGTCATCCGCGGGTGGCACCTCGCGTTCGATCTCGGACTCCGCCGAGCCGAGCGAATCGAGGGCGTGAAGATCGTCTCCGTCGGAAACCTGGTGGTCGGAGGCGCTGGCAAGACACCCGTGGTGATGCACCTCGCGAACGAAGCGGTGAAGCGAGGTTTCA
>CBIHPJ010000939.1:0-2786 GCA_966211295.1 uncultured Myxococcales bacterium | reverse complement strand
CCCCGCTTCGCAGGGAGAGGGAGCACAACGTTCAGACGACGCGTTCTCGCCCGTCAGTGTAAGTAGCGCGCCTCGGAGGCCTCACCCCATGAGCGACAACCCGCTCAATTTCATCGAAGAGATCGTCGAATCGGACAACAAGAGCGGCAAGTGGAAGGGCCGGGTGCAGACCCGTTTCCCGCCCGAGCCGAACGGCTACCTGCACATCGGTCACGCCAAGAGCATCATCCTCAACGCGGGCCTCGCTCGAAAGTACGGGGGCAAGTTCAACCTCCGCTTCGACGACACCAACCCCGCGAAGGAAGAGCAGGAGTTCGTCGACTCGATCATCGACGACGTGAAGTGGCTCGGCGGTGAGTTCGAAGACCGGCTGTTCTACGCGTCCGACTACTTCGAGCGGATGTACCAGTGGGCCGAGAAGCTCATCGAGAAGGGCGTCGCGTACGTCGACGATCTAGCCGCTGAGGAAATGTCGAAGCAGCGCACTCCGCAGTCGCCGGACGGCACGCTGCTCCCCGGCATCAACAGCCCGTATCGCGATCGCTCCGTCGCCGAGAACCTCGATCTCTTCCGTCGCATGAGGAAGGGCGAGTTCGCGCCGGGCAGCCGAACGCTCCGCGCGAAGATCGACATGACGTCGGGCAACATCAACCTGCGCGACCCGGTGATGTACCGCATCTTGAAGGAGCACCATCACCGCCAGGGCGACAAGTGGTGCATCTACGCCAGCTACGACTGGGCGCACGGGCTCGAGGACAGCATCGAGGGCATCACGCACTCCATCTGCACGCTCGAGTTCGAGAATCACCGCCCGCTCTATGACTGGTTCCTCGAGCAGCTCGGCATTCATCACCCGCAGCAGATCGAGTTCTCGAAGCTGATCTTCAACTACACCGTGCTCAGCAAGCGGAACCTGCGCCGCATGGTGACCGACAAGATGGTGCGCGGCTGGGACGATCCCCGCATGCCCACCATCACCGGCATGCGTCGGCGCGGCTACACCGCCTCTGCGCTGCGCACGTTGATCGAGACGCTCGGGGTCACCAAGAACGAGAGCGTGATCGACATCGGTCGCCTCGAGCAGGCCGTGCGCGACGATCTCGGTCCGACTTCTCCGCGCCGGCTCGCGGTGCTCGATCCGATCAAGGTCGTGATCACGAATTACCCCGAGGGCCAGGTCGAGCATCTCGAGCTGCAGAACAACCCCGAAGACGAGAAGGCCGGCGTGCGCACCGCGCCGTTCTCACGCGAGCTCTTCATCGAGCGCGACGACTTCATGGAAGATCCGCCGAAGCAGTTCTTCCGTCTCGGGCCTGATCGCGAAGTGCGCCTGCGCGGCGCGTACTTCATCAAGTGCACCGGCTTCGCCAAGGGCAGCGACGGTCGCGTCACCGAGTTGCAGTGCACGTACGATCCCGCGACGCGCGGCGGTAACTCGCCCGACGGCCGCAAGGTGAAGGGCACCATTCACTGGGTGTCCGCGCCGCAGGCCGTGAACGCAGAAGTGCGCGTTTACGATCGGCTCTTCAACAGGGAGTTCCCCGGAGAAGGTCACGAGGACACCGAGCAGAAGCCGGCGTTCGCGCACGATCTCAACCCGAACTCGCTCGTCGTGATGAGCAACGCGAAGCTCGAGCCCTCGCTCGCGAACGCGACGAAGGGACAGACCTTCCAGTTCGAGCGCCTCGGCTACTTCACGGTCGATCTCGACTCGAAGCCCGGTTCGCTCGTGTTCAACCGCACGATCAACCTGAAGGACTCGTGGGTGAAGGAGAAGGAGGCGCCGGCTGCTCCTCCGCCGAAGCCTGCTGCGAAGGAAGCGAAGAAGGCTCCCGCGCCCGCTGCTCCTGCAGGTCCCCCCGCGGAGATCGAGTTCGGCGACTTCACCAAGGTGTCGCTCAAGGCGGGCAAGGTCCTCGCGGCTGAGAAGGTCGAGAAGGCAGACAAGCTGCTCAAGCTCAGCGTCGATCTCGGTGAGGGCGCTCCTCGCACCATCGTTTCGGGGATCGCTGAAGCGTTCGCTCCCGAGTCGCTGGTGGGTCGCAACGTGGTCGTCGTCGTGAATCTGAAACCCCGCGCGCTCAAGGGCATCGAGTCTCGCGGAATGATCCTGGCGGCGGGCAGCGGGAAGAACCTCAACCTCATCAATCCCGGTGATGTGGCGCCGGGGAGCGACGTGAAATGACCCCGGAGCGAAGCCGGGCCCAGCGAAGCTGGGACCACTGAATCTGAAGCGCAGCGGAAGATTCGCTGGCGAAGCGACCAAGGAGACGGAGCCAACATGAATCAGCGCCGCACCTACTACCCGCCCATCGAGCCGTACCGCACGGGGATGCTCCCGGTCACCGACGGTCACACCCTCTACTTCGAGGAGAGCGGCAACCCGAACGGGAAGCCGGTGGTCTTCGTGCACGGTGGACCCGGCGGAGGAACGGAAGCCAAGCAGCGCCGCTTCTTCGATCCCGCCACCTACCGCATCATGCTCTTCGATCAGCGCGGCTGCGGCAAGTCGACGCCCTTCGCATCGCTCGAGGCGAACACCACGTGGCACCTCGTCGCCGACATGGAGCGACTGCGCGAGCACCTGAAGATCGAGAAGTGGCAGGTCTTCGGCGGCTCGTGGGGCAGCACGCTCGCGCTCGCGTACGCGCAGACTCATCCGCAGCGCACCACTGAGCTCGTGCTCCGCGGGATCTTCCTGCTGCGGAAGTGGGAGATCGACTGGTTCTACCAGGAGGGCACCAGCCACATTTTCCCGGACGCGTGGGAGAAGTACCTCGCGCCGA
>CBIHPJ010000938.1:0-2790 GCA_966211295.1 uncultured Myxococcales bacterium | reverse complement strand
TGCGCAGATTCGGCCGGCCGACGTGCACGCGACGCTGCTCGACTCGATGGGGCTCTCGTATTCGCACCTGTCCAACCAGAGCCCGCGGGTGATCACGACCATCAAGCGTTGAGCTCTTCGAATCTGGCCGGAGGGGCAGGACGCCCCTTCCCGGGCGGGTTATGTGGCGGGTGTGCTCGACCTGCTGACGCAGTTCATCCGGAACTCACCGGTCATCGCCTTCGTGAAAGATCTCGAAGGGCGCTACCAGCACGTGAGCGAAGCGTGGCTCGAAGCGTTCCACGTCAAGGAAGAGCAGATCGTCGGCAAGACGGATCACCAGCTCTTCGACGGCGAGCAGGCCGACATCTTCGTGAAGAACGATCAGGAGGTGCTCGCTTCGGGCGTGGCCAACCGTCGCTACGAAGAGGTGATGGTGCCGCCCGAGCGCCGCACCTTCCTCTCCACCAAGTTTCCACTGGTGAATGAGGAAGGCCAGCGCACCGGCCTCGCGGGCTTCGCGATCGACGTCACCGATCAGCAGCGCACGCTGAGAGAGCTCCAGCTGCAGAAGCGCTTCCTCGAGCGAACCCAGGCGATGGCGTTGGTCGCTGGTTGGGAGCTCGACGTCGCCACCCGCAACGTCACCTTCACCTCGGAGATGTTCCGTCTCCTCGAGATCGAGGAGGGCACACTCACCCTCGAACAGTTCATCGCGATGGTGGTGCCAGAGCACCGCACGCAGCTGATGAAAGCTCGCAACGAGGCGCTCACCAAAGGCACTTCGATTCACCTCGAGGTCACGTTGGTGACGAAGTCGGAGCGGCGCATTCGCCTGAGGATCAACGCGGTGCCCGATCTGGTGGACGGGAAGGTGGTGCGGCTCACCGGTGCGGTGCAGGACGTGACGGCTGAACGCGTGGTCGAAGAGCGACTTCGTCACGCGAGCCGGATGGACGCGGTGGGCCAACTGGCCGGCGGCGTGGCGCACGACTTCAACAACATGCTGGGCGCGATCGTCTCGGCCGCGGAGCTGCTGAGGTTGGAGTCGCTCTCCACGACCGCGGTCGACATGGTGACCACGATCCTCACCGCCGCGACGCAGGCGGCGGGGCTCACGCGGCAGCTGCTCTTGTTCAGCAGGAAAGACTCGGCGCGGCGCGTGCCTTCCGACCTGCACGCGGTGCTCGCCGATGCGCTCTCGATTCTGCAGCGCACACTCGGGCGGCAGATCACCCTGGTGGTGGATCGTTCGGCCACGAAGACGCGAATGCTCGCGGACAGCGGCCAGCTGGCCAACGCGATCATCAACCTGGCGATCAACGCGCGAGACGCGATGCCCGAGGGCGGCACGCTCACCTTCCGCACTTCGGATGACGACGATGAGCACGTGCGGCTCGAGGTACTCGACACCGGCGTGGGCATGACGCACGAGGTGCTCAGTCACATCTTCGATCCGTTCTTCACCACGAAGGATCGCGGGCGCGGCACGGGCCTCGGGCTGACCACGGTCGACTCGGCGGTGCGCGCGCACGATGGAGAGATCTCCGTGCGCAGCACGCCTGGGCGCGGCAGCGTGTTCGTGATGCGTTTCCCCTTGCTGAAAGGCGAGGTGGAGACCGAAGCGCCGCATGCCACGGTGACCTCGAAGGGCGGAGAGCTGGTGCTGGTGGTCGACGACGAGGCGTTGGTGCGCGACACCATGAGCCGGCTGCTGCAGCACCTCGGCTATCGCGTGCTCGAAGCACGGAACGGAACCGAGGCGATCAGCGCGATCGGCACTTCTCCCGAGCGGCCGGCGCTGATGATTCTCGACTTGATGATGCCGGGCATCTCGGCGCTCGAGACGTTCCGCGCGGCGCGCGCGTTGATCCCCGAGCTGCCGGTGTTGTTCTGCTCGGGCTTCGCGCCTGAGTCGCTGGTGGCTTCGGTGAAGTCGGCGCCCCGCACCGCTCGGCTCGACAAGCCGTTCAGCTCACATGATCTGCAGGCCGCGGTGCGCTCGCTGCTTCAGGGCACCGTGTAGAAGGCGGTCACGTCCGGCGTGATCTGGCCGGAGGCGGGAACGACGATCGCCTGATCGATGGCGATGGAATCTCCCGAGGTCGCCGCCAGCCTCGTGCCGAACGTGCGCGTGCGATCGACCACTGCGGTGAGCTTGTAGTCACCGGCGTGCACGGCGGGGAGCGTGAGGGTGGCGCTGGTCGCTCCGGTGTTGACCTCGGTGCGCAGGCTTCGGCTCGCGACGCAGCTGAAGGTGGGCGCGCAGTTGGTGGTGGTGAGGAGGATCCACACCGAGCCCGACTGCGTGAGCGGAGTGGTCCAACGCACGGTGGCCCGCACCGTCGCCATCGCGGGCCAGGGCGCGCCGCCGTCTCCGTTGGAGTCGAGCGTGGCGGGGAACGGAGTGGCGACGGTGCGGGTCTCGCGGCGCTGCGCGGTCCAGAGCACGTGCTGCGTGCCTCGCACCTTCGAGTCGAACACGAGGTCGGTCGGCGAGCTGAAGGTGAAGGTTGCGTCGATGTAGCCGCAGCCGGCGGGCACGGAGCAGAAGCGATAGCGGCCCGCGGCGTCGTCGCTCTCCACCAGTTTGGTGCGCGAGTCGCGGAGGATTCCCTGGAAGAGACCGCCGTTGCGGTACGCGAGCACGTCGGTGCCGTTCACGGTTTCGATCGAGAAGCCGAAGCGGAGGTTGTCGGCGACGTCGAGGTCGGCCTGCGCGAAGAGGAAGCCGGGGCCGACGGGACGGAAGTCCATGTACATGATCGGGAAGTCGCCGAGCGGCGTCATGCGTGCGGGGCCGACCCAGAG
>CBIHPJ010000937.1:0-2792 GCA_966211295.1 uncultured Myxococcales bacterium | reverse complement strand
GGAGGAGCGATGGACGCCGGCGTCGATGCGGGCGTGATCGATCCCTTCGATGACGGCGGCGTCTTCGAGCTGGGCGACATCTGCACCTATCCGATCGTCGTCGATCTCGATGGAGGCATGGGCTCCGACGGCGGCTCGGCCTCGGTGGTCACCGTGAGCGTGGATCTCGCGACGCAGACTGATCAGTACAAGGCCTCGTGCAACGGGAGCAGCGGCGTGGGCGCTGACGCGATCTTCGCGATCACGCTCACCGAAGCGAAGGGTCTGATCGTCACGGCCACCGACACGTCGGGCAAGAGTCAGGACGCGGTGCTCTCGCTGATCAACTCGCCGTGCGCGTCGTTCAACGAGGTGGCCTGCGTGGACACCGGCAACGACCCGGAGACGCTCTCGGTCAGTCGCCTCAACCCGGGCACCTGGTACGTGCTGCTCGAGAATTACGCCGACGACACGCTCGACGACGGCACCTACGACGTGCAGTTCGAGCTGGTGGATGCGGCCCCTGCCCCCGCGAACGACGCGTGCAGCGGCGCCGAGGTGATCACCTTCATGAACGGCACCGCGACCGTGAACGGCACCACCACCAACGCCTTCAACGACACCGCCGGACGGCCACTCACCTGCAGCTCGCGGTCAGCGCTCTCGCCTGAGGTCTTCTATTCGTTCACCCTCACGCAGCCGCAGGACGTGACCATCGTCACCACCACTCCCTCGGGAAGTGATCTCGACCCGGTGGTCGCGATCACCAGCGCGTGCGGCCAGGCCGGGCCGTCGGTGCAGAAGGCCTGCAACACCTCGGGCATGTTCACCGCGCGCAATCTGCCCGCGGGCACGCATTACCTCGTGGTGGACGGCAACAGCGCGGGCACGGGCGACTTCGCTCTGCAGCTCACGCTCGCTCCCGCCACGATGCCGCTGATGAACGACACCTGCGCGAACCCCACGACGCTGGTCCCTGGCATGCCGGTGATGGTCGACGCGAACGCCGCCGGTCAGGACTACACCTTCTCGTGCGCGAGTCCGCTCGGAGGCGACGTGGTTTACCAATTCACGACCACCATGACGCAGAAGGTGACCATCACCGCGACGGGCGTGAATGGATCCGACGCGGTGCTCTCGCTGCGCAACGCTCCCTGCGACGACGACACGAATCAGGTCGCCTGCCACGACTCGAGCCTCGACGAGGTGATCCGGGAGCCGATGCTCCCGCCGGGCACGTACTTCGTGGTGCTCGGGTCGTACGACGACGTGGACGGCCAGTTCAGCCTCGAGCTCCGCCTCGATCCGCCTCCCACCGCCCCGGCGAACGACACCTGCTCCGCGGCGGCGATGCTGGTGCCCAACATGAGCCAGATGGTCGACGTGACCGTCGCGAACCCGGACTACATGTTCGACTGCGCCACGCCGGCGCTCGGTGAGGCGGTCTACACGTTCACCACCACCGCGCCGCAGCGAGTGAAGATCACCGCGACGGGCTCCACTGATGCCGATGCCGTGCTCGCGCTTCGCGGAATGCCCTGCGACACGTCCACCGACATGGTGTGCGTGAACGACGGGTCTTCCGGAGATCCGGAGGTGATCTCGTTCAACAACCTCCCCGCGGGCACCTACTACGTGCTGCTCGCGTCGGACGGCACCGACGGTGAGTTGGGCATTGAGCTCGAGGTGTTGCCGAATGTCGGAGCTCCGACCAACGAGACCTGCGCGAGTCCAGAGGTCGTGACGCTCACCGCCGGTACCGCCACTGTCGCCGCGGATCTCTCGTTGGCCATGGCGGACATCGCTTCGGATCTTTGCGCGACGAACGGCTCGGGCGCTGATGTCGTGTACGAGGTGACGATTCCGGCGAATCAGACGCTCACCGTGGTCGGTACTCCGGCTGGCTCGTCGCTCGACCTGGTGCTGTTTGCTCGCTCTCCGGCGTGCGCGACCATGCCGAGCGAGGAGTGCGAGGACTTCGGCGGCTCCGGTGATGCGGAGACGATCACGGTGTCGAACACCACGGGCGCGCCGAAGACGGTGTTCGTCGTGGCGAAGGCGTACTTCCCCGCGGCGGAGATCGTGGATCTCACGTTCACCGTGAATTGATCGTGAATTGATCAGCGGGGCATGCCCTCACCCCGACCCTCTCCCGATGGGAGAGGGAGTTAGGAACGCAGGGCGCTCGTGAAGAGTACGGCTGCGCTGATCAGCAAGAGCACGGCGAAGCCCCGGGTCAAACGCTCGGGGCTCACGATGGTGTTCAGCTTCGCGCCGAGGAACGCGCCGAGCACGAAGCCCGCCATCACCGGGAGCAGTGCGAGCCACGGGAGCGAGGCCTCGTTCGCGTAGACGAACACCCCCGGCAGCGCGATCGGCGGGAGCAACATCGCGAGGCTCGTCACCTGCGCCTGCTTCTGGCTCAGGCCGAGCTGCCGCGTGAGCAGCGGAATGAGGACGATCGCGCCTCCGATACCGAGGAGACCGGAGGCGAAGCCCGCCGCCGCGCCCGAGAGCATCGCCTTCGGCACGAAGCCAGACGGAGGCTCGTTCATGTGGACTTGTTCGCCCTTCGCCTTCGGCGTTCCCCACACGCGCACGGCCATCATCACCAGCAGCACCGAGAACACGCCGCGCAAGGCAGAGGCAGGAAGGTGATTCGCCACCACGCTGCCCAGCGGAATCGCGGGCAGGAACCCGAGGATGCAGGCGCCGACGATCGGCCAGAGCAGTGGGATGCCCGAGCGGCGGTACTGCCAGACCGCGGGGAGGCCGAGCGGAGGAAGCAGCGCGGCGAGGGTGAGTCCCTGCGC
>CBIHPJ010000936.1:0-2803 GCA_966211295.1 uncultured Myxococcales bacterium | reverse complement strand
GGCGTGAGCGCTCTGATTGAGCGAAGTCGGCGCGCCCACGAAGCCGGCGCTGTGCACATCGGTCGTCTCAGGAGCGGCGCCCAGTCCCACCCTCACTCCCGCGGTGATGCCACCGTCGATCGAAGTCGCGAGGTCTGCGGCCCTCGCGCTCATCGGCGCAGCCAATAGCCCCACCACCAACAACGCCCAGTTCTTCATGCGTGCACCCTCCGCTGCGGAACGCCACGGAAGCAGCAAAGAGCGAGCCGTCTGTGACTCGATGCGCCCCCCGCTCCGCAGGGAGAGGGAGAAAAGGTCAGCTCGCGCGCACGCGATTTCGTCCGCTGGTCTTCGCGGCGTAGAGCGCCGAATCAGCGCGGCGCACGAGTTCCGTGGACGTCTCTCCCGGCTTCCACTCCGCCAGACCCATGCTCGCAGTGACGCCGCGGCCGGGAGTGAGGTGCGCCCATTGGCTCGTCGCGATCGCCACGCGCACTTTCTCCGCGGCGATGCGCGCGCCGTCGAGCGCGGTGTGGGGAAGAATGAGCACGAACTCCTCGCCGCCGTAGCGAGCGGCTACGTCCGAGGCGCGGAGCTCCTTCTGCAGCACCTGCGCGATGGTCCTCAGCACTGCGTCGCCCACCACGTGCGAGTAGCCATCATTGATGCGCTTGAAGTGATCCACGTCGAGGAGCGCGAGGCACAACGTCTGCCCGAAGCTCCGCGCGCGCTGCATCTCGAGGCTGAGCGCTTCTTCGAAGTGTCTGCGATTGAAGAGCCCGGTGAGCCCGTCGCGTACGCTCAGGTGCGTGAGCGTCTCGGCACGTTGCTCGAGCTGGGTGTACTTCGCGTGAAGCTCGCGGCGCTCGTGCTCGCGGGCCTCGAGGGCGCGCTCCAACTCGAACTCGGCCTTGAGCGTGGCCACGCGCTCGCGCGCCAGTTCGTCGAATACGCCCGCGCGTACCTCGTGGAATTGCTCGTGGTGCTTGAGCGCGAGCTCGAACTCCCCCGCGCGCTTGTGCGCCTCGGACAGGAGCTTGTGCGTCTTGAAGATCTCCCGACGAATGCCGAGCGTCGTCGCGAGCGTGAGCGCCTTGTTGAGCCAGCGCAGGCACTCGGGATGTTGACCGCGCAGGGAGTGCAGCTCGCCCAGTCCCGCGTAGACCTCCACGCGCGCGCGAGGTGAGTGGCCTTGTTCCACCGCGTCGAGAGCGGCCCGGTGAAACTCGAGCGCCTTCTCCGCGTCGCCGTGGCTGTGATGGATGCGGCCGATCGCGAGCAGACACCAGCCGTAGTGCCAATGAGCGCCGAGGCCGCGGAGCACGTCGACCGCGCGACTGAGCACCGGAGCGCCCCAGGAGACGAGCGCTTCGCCGTGATTCGCGAGCACGCGGCCCTGCATGTCGAAGTCGCCGTCAGCCACCGCGCACTCCAGCGCCTCGCGATAGACCTCGAACGCGCGGTGGTAGTCGCCGAGCTCTTCGTGAATCACCGCGAGGTAGTTGAGCGCGCGCGCGGCCCGCGACTTCTGTCCCAGCGTCTCGAAGGCGCGGAGCGCGGCGTGCAGTGCTTCGAAGCCGTCTTGATAGCGGCCCTGCTGCACCAGGCACGCGCCGAGCCACGCGCCCGCTTCTGCTTCGTGCAGCGGCTGCTTCAGCTGCTCCCAGGTGCTCTGCGCGCGGCGGAGGTGTTCGAGCGCCAGCGCGTAGTCGTTCATCAAGAACTCGGCTTCACCGAGTGTCTCGTCGAGCGCGGCGCGCGTCGCGGGATCCTGCGGGCAGCACATGTCGGCGCGGGTGAGGAGCTCGAGCGCGCGGGGCTCGTCGAAGGTGGCGAGCAGCGCGGTTCCCTCGAGGAACAGCGCCCAGAAGGGACTGGTGGGATCGAGCGAGGGCGCCTCGCTGTCGAGCTCGCGGCGTCGCCGCTTCCGCTGCCAGGTGAGGAGCTCGGCCGTCATCGTGTCGTCGGGCAGGGGAGAGGGGCGTACTTGCAGGACAGCAGTGTCTCCCTCTCCCTTCGGGAGAGGGTCGGGGTGAGGGTTGGACCCGTGAGCAGCTCCGCCGTCATCGCGGCGCGCATTATCTCCATCTGCGAAGGCGAGGGGGCACCTCGTTCACGGAAGCCTGTTCGCCTCAAGGGTGAGCGGTCGTGAAGGACTCGCGTCCGTGCACGTCCGAGCAGGCCCCTCCGCACGACACGTCCGACGTTCACGTCACTCGGCTTCGTGACGTGTGCACTGAGGGTGGGGCGGACTCGACGGCGCGGCACTGCCGCCAGTGATGTGCGAAACGGGGGAGGTCTTCCCCCATCTGGCGCGTCAGCGGCAGCAACTGCGGAGCGACGGCGCCGACCCGATGATGTGGCCGGCAGGAGCCTCGCCACCTCAGGCGTCAGTGCGCACTTCGGTCAGCGGAGCGCTCGCACTCCGAGGAAGAGCGCGAGCGCGATCAGCGCCATCACGTTGGCGCAGAGTGAGACACCGCGGAGGTCGCCCTTGCCTGACGAGAAGATCGCGAACGCGTTCCACGCAGCGACCCCTGCCAGAATCACGCTCAACACCGACCAGTGGATGAGTCCCCTGGAGCGGATCGACGAGTCCTTCCCGATCCACGGCGCCGACTTGTCCGGCATGAATGGCGCGGGCTGCTTGAGCGCTTCGAGCTGAAAGGAGAGCTCGCGTTCCTTCTGCTGCAGATCATTGAGGCGAGTTTGCATCGTCGCCTTGTCTGCGCGGAGTTGATCCGAGACCTCACGCTCCCTGGTGAGCGCGGCCTGTGCTTCCTCGAGGGCGGTTCGCAGTTCGCGTTCATCGGAGCTCATGCGG
>CBIHPJ010000935.1:0-2805 GCA_966211295.1 uncultured Myxococcales bacterium | reverse complement strand
TCCCTGCGCAGCGGGGAGAGGGCCGGGGAGAGGGGCGAGCATCACGACCGTGACTCCCTCTCCCTGCGCAGCGGGGAGAGGGCCGGGGTGAGGGGCGAGCGCTCATCGACTCAAAATGAACCCGCGCCACGCGCTCTCGAGCTGATCACCCGCGAGCCCAACGCTCTCACCGAAGCTCGTCTGCGGAGCAAACGCGCCCGACACCACCCCATCCACGAACCAGGCGAAGTCAGCGCGACCGCTGCGCGCCGCGAGGAAACTCACCATCTGGTAGCTCTGAAAGTACGCCGCGCCGGCGAAGAGCTCATCGGCAGTGTGCGGGAACGCCTCGGTGAGCGCAGGGAACGGAAGATGCGCCGAGCGAAGCCAGGAGACGAGTCCGAGGCGTGGATCCTCCCACCAGCGCTCGTCGGCCGCGTACATCGCGAGGCCCTCGTGGAACCACATCGGCTTCTTGAGCCCGAGCGCGTTCAGCACGTGATGCATGTGTTCGTGCACCACGGTGCGCCACGCATCGGGATCCGTCGCGGGCAGATGAATCGCGCCGTCGTAGTAGCCCTGCGTCGCAGTGTTCACGCACGCGACGTCGCGCATCTGATCAGCGCTCGCGTAGACGTAGATCACCGGCAGTGCGACGTCCGCGCGCGGACCGAGGAGCCGAGTCGCAATCACGCGCGCCTGAGCCAGCGCTTCGCCCGCGGCATCGACGAACGAGATGGGTGCATCGGGGTCGTGGAAGATGAGCGTGCCTGCGCGCCGCACTCCGTTGAAGGAGGCGAGCAAGGCGGCGCGGCGCTCGGCGAGACGCTGAAGCGGTTCATCGCCGCACAAGCCGGTCTGTCCCCAGCGAACACCGAAGCGCGGATCATTCGGCGAACGAGGAGTCCCCGCGTCGAGCGCGAAGACCGGTGCCTCAATCGCGACGGATGGAGGCGGTGGTGGGCCCGCATCGAGCTCGGGCAGATGCCCCGCGTCGACTCGTTCGACGGACGCATCGACGCTCGGCTGATCAAGCACCGTCGCGGCGTCTGGAGTCGCGATGATCACCGGCTCGGGAGCAATCGGAGCTCGCGCGATCGGCACCGCGCGTTCTGGCGCCTGCTGCGGCGCGAGCTCGGCGCGAGGAACGGAGACCTCGCTCGACTCCCAGCTCCAGAACGCGAGACCCGCGATCGCGAGACAGAGCGCAGACACAGGAATGATGCTTCGCCGCATTTCGGGTGCGCACCATACGACGGGATACGAAGATCGCCCTCTCCCCCGCCCCTCTCCCCGCTGGCGCAGGGAGAGGGAGATAAGGAGCGAACGATGAGCCGTTGGACGCTGACGCTCGAACCGCAGGGAACAGGACCGGTCTTCCTCCGCATCGCGCGCGGAGTGATGCGCGACATCCGCCGCGGCCGCTTGAAGCCGGGACAACAGCTCCCCGGAAGCCGGCCATGGGCGCAGGAACTCGGACTCAACCGCAACACGGTGCTCGCCGCCGTCGCGGAGCTCGAGGCGCAGGGTTGGGTCAACACCTCGCCGACCCGCGGCACCTTCGTGAGCGACGCGCTTCCCGAAGAGCTGACTCCGGCGAACGCGCGCGGTCTCGCACCACTCGGCATCTCGCTCCCTCCGGAGCCCGACTTCCTCACCTCGCGTCCCTTCACGCTTCCTCCCGAGGTGATGCACTTCTCCGCGGGCACTCCGGATCCACGGCTCGTGCCCGTCGAGCTCATCGCGCGCACCTGGCGTCGCGTGGTGCGCCGCGGAGGCCGGCGGCTGCTCGAGTACGGCGAGCCCGGAGGTCACCCTGCCCTGCGCCGCGCGATCGCGCAGATGTTGTCCGAGGTGCGCGGCGTGCCGGCCACCGCGCAGCAGGTCGTGGTGACTCGCGGCAGTCAGATGGCGCTCGATCTTCTCGCGCGCACCGTGCTTCGGCCGGGCGAGGCGGTCGCGGTCGAGTCATTCGGTTATCGGCCGGCGTGGGAAGCGCTTCGGCTCGCGGGTGCGCAGCTGGTGCCGGTGCCGGTCGATGAGGAAGGCCTCGACGTCGAAGCGCTCGAGCGCCTGGTGAAGCGGAGGAAGTTGCGCGCGGTGTACGTGACGCCGCATCACCAGTTCCCCACCACGGTCACCATGGGCGCGGCGCGGCGGTTGGCGCTCCTCGGATTGGCGCGCCGGCATGGGCTGCTGATCATCGAAGACGATTACGACCACGAGTTTCACTACGAGGGCCGGCCGGTGCTGCCGCTGGCCAGTGCGGATGATGCGGGCGTGGTGGCGTCAGTCGGCACGCTCTCGAAGGTGCTCGCTCCGGGGTTGCGTTTGGGGTTCGTCGTCGCTCCCACGGCGCTGGCTGAGAGGCTGGTGCGGCTGCGCGCGGTGATGGATCGCCAGGGAGATCATCCGATGGAGGCGACGGTCGCCGAGCTCCTCGACGAAGGTGAGCTGCAGCGGCACGTGCGCAAGATGCGGGGCGTGTACCGAGGGCGGCGCGACTTCCTGGTGCGGAAGCTCGAGGCAAAGCTCGGCGAGGCGCTCACGTGGTCGGTGCCATCAGGTGGAATCGGCGTCTGGGCGAAGGTGAAGAAGGGCGTCGAGGTGGCGCAGTGGCTCGAGCGCGCGCTGGCACGCGGTGTGTCCGTGCATCCAGGCGGGAGGTACACGTTCGACGGGGAAGAGCCCGGAGCGTTGCGGCTCGTGTTCGCGCGGTTCAACGAAGCGGAGATCGGTCGCGCGGTCGATCTACTCGCTGCATCCCTGTGACTCCCTCTCCCTGCGCCAGCGGGGAGAGATGGAATGAGGAGGTCGTCCTCCCCG
>CBIHPJ010000934.1:0-2813 GCA_966211295.1 uncultured Myxococcales bacterium | reverse complement strand
GCGTACTTCAAGTGGACCGATCCCACCGTCGGCGAGCGCTACCGTCCCATCGAGGTGCTGCCTCCCGTCGTGGTGAAGCCCGGCGCGGAGCTGCTCGCGTTCACCGATCTCAACGCGAAGCTGCTCGAAGTGACGATCACCGCGAACGCTGACGCGCAGGAAGGGCAGCTGAGGCTCGAGCTCCCCGAGGGCTTCACGAGCGAGCCCGCCACCCTGCCCTTCACGCTGCAGAAGAAGGGTCAGGAGACGAGGATCTCCTTCAAGGTGAAGCCGAGCGCGAAGTCCCCCGGCAGCGCCTCACTCACCGCAATCGCAGCCGTCGGCAGCGCCAGCTACTCACGAGCGCTCACTCGCCTGGAGTACGCGCACATTCCGATTCAGACCGTGCTCGCTCCTTCGCAGGTGAAGCTGATGCGCGTCGATCTGAAGCGCGGCAGGACCACGCGCGTGGGGTACATCGCTGGCGCGGGTGACGACGTGCCGCAGGCGCTCCGCCAGGTTGGTTACGACGTCAGCTTCCTCAGCGACACCGCGCTCGCGACCGAGCCGCTCGATCGCTTCGACGCGATCGTGATCGGCATTCGCGCGTACAACGTGAACCCGCGCCTGCCCGCCTTCACCGAGCGGCTGATGCACTACGTCGAGAAGGGCGGAACGATCGTCGCGCAGTACAACACCAAGAACTGGCTCAGCAGCGTGCCCGCGCAGCTCGGTCCCTTCCCCTTCGAGATCAGCCAGGACCGCGTGACCGACGAAGACGCGAAGGCCACGTTCGAGAAGCACCGCGTGTTCACCACGCCGAACGTGATCACCGACGCCGATTTCACAGGCTGGGTGCAGGAGCGCGGCCTCTACTTCGGAGCGAAGTGGGATCCGCGTTACGAGACGCCGCTCACCATGAACGATCCGAACGAGGCGCCTTCGAAGGGCAGTCTGCTCATCGCCAAGCACGGCAAGGGACGCTTCGTGTACACGGGCCTCGCGTTCTTCCGGCAGCTCCCCGCGGGAGTGCCCGGCGCGTACCGCCTCTTCGCCAACCTCATCGATCATGGCACCTGAAGAAGCAGAGCCGAGCTGGCGTGGCGCGTACGTGGTGGTGATCGGCGCGCTCGTGGTCGAAATCGTGCTGCTCGCGTGGATGACGTGGAGCTACTCCTGAGCGCGCTCGACTGGGTGGTGCTGCTCGGCACCCTCGCTCTCATCGTGGGCTACGGCGTGTGGAAGACGCGCGGCGCGCAGACCGTGGCTGGCTACATGCGCGGTGGCACGGACGCGAAGTGGTACACGATCGGGTTGTCGATCATGGCCACGCAGGCCAGCGCGATCACCTTCCTCTCCACTCCGGGTCAGGGCTTCGAGGACGGGCTCGGCTTCGTGCAGTTCTATTTCGGCGTGCCGCTGGCGATGGTGATCCTCAGCGCGACCATCGTGCCGATCTACTACCGGACGCGTGTGCTCACCGCGTACGAGTACCTCGAGCAGCGCTTCGACTTGAAGACGCGCCAGCTCACCGCGCTGATCTTCCTGCTGCAGCGCGGGCTCGGAGCGGGACTGTCGATCTACGCACCGGCGATCATCCTCTCCACGGTGCTCGGCTGGTCGCTGATGTGGACCAACTTGATCATCGGCGTGGTGGTGATCGCGTACACGGTCAGTGGCGGCACGCGCGCGGTGAATCAGACGCAGCAGCTGCAGATGACCGTGATGCTCAGCGGCATGGCGCTCGCGTTCGTGTTCATTCTGGTGAACTTGCCGAGCGGAATCTCCGCGGGTGACGCGTTCGAGCTGGCGGGCGTGTTCGGGAAGATGAAGGCGGTCGACTTCACTCCGCGACTGGAGACTCGCTACACGTTCTGGTCCGGCATTACCGGCGGAACCTTCGTCGCGCTCGCGTACTTCGGCACCGATCAGTCGCAGGTGCAGCGCTACCTCTCGGGCGAGTCGCTCACTCAGTCGCGCTGGGGAATGTTGTTCAACGGGCTGGTGAAGGTGCCGATGCAGCTGATGATCCTCAGCGTCGGCGTGCTGGTCTTCGTGTTCTTCCAGTTCCAGGCGCCTCCGGTGTTCTTCAACAAGCCGGAGCTCGAGCACGTGCGGCAGTCCGACAAGGCGCCCGCGCTCGCGGTGCTCGAGAACGAGCACAACGCGCTCTTCACTCAGAAGCGCGCGCTCATCGATCGCTGGCTGCAGACGCCGGCTGAGCGCGTTCCCGTCGCGGAAGAGTTGCGGGTCCTCGAGAAACGCTCGAAGGCGGTGAAGGACGAGACGAAGAAGCTGGTGAAGGAAGTGAGCCCGCGCGCGAACACGAAGGACGCGGACTACGTCTTCCTCACCTTCGTGATGACTCGTTTTCCTCCGGGGCTGATCGGGTTACTGCTCGCGGTGGTGCTCTGCGCCGCGATGTCAGCGACGGCGAGCGCGCTCAACGCACTCGGCACCACGACGGTCGTCGACTTCTATCGGCGCACCTGGAGACCGAAGACCACCGACGCGGAGGGCGTGCGCGCGAGCAAGGCATTCACCGTGATGTGGGGACTCCTCGCGGTGGCGTTCGCGATCTTCGCCTCGCAGATCGACAACTTGATCCAGGCGGTGAACATCCTCGGATCGATCTTCTATGGGCCGATGCTCGGTGTGTTCCTCGTGGGCTTCTTCTTCAAGAAGGCGCGCGGCACGCCGGTGTTCTTCGCGACGTTGCTCGCGCAGGCGACGGTGCTGGCGGTCTTCTTCGCCAGCGACATCGGCTTCCTTTGGTACAACGTGATCGGCTGCGCCGGAGTGGCGGTGTTCACGCTGCTCTTCCAGCTCGTGCT
>CBIHPJ010000933.1:0-2822 GCA_966211295.1 uncultured Myxococcales bacterium | reverse complement strand
GGGGGCCGGACGTCGGCTTCCGCTGCGCCGCTGACGTGGGGACCTCACCGCCGCCCACCGCTCCGGCGAGACCGACGATCGGCCTCGACCTTCCCAGCTTACCCCGGGTCGCGCTGGCGGCCGGGTTGGCGCTGCTGGCTGGCCTCTCGATCGCCTGGCTGCGGGGCGCGGCCGCGCTGGTGCTCGGCACCCTCGTGTTCGTCGAGCAGCTCGACCCCGAGATGGCCATCTCGACCAGCTTCGTGGTGCTGATCGCAGCGGCCGCAGCGGCCCTCGCGCGTCCTTCGAGGCAAAGGCGGGTCTCCGTACAACCCGCCGCCCCGCTCGCCCTGGCTGCGTTCACCACCGCCTTCGCGGCCGCGGCGAGCGGAGGCTTCCTCGCTCCCCGCCTCCAGCTCGCGGCGCTCTCGCTCGCGATGATCGCGCTCGCCGTTCAGCTCGCTCGGCCTCTCTCGTTCTCGGCGCTGATGACCTCGCGCGCGGGCCCGTTCATCCCGGGGGCGATCTCCGGGATTCTGGGCTTCGCTCCCGGCCCGCTCTTCGAGGCCCTGGTTCGCAGCCGCGGCCCCCTCATCGAGGGAGAGGCCGAGGCCACTTCCTTGTTGGTGCTCCTGGCCGCAGCGTTGGGCGGAGCGCTTGGAGCGGGCCTGCACGCGCACCCTGACCCTGGGCTGGTGTTGGTGATGAGCTGCTTCGCGGTGGTGGGCGCACTGCTCAAGAGCCTTGCTCCGTCGTGGACGATGAGCCGGCCAGCGACAGGCCTGATGGCGCTCACAGTCTTCGCGCTGGGAACGATCATCTTCGCGAGGGAGATCCTCCCGGCGAGCTGGCTGCCGTGGCTCTGAGCCTGCCTGAGCTGCGTGCTAGGAATGGCCCGTGAGCCTCTTCGCGAACCGCCTGCCGAGAGGTCAGCTCTACTTCGACCCTGCCGGCGCGCTTGCGAAGAGCCTGCGCAGCGCGAATGAGCCCGAGGGTTTCGTGGTCGCCCGCTTCGAGCGTGCGTTCGCCGACGCCCTGGGGGCGCCCCACGCGATCGCCCTCCCCCACGCGCGCATCGCGCTCGAGCTCATCCTCCGCGTGCTCGCGCTTCCGCGGGGCAGCCGGGTCTTGATGAGCCCGGTCACCATCCCCGAGATCGTCAGCGTGGTGTCGATCGCCGGCCTGGTGCCGGTGTTCGTCGATCTTGGCGAGCGCACCTGCAACGTCGACTGCGACGCGCTCGAGCGCCAGGCTACCGCCGAGTGCAGCGCGATCCTGATCACGCACCTCGCCGGGCTGCCCTCCGACATGGATCGGATCTCCGCGCTCGCCCAGCGCCGTCGATTGGCGCTGATCGAAGACTGCTCGCAAGCGCCGGGCGCGACCTGGCGCGGCCGCCCCCTCGGCCTCTTCGGCTGCGCGGGCTTCATGAGCCTCACCCCGCTCAAGCCGGTCAGCACGCTGCATGGCGGGCTCACCATCACTGCCGACCCGGCGATGGCTCAGGCCCTGCGCTCACTGGCGAACGATCTCGGTCCGCCGCTCTCCCCCACCGCGCTCGCCCGCTTGTTCTTTCGCGACAGCGTCCTTCACGGCGTCACCCAGAAGAGCATCTTCGCGGCGCTCACCTACCACGGGGTGCGCGTGGCCGAGCGGTTCGGGCCTCAGTACGTGCGTGAGTTTCAGCGCGGAAACTTCTTCAACGATCGCGCGCTCGCTTCCGTGTCCCGGGACACCGCGATGCCCGGCTGGAGATACGCGCGCTATTCGGACTTCCAGGCGGGGCTCGGGCTGCACGGGCTCGAGTCACTGGTCGCGGGCAATCGCCGGCGGCGTGAGCTCTCGACGCTCTTGCTCCAGCTGTTGTCGGCCGCGGGTGTGCGCGGGACCGTGCGCGTTCCCCCGCAAGGCGAGAGCGTGTTCTGGCGCTTTCCCCTCTGGGTGGACGACGTGCCCCGCTTCCGGCACTTCCTGCTCGAGCGCGGCATCGATTCTTCGTCGACCAACCTGCCCTGCCTCAGCTGCGAGCCCGCCTTCGCCGAGTTCGCCGCCGACACGCCGCACGCGCGCGCGTACGTGGACGGGATGGTGTTTCTTCCCATGCACTCCAACCTCACGGAGGCCGACATGCGCCACCTCAGCGCGCGGGTCTCCGAGTACCAGCGGGCCGCATGAGCGCCGAGCACCTCGTCCCGCGCCTGCCTTCCTGCTCGCCCGAGGCCTTCCGTCGCGACTGGGTGAAGCCGGGGCTCCCCGTGGTGATCGAAGCGCTGGCCTCGTCGTGGCGGGCGACCGCGCGGTGGACCTTGCCCGCGCTGCGCGAGCGCTTCGCAGAGGCCCCGGTGCAGGTGATGCGCGCCCCCGGTGGCCGGGTGGACGCCTCGGCGCGCAGCGGCACCACGTACAATGCGAGCACCCTGGGCCGCTACGTGGAGGCGCTCGTGGCCGGGGTGGAAGACCCGGGTTACCTGGTCACGATGTGGGAGGCCCTGCCTCCTGCCTTGCGCGCTGACATCCCCTGGCCCGCGATCTGCGGCGAGGCGCGCTGGAGTCAGTCGACGCTGTGGTTCGGCCCTGCAGGCATCGTCTCCCCCATGCACTTCGATGTGCCCGACAACCTCTACGTGGTGGTGAGCGGTCGCAAGCGCTTCACCCTGGTCGCGCCGCGCGAGACGCTGAAAGTGAAGCCCGGCTCTCCGCTCAGTGGCCAGGCGCAGTACGCAGGGGTGGATCCTGAGCTCGAGGCAAGCTCGTTCCCGCGCGTGGTGGCCGAGCTCGGGCCGGGTGATGCGCTCTACATTCCGCGGTTCTGGTGGCACCACGCGCGCGGCCTCGAGCTCACC
>CBIHPJ010000932.1:0-2825 GCA_966211295.1 uncultured Myxococcales bacterium | reverse complement strand
TCGCCCCCGACGTCGCCGGCTGGGCGTGCGGGATGGTGATGCTCGACTGGAATGATCCGAGCTTCGTCGCCTTCGTGATGCGCGACTCGGCGGAGCCCGCGTCGTTCACTGGTGCGATGGACGCGATCGGCACCGGGATCTCGGCCGGCCTCGACTGCTCCGTCGCCACCTGGAAGTGCCTCGAGCTCCTCATGCGTCACGCGGATCCTCCCGACGCGCTGCTGCAGGCGATGCCGGTGGGACTCGTCTCCGATGACGAGGTCGTTCGCAAAGCCGCCCTGCGCGTGATGCTCCGCAGACCGCAGGACGCGCAGCCGATCATCGAAGCGGCCCGGCGCAAGAAGCTGAGTCCCGCGAAGGCGAAGCGCCTCGATGAGGCCCTCGCTGAAGTGGGTCCCTCACCTTCGATGGACAAGAGCGGCGTGTTGCATCGACTGCTCGACGCGTGGGGCAAGACGTTCGACGAGAAGTTGATCGCTCCGATCGTCGCGGCGGGTGCGGCCGAGAGCACGAAGCGCGGGCCGCTGAGGGCGAAGACGAAGGGCGCGCTCGAAGCCGCCTGGATGCAGCTCGCGAAGGACAAGGATCCGGGCGACGTCGATCGCTTGCTCGGCACGCCATGGCCGGGCGCGTGGAAGCTCGCGGTCGTACGCATCGAGGCGCTCGCTCCGTTTCCCAAAGATCCGCGCATCGCCACCGCGGTCACCGAGCAGGCAAAGCGCTACACCTCCTGGGCCGGGCGCGCGGTCGGAGAAGCCGCTGCGCACGTGGCGGGCAACATGAAGAAGGCCCAGGTGGGTGATGCGCCCGCTGCGCTCTTGAAGGAGTCGACGAAGCTCACTCCGCACCAGGGCGATCTCGACGCGTTGTGGAAGGCGTTCTGGGAGAAGCCGCGCGATGAAGGCAGGCGCTCGGTGCTCGCCGATGCGCTCCAGAGCGCCGGGGATCCGCGCGGAGAGTTCATCTCGCTGCAGCTCGCGATCGAGCGCGGCACTGCGGATGGAACCGCGGAGAAGCGGGCGAAAGCGATCCTCGACCAGCACATCGACTCATGGAGCGGCGCGCTCCCCGGCGTTCCCCTCGCGTCGCGCGAATTCCGTGGAGGCTTTCTCTCCGCGGTGAAGTTGCGGCCTGACCCCGCGAACAACTTCGGGAGGTCCGCCGGCCAGACCGAGTGGCGTACGGTCGAGCGGTTGGGGCTCGAGTACTGGCACGGCCACACGCAACGCAAGCACCTCGGCGCGATCATGAAGGGCATGCCTTCCTTGCGCGTCGTGCTCTTCAACCAGTCGCGCGGCACTGGGTGGTCGCTGAAGGACCTCGAGCAGTTCGGCGGCCCCTTCGAGGGCGTGAAGCTGATCGCTTCCCAGGACTACTTCCCGGAAGAGCGGCCAGCCGTGTTCCCTTCGCTGGAGATGATCTGCATCTCGATGGCGCCGCTCGCGGCGTTGAAGAGAGCGAAGAAGGCCGGCCTCGGCGCGATGCTGCGCAATGAGCTCGGGGCAGCGCTGAAGGCGTTCGAGGACCCCTCGGTGTCGAGCATTCAGGAGCTGCGAGTCGCTCCCTCGATGGACCACGATCACGAACCGCGAGGCTGGATGATCCGCGTCGATCGCAAGCATCCCGAGGTCGCGCAGCTCTTCCACTCGGGCCGCTACGAGCAGGGCTCGTTCGAGGCGATCGTGAAGATCCTCGGCGCGCACGGACGCACCTCACTGCAGATCCACGGTCCGGCGGCACTGAAGAAGAAGCTGAAGCCGATCGGAAAGGTCACCTGGAGCCACGTGCCTTTCGACGTTTTCCTCCCGCCTCCGCTCAGCTGAAGATCAGCCGAATGCCTACATCAAACTACCTTCCGCGCAGGGCTCGCACCTGATCAGCCGATCGCTCCGGAGGCGGTAAATCGGCCTCAGAAAACTCGAACTTTACAGGCGGTTTCGCCCGATCAAGATGACCGGACTGATGTCGGAGATGCCGAAAGTCCCGGGGGGGGAGGCCGTCCCTCAGCCCGCCCAACAACCCCGTCCTTTCACCCGCTTCCACGAGCGGCTGATGGCCGAAGAGCTCACCGGAAAGGTGGCTGATGGGCAGGCGCGCGTGATGCGCGCGGTGGCTGAGGCGAAGGTCGATCTCAACCCGCATCAGCTCGAGGCGGCGGTCTTCGCGATGGAGTCCCTGTCGCGCGGCGGCTGCATGCTCGCGGACGAAGTCGGCCTGGGAAAGACGATCGAAGCCGGCATCGTGCTCGCGCAGCTGGCGACTGAAGGAAAGCAGCGGCTGCTGGTGCTCGCTCCCGCGACGCTGCGGGCGCAGTGGCAGGTGGAGCTCAAAGAGAAGTTCGACCTCGACTCGATCGTGGTCGACGGCCGCACCATTCGCGCCACGGGCAACGCGTTCGATCAGCCGGTGCCGGTGGTGATCGCCTCGCACCCGTTCGCCGCGGGCCGCTCCGAGTTGGTCTCGCAGATCAACTGGGACCTGGTGGTGATCGACGAGGCGCACCGCCTCCGCAATTCGCACAAGCCCACCAACAAGATGGGCAAGGCGCTGAAGATCGCGATGGGCAAGGCGCCGCGCCTGCTGCTCACCGCGACTCCGCTGCAGAACGCGATGACCGAGCTCTTCGGTCTGATGTCGCTCATCGACGAGGCGATCCTCGGACCTGAAGAAGCCTTCCGCGCGCACTTCCCGATCGATCCCGAGAACGGTGCGCTGACGGATCAGGGTTCGAAGGAGATCAGAGAGCGCATCGCGCCGGTGGTGCAGCGCACGCTCCGTCGCCAGGTGCGCGAGTACGTGAAGTACACGAACCGCCGCTCGGTGGT
>CBIHPJ010000931.1:0-2828 GCA_966211295.1 uncultured Myxococcales bacterium | reverse complement strand
GGAGCGCTACGCGTAATCCTCGGGGCGCTCGGTGTCGAAGAAGAAGTATGAGGGCGCGTGAACTAAGCCTCCAAATCACTCACTCGCTTCCGAGCGGTAACCAAACGTCCCTCAGCCTCCAGCACCTGCCGCTGCAAAGCCGAGATCTCCGCGCGAATCCGATCAACCTCTTCACGAGCGATCTTGAGCTCACGATCCTTCCGCTCTTTCTCCGCAGCGGCGATCTCCGCCTGACGCCGGTTCTCCGCTTCAGCGGCAGCAAGATCGATCTTCTCCTGCTCGGCAGAAACCGGCTCCGCTGACTCTGCTTTCGGTGCAGCCGCCGCAGTCGCAGCCTTCGCGATCATCGGAACGATCGCCGGAATCCCCGCGGCCTCGAAGCCAGGCGGATCACGATCATCCTGCAGCGATCCCGGAGGATCCGGATCGAACCCTCCATGCGCCGCAATCGCAGACAACGTGGTGGTGATCCGCCGCAGCGTCGAATCCGCCGCCGCATTTCCCGCCTCGGTGAGGATCTTCTCCGCGCGTGCACGCAACACGTTGCCCGCTTCACGATGCGCAGGCGTCGCGCTCAGGTCGCCTTCACGCATGCGCTTCGCCGAATCGAGGAACGTCTGAAACTCCTCGCGCGCCTGCCACCACAGCTGATTCACCGCCCAGGCGGAGATCGGAGGACGCCCCAGTTTTCCGAGCGCAGCCGCCCCACTCTTGTCACCAGCGGCCTTCAGCTCGCCCGCGAGTCTCTTGCGCTCCGCCACGAAGGTCGCGTGCGGTCCGCGGAAGAGCTCAGCGACCGCCTCGTCATAGGTTGCCATCGACCCGGAGCGTAATGCGTGACGGTCGCTCGCTCGCGAAGAGTTGCGAGGTAGGGTTCGCATCGGCCGATGAAAAGGGGCTCGAGCTGTTTCGGTTGAGAGTGCTCGCGGGCGCAGTCGTGTTCCTGTCGTTCGGCTGTTTCACAGCGACCGGTGAAGACGCGGGAGTTCGGGGACAACTGCACGGGCGGGCGTCCGTTCTTGACCAACCAGATGACGCTGCAGCGTCGCTGATCAGCGCGAAGGACCGAGCAGCCAGTCGAGGAAGATCTGGAGGCGTTTGCCCTTGAGGTACTCCGTCCTGATCGTCTCTTGATTCCAGCGCGTACCGAGCGAGGTCTGTCGAGCGGCGAGCCACTTCGGAAGCTCGGCGAGCTCGCAGCGGCCCGCATTGAGATCGTCGAACTGGAGCTCGCGTGCGGTGAACGTGGTGCGTCTGCCCTTCAAGAAGGTCCACACGCGAAAGTCACCGGGGCTTTTGCTGTCGAGGAAGATCTCGAAGGACGTCTCGTCATCGGGCGGGCCCGCGCCTCTCACGTGAACCCGGAAGCGTCCCTTGCCTGCGATGCCGAGCTCTTTTGCGAGTTGCAGGGAGGGGCCTGAAGCCTTGCGATCTTCGAGCTGTTCCTTCGAGCGCGCGATCAGCTGATTCAGCGCGGCGGTGTCCTTCGCGAAGGTGGAGAGCATCGACAGCTCGTCGAGTCGCGTCGGATCTTTTCTCGCGGCGTCGAAGTGCGGAATCAGCGCGTCGATCGAAGCGTCGGAGCCATCGACCACAAGGACTGCCAGGTAGTCGACGGGCACGTCCTCTCCACCAACGGCAGCGACCTGGAACGCAGTGACGAGGCGAGGCTGCTTTGCGGCAGCGTTGAGCTTCTCGCGCTTCGGCTTCGAGCCCCACGTGTAATACGCGCCGATCGCCTTCAGCGTCGTGACCGCGACTTTCCACGATTCGCGCAGAGCACGTTCGTCGACCGCGCTGCGCAGGAAGATCGAGACCGCATCGTTGGGCTTCTCGCGCTCCATCTTCTTGAGCAGTCGAGCGATCAAGGGTTCAGGAGCGGACTGGGTGGCGTTGGCGAACTGAAAGATGCGGCGGCGCGCCAGCAGAGGCCAGACGTCTTCGAGTTCTTCGCGGCTCACGGGCAAGTCACCGACATCGAGCCGTCACTCGAGCCGAAGTCGAGGTACCAGCCGTCGTGCAGCCACGAGACGTTCATCGCCTTGTTCGGCTCAGGCGCCTGCTTCACCGCCGCGCTCATCGAGCACTTGATGCGAGGGAGCGGCTTCTCCTTGCACGCGCGGAAACTCTCGGCCGGGTACGACTCGATCTTCTTCGCGCTCACCACGACGTAGTGAAGACAGGGAATGTCCTGATCCTCTTCGCGCAGCCGAGGATCCGCCACGCTCTTCGCGGGAGAGCGGAAGTAATAGTCGGCGTGGAACTCCTTGCTGAGCGTCATGTCAACGAGATCGCCGGTGAAGAGACCCGACACGTTGAAGTTGGTTAGCACCGCGTCGGGATAGTTCGCGCGCGCGAGCGCTTGAGCTTTCGTGATGTACGCCACTGCATCGAACGCGCGTGGATCGAAGTCAATCGGCAGATCTTTCCGATCGCTCCCGGTCTCGATGATCGTCACGCCCTTCACCGCGAGCAGAGGACCCCCTGCATCAATTACCTCCCTCTCCCCGCGGGAGAGGGTCGGGGTGAGGGCATGCCCCTTTGGCTTGCGAACGACCACCTCAGCAAACACAACGCCCGCATCCTCAACGACCGGAGCAACCACGAGAGGAGCAGACGGAGGCGGTGGAGCAACAATCACCGGAGTCGGAGTCGGAGCCGGAGGCTCAGGAGTCCTCCGCCCCACCAGTACACCCGCCGCACCACACACCACGATCACGAAGATCGCGATGAACGGCACCGGACTCCGCATGCGCCGAGTCATCGGAGATCTCACCGTCTGATCGAGCGCGTCCTCCGTCGTCCCCTGCGCTCTCTCCAGCGACGGA
>CBIHPJ010000930.1:0-2828 GCA_966211295.1 uncultured Myxococcales bacterium | reverse complement strand
TAGACCACGCGCTCGACGAGCAGACCCGACGCCCAGCGCGCCACTCCCGGAGCACCGGCACGCGGCGGATCGACGAGCAACTTCTCGAAGCGCGCGCCCTCGCGCACCAGACCATCCGCGATCTTCTCTGAGTCGCCTTGAACGAGCCGAACGTTGCTCACGCCCTGCTTCAGCGCCGCCTTCTGCGCCAGCGCGACCGAGAGCGCAGCCGACTCCACCGCCGTCACCTGCGCCACGTTCGGAGCCACCCGAAACGTGAAGTTGCCATTCCCGGCGTAGAGCTCGAGCACTCGTTCGGCAGCCCGCCCATCGAGCAACTCGACCGCCGCCTGCACGAGCCGCCGATTCACCGGCACATTCGCCTGAGCAAACCCATCCGGACGATGCATCAGCCCGTCTTCATCCAGCACCGGGTCACCCATCAGCTCCGCCTGCCCCTTCCCTTCCCCGGGGTGCAGGATCGCGCCGTCGATCACTCCGTCACGCAGCGCGAGCTCGATCGCCTCGCGATGCCGGGGCCGCAGCTGCGCCTTGAAGTGCAGGCTCACCGCCACCCGGCCCTCACACTCGAGCAGCCGCACTTCCTCCAATTCCTTGAGCGTGTTCGCCCCGAGCCGCGCCGCGAGCTGCGCCGGAAAATCCGCCAGCGGCTTCGTCAGCGCCGGACACCGCGGCGCTTCGACTCGTTCATGAGAGTGCCGGCCGTGAAACCCCAGCCCACTCCCCGCGGGGTGAAGCACCGCACGCCGCCGGTACCCGATCGCCTCGGGCGAACGCACCGTGGGCAGCAGCTCGAATGAGCTCCGCGCAATCCCCCCGAGATGCTCGAGCGTGGAGAGCACGATCTCCTGCTTGTGCACGAGCTGCGCATCGTCCTGCAGATGCATCCAATCGCAGCCACCGCAGCGATCCGCGATCGGACACACCGGAGGCCTGCGCTGAGGACTCGGCACCAACAGCTGCACCACCTCACCGCGCAGCGTCTTCCCCGAGTCCGTCACCTCGGCGAGCACGCGCTCACCCGGCAACGCCCCAGAAAGGAAAACGGCGCGGCCCTCGTAGTGGGCCACGCCGTCACCTGAATTCGCCAGCCTCTCGACGAGGAGTTCCAGCCTCACGACGCCGTCACTTCACTTCTTCGAAGGCGGAGGCGCGTCAGGCAGCTCGGCGCGCAGCCGATCGACGAAGCGCGCGAGGCGGCCCTTCTTGTCTTCGTCGATGTCGACGAACTCGAGGCCCATGCCCGGCACCTGGTCCGAATCGGCATCCGGAGGATGCGCGCGGATCACGCGGCCGGTGAGATCGAACGGGAACGCGGCGTCAGGCAGCGACACGATCAAGCGCACGATGCTGCCGACCGCGAGCGGGTTGCGCGTGTTGATGAAGATGCCGCCGCGGCTGATGTTCACCGCCCAGTCAGTGATGAAACCGTCGACCGTGCGGTAGGCGACCAGCAGCTCGTGCTGCAGGCGCTCCGACTTGCGTACTGGCTGCGAGCCCTTGTCGTCGCTCATGGTGCGCGGAGCCTAGTCATAAGGGACCGAAGGCGAAACGACTTACCAGCCCATCGGCCCTCAGATCTCCATGGTCTTCAGATCGGCTGCCTTCTTGAGCGGGGCGCCGGTCAGCTTCTGCACGGACTCGAAGGTCTCTCCGGGCGCCAGCTCCTTGAGCACCAGGCCTTCGGGAGTGACGTCGATCCACGCGAGGTCGGTGCAGAGCGCGTGCACGCAGCGCTTGCTGGTGAGCGGCAGGGTGCACTCCTTCAAGATCTTGTGCCCGCCGTCCTTGGTGGCGTGCTCCATCGCGACCACCACGCGCTTGGCGCCCACCGCGAGATCCATCGCGCCGCCCATGCCCTTCACCATCTTGCCGGGGATCATCCAGTTCGCGAGGTCGCCGAACTGGCTCACCTCCATCGCGCCGAGCACGGCGAGATCGATGTGCCCGCCGCGGATCATTCCGAACGAGGCGGCGGAGTCGAAGAACGCCGCGCCCGGGAGCTCGGTCACCGTCTCCTTGCCCGCGTTGATCAGATCGGGATCTTCCTGGCCTTCGATCGGGTACGGCCCGGTGCCCAGCATGCCGTTCTCCGACTGGAGCACGACCTCGACGCCCTTCGGGATGTAGTTGGGAATCAGCGTGGGGAGGCCGATGCCGAGGTTGACGTAGAAGCCGTCGCGGAGCTCCTTGGCGACGCGCTGAGCGATCTGTTCACGAGTGAGTGCCATGTGCGTGTCTCTCTTTCTTCGGAACTACGACGCCTTGCGGACGGTGCGCCGCTCGATCCACTTGTTGAGGCCCGCCGACTGCACGACGCGCTTCACGTAGACCGACGGCACGTGAATCTGATCGGGCTCGAGCTGGCCGACGGGCACGATGTGCTCCGCCTCGACGATGGTCACCTTCGCCGCCATGCACATCAGCGGCGAGAAATTGCGCGCGGTCTTGCGGAAGACGAGGTTGCCCCAGGTGTCTGCCTTCCAGGCGCGAACGATCGCGAAGTCGGCCTTGAGCGGCTTCTCGAGCACGTACTCCTGACCGTCGATGACCTTGGTCTCCTTGCCCTTGGCGACCTCGGTCCCCACACCCGTGCGCACGTAGAAGCCGCCAATGCCGGCGCCGCCCGCGCGAATCCGCTCGGCGAGCGTGCCCTGCGGGTTCAGCTCGACCTCCAGCTCACCCGAGAGGAACTGGCGCTCGAACTCCTTGTTCTCGCCGACGTACGACGAGACCATCTTCTTGACCTGCTTGTTCTTGAGCAGGACGCCGAGCCCCCGATCCGTGGTGCCGCAGTTGTTCGCGATGATGGTGAGGCCCTTCCCGTT
>CBIHPJ010000929.1:0-2828 GCA_966211295.1 uncultured Myxococcales bacterium | reverse complement strand
CAGCGTCTTTCGCACCGGCTCATCTTGGCCGATCACGAGGTCGCGGCCATAGTCGGGGGCCCATGCCGATCTTCAAGTCAGCCCCGACGGTGAAGGCGTTCACGCAGGAATGGACCACGCGGTTCGAGGCCGCGCTCAAACTCGCCGCTGGCAGGGACGGCCGCGTGTCGCGCACCGAAGCCAAGCGGCTCGCTGAGCGCACTGACAGCAACGGACTGTTCTCGGACAGCGCGGTGAAGATGCTCGACTCCTTCGGTCAGCAGAGCGCGTCGGTGAACAAGCTGGTCGACGTCGCGCGCATCGAGGTCGAGCGTGCCGCGAAGCTCGCTGCCGGGCCGGACGGGAAGTTGTCACTCGCGGATGCGAACAAGCTGCCCGTGGATCTGCGCGACGACTTCAAGTGGCTGCGCACGTCGGGTGTCGAGCCGAAGCAGTACACGGACGCCGAGCTGCAGGCCGTCGTGAAGCGTGAGGTGCTCGCGTATTTGGATAGTGGGCGAGGCACCAAGCTCTCCGCTCCGCCGGCGATCGTTCGTGGACGGAGGCCGACGGTGGAGAACATTCCGCACGCGGCTTCGAACACTCGTGCCAGCGCGTATGTCGCTGATGGGAACATCTACATCTCGCGCGCGTCGCCGGTCCCGTCACCGCTGGTCGGTTGGTACAAGGTTGGGAAGTTGCCTGCTCCGAGTTGAGCGCGCTTCGGAATAGACTGTTCAGGTGAACCTGACAGTCCTCCCTTCATTGGATTCGTTTCGTTGTTTCGTGGAAGTGGCCCAGCGCCTCAACTTCCGCGCGGCGGCGAAGGCCGTGGCCCTGACTCCCGCTGCGGTGAGCGGCCGTATCAAGCAGCTCGAGGATCAACTCGGTCAGCCACTCTTCAAGCGCACCACGCGATCAGTTCAGCTCACGGACGCGGGGGCCTCACTTCTTCCCGCCGCGAAGGACGCGCTGCTTCGCGCCGAGCGCGCGATGCGAATTGCGAGAGGTGAGCTCGGCCCTCCGCCCGTCGACGTCACGGTCGGCACTCGTCACGAGCTCGGCATGTCCTGGGTGCTGCCTGCGCTGCCCGCACTTCAACAGGCGCTGCCGCACGTCACCTTCCACCTCTCCTTCGGAGCTGGCGCGGATCTTCTCGCGCGTGTGCGTGAAGGCACCCTGCCCTGCGCGATCGGATCGATGCGCATCGTGGATCCTTCGCTGTTCGGCGATCCACTGCACGAAGAGCTGTACGCACTGGTCGGCGCCCCGAAACACCTCGCGCGAGTGCCGCTCAAGAAGGACAGCGATCTCCGCGCGCACCGGCTGATCGACATCGACTCCACGCAGCCACTCGCTTCGTACCTGCGCGGCGCTCCCGGCGGTGCAGACCTCGCCTTCGGAGATCTGCTCTCGATGGGCACCATCGCCGCCGTCCGCGAGGTCGTCCTGCAAGGTCACGGAGTCGCCGTGCTCCCCGAGTACCTCGTCGCCGACGATCTGAAGCGAAACCGCCTCGTGAGACTTCTCCCGAAGCGGCCGCTGCGCACCGACTGGTTCCGTCTCTTCAGCCGCACCGGAGACGAGCGCGCAGCGCTCTTCGCGACGATGGCGAAGACGCTGCGCGAACTTCCGCTCCAGTAGAGCACGTCGCGCCAGCACGCACGCTCCGTTGCCATCTGAGATGTACGTCGCGGCGCACGATGAGCAGCTCGCACCTTGTGATTGCGCGACCACCACGGGCTGGGCGGGGCCGACCGCTCCTCCGTGTGGAGGAACGGCGCAGAAGGTGTTGCCCTCTCAGTGCTCAGCTTCGCCGCCAGCGACCTGCATGGCGCCGAAGTGTCTCATCGGAGGTCCTCCGATGATGAACGTGCGCCAGACCTGCCGGTGATTCGCTCTCAGTTCCCGAACAACCAGCAACCCGCGAACGACTCCGTGGGCAGCACGGAGAGATCCACACTCCCGGGCAACTGCGCCGGAACCTCGTAAACCTGCGTCGTCTCGGGGTCACAGACCTCGGAGCCGATCTGGAAGAACAGGCTCATCTGTCCGAACTCCGAAAGCGCGGGGTCGTACTGAATCTCGAACGCACCACCGCGCACCTGCGCCGAACCCTGCGCGACCACCGAGATCCCGCACCCCATCAACCCGAGCACGAAGCGGACTTCGGTTCCGTCCGCGACAGGCATCGAGTGAATGCTCAGCGTGTCCATCACCGGCACCAGCTCCTGAGGAGCGAAGCTCGGCCTCACCGCGGGCAACTCCTGAATCCGCAGCCGCTCGCTCGCAGGTTGCTGATTCGTCGGCTCCTGGTGCGTGAGCTCCTGCGGCTCTTCTCCGCGGCGCGGCACCTGGGCTTCCATTCCGCAACCCGTGATGAACAGCGCGACGACGAGCAGTGACGTTCGAAACATGGCGTGACCTCCGATCCCGGGCGGCCTTCCGGGTGGAGAGATAAGGCCACAGCGCGATTGTTCTGAGTGACTGTGTTTTCGATACGCGATTGTTTATAAATTCGAAACAGTGGTCTTCCGCTCCGTCCGAATCGACGCACAAACACTTGAGATCGTTGAGCCGTTGTCAGAAAGAAATGCCGCGGAAATTCCCCATGTAGAGAACCGCCGCTCGGCTCCGACTCAAGGGCGAAACAACATCCAACCAGGAGCAAGCCCATGGCAGCAGCGCAGAAGATCACTCCCTTCTTGTGGTTCAACACCGAGGCCGAAGAGGCCGCGAAGTTCTACGTGTCTCTCTTCAAGGACTCGAAGATCACCTCGGTCGACAAGTTCGGTCCCGACGGCGCGGTGATGAGCTGCTCGGCGCTGCGGCGCGACTACCGTGACCGG
>CBIHPJ010000928.1:0-2848 GCA_966211295.1 uncultured Myxococcales bacterium | reverse complement strand
TGGCTGTGGTTGCTCGCGCTCCTCTCGGGCTGCGCGAAGTGTGGAAAAGGAACGGCCGATGCGGGCGTGGACTCAGGCGCCGCCGCGCAGGTGCGGAGGAGCACTGATCTCCGCACCGCGCTCATTCAGGGCTACCCCGAGTATCGCGACACCGCGCTGCTCGACAGCAAGGCGACCGTCACGCGCGTGATCCCCGGCCTCACCGCTCAGTCGCGCGATGAGGCGATCGGCAAATTGCGCTGGTCGATTTCGGATTCAGGAACCGGTTGGGATCTGAACAAGTTCCATCTCGAGCAGACCGCGCCTGAGACGCTCACGCTCACCCTGCCGCTCAGCGTCGATGACGTGGGACACCTCTTTCTCTCTCCCGCCGGTCTCTCGTCGATGGAGATGGCGATGTACATGCCGAGGCAGCTGCCCATCGGCAAAGAGACCTTCGAGCTCGACGTGCACTACAGCTCGTCGGCTGAGCGCTGCGTGATCCGCGTGCGGCAGGCGGTGACGCTGCTGATCACCAATGGACAGTGGAGGGTGACGAAGGCTCCTCCCGAGTGGAGCCCGGACGCGGCGGGAGATGATCAGCTGCCCGAGGAGTTCGTGGTCGAGGTCACCGGTACTGATGCCTCGCGCATTCGCTTCGATCGCAAGCGCGGGCAGGTGTGGATGAACTACTCGCTCGTCACCGTCGAGTGACCGTCCACTCGCTACGACTCACCGACGCGCCGCCGGATCCGGAACACGCCGCTGGCTCCATCGGGATGGGGCTCCGCGGGCTCGACGGGCTGGGGCCGCCCCTCGCCGTCGGTGCAGCGCACTTCGAACACGTGCTCACCCGGAGCGAAGGGCCATTCAGCGCGCCAGATCACCCACGTGGTGCCTGACAGCGGCGTGCGCAGCTGGGCCTGCGTCCACGGGCCTCCATCGGCGCGCACCTCCACGCGAGAGACGCCCCGCGCGCCGCCGAAGGCGATACCGCCCAGCGAGACCTGGGTGCGACCGGGGACGATGGTGTCGATGACCGAGGTGGCCTTCATCAGCGCTTCGCGAGACCAGCCGCGTTCCACCCAGTAGCCCGGCTCCCAGCCGCTCACCGCGCGCAGCGAGGTGATCCACTTGGGCTGCTTCATGCCGAAGCGATCGGGGAGGTAGATGCGGAGCGGAAACCCGTGCTCGCGGGTGAGCGGGAGGCCGTCCCACGCGTAGCAGAGCTGGCAGCGCTCGTCGGTACGCAGCGTCTCCAGGGCCACGTACTCGAAGAAGCCGTCAGCGGCGTCGATGCGCAAGTGGGTGGCCTCGGGCAAGAGCTCCAGCTCGGGGAGCAGCCGCTGCAGGCTCACCCCGGTCCACCTCGTGGTGCCGATCAGATCTCCCCCGAGCGGGTTCGAGATGCACTCCAGGGTGACGAAGCGGTGCACCGGCTCGAAGGCACGCAGCTCCTCGAGGGTGAACTCTTTGGGCCGCGCGACGAGGCCGCTCACGTGCAACCGCCACTGGGCCTCGTCGACTCGCGGTGGCACGGCGTTGATGTCGATGCGGTAGTGCTCGTCGACGGGCGTGAGCTCGGGGCGCGTGCCCGCGACGGGCTGCACCGCGGCGTCCGCGTTCGGGAGCTCGTGCGTCTTCGACCAGGCCAGGCCGCCACCGGTGCGCCCTCGGCGCCGCGGCAGGAGCAGCTCCACCGCGGCGCCCAGCACCAGCACCGTGGCGGTCGCGCTCCCCAGGCGCACGATGAAGCGGCGGCGGCCGGCCGCTTCGACCTGGAGCGAGGTGTGCTGCGAGGTCCATGCGATCGCCAGGCCCCAGGTGAGCGAGATCGCCAACAACCAAACGGCCGAGGCCCCGTCCGGCGCGAGCTGCCCCAACGCCACGCCGCCGGCCAAACCAGCGCTCACGCAGCTCACCATCCGCCCTCTGCGGACGAGACCCAGCAGCGCGCCCACGACGGTGCCGAGCGTGAGTGCGATCATCACCGCGAGCGCCTGCTCTGCCCCTTTCGCCACCACCGAGGTCGGGCCCAGCCCGAGCGCGCGGATCGCCTTCACCAGGAGCTCGATGCCTGCCGTCATCAGGCCGCCCGGCAGCCAGCGCGTGAGCCAGTCCAGGAGCAGGAAGGGCGCGAACGCGAGGCCGAAGAGCCGGTGCGCGAAGTACGAGGGGACCAGGCTCAGCGAGGTGATCAGCAGCGACGGCAGCAGGGCTCTGCGGAACTCGCGCATGCCCTCCAGAGAGGAGCATCACGCGTGCCGTCAGACGTGCTGTGGCGCACACCCAGGAAGCGGCTGGCTGATCGGGGAGACGCGCCCGCGAAGGGGTCCGATGATACGACCCGCGGCATGACCGAGAAGCTCGTGCGTTGCCCGTGGGCCGTGCGTGAAGAGATGTGGAAGTACCACGACACGGAGTGGGGCGTGCCCGTGCACGACGACCAGAAACACTTCGAGTTTCTGATCCTCGAGGGAGCACAGGCTGGCCTCTCGTGGTCGACCATTCTCAACAAGCGCGCGGGGTATCGGAAGGCGTTCGCCGATTTCGATCCGAAGAAGGTCGCGCGGTTCACTCCCGCGCGCGTGGAGAAGTTGCTCCTCGACCCGAGCATCGTGCGCAATCGCCAGAAGGTCGAAGCCGCGGTGAACAACGCGAAGAAGTTCCTCGCGCTGGTCGAGGAGCTCGGCAGCTTCGACGAGTTCATCTGGGGCTTCGTGGGTGGGAAGCCGATCGTGAATCGCTGGAAGCAGAGCAGTCAGATTCCGGCGACCTCGAAGGAGTCAGACGCGCTCTCCAAGGCGCTCAAGGATCGCGGCTTCAAGTTCGTGGGCTCGACGGTGATCTACGCGCACATGCAGGCGAC
>CBIHPJ010000927.1:0-2858 GCA_966211295.1 uncultured Myxococcales bacterium | reverse complement strand
GCCGCACCGCCGCGTCGCTGCGCATCTGCTCGGTGAGATCTTCGAACGCGAGCAACACCCACGGCGCCTGCCCGCCGCGGAGCAACGGGCGGCCCGACACCAGCATCGAGCGGCCGGCGAAGCGGCTGGGCGTGTCTTCGAGGCGCGACTCTTCGGTGACCGGGTGCGCCGCGAGGCGATCGAGCGCGGCGATCAGCACCGGAGGCACCCAGCGAGGGTTCCCCAGCTGCTCGAACTGCTTTCCCTCGAGCTCTTCGCGGTTCACCTGGAACTTCCGGTAGAACGAACGATTCGCCGAGCGAACCTTGCGGTGCTCGTCGAGCACGAGGAGCGGATCGCGAACCGTGTCGACGATGCCTTCCGCGTAGTCGAGCGCCTCGGCGAGCAGCGTCTTGCCGCGTTGAATCGCGTCGACGTCGACCACCGTCATCACCGTGCCGTCATTGCGGCCATTGGCGGTGAGGTACGGCCGCACCGTGAGCTGGTACCAGTGACCCGACTCGTCGGTCACCGTGCGCTCGCGCGGCACCAGGCGCTCCTGCACGTCGTTCACCAGCTGGAGCAGGTCAGGCGCGCGCAGGTTCGGCTTGATGTCCGAGATGGGCCGGCCCACGTCGGTGGCGATCAGGTTGAGCAGGCGGCCCGCCGACGGCGTGAAGCGGCGGATGCGCGCGTCCCGCCCGAGCATCACGATGGCGATGCCGACGTTGTTGAGCACGTTGCTCAAGTCTTCGCTGATGCGCAACGCCTCGCAGTCGCGCTGCGCCATCTCTCCGCTCACGGTGGAGAGTTGCTCGTTCGTCGCCCGCAGCTCCGCGCGCGCGGTCTGCATTTCCTCGTTGGTGCTCTTCAGTTCCTCGTTGCTGCTCACCGCCGCTTCGGTCGCGGCGCGCAGTTCTTCGTTGCCGGCTTCGAGCTGGTCGATGACCGATTGGAGGTACATGCGCGTCGAGGCCAGCTCGCGGTGCAGCGCCTCCTCCACGGCGCGCTGCGCGTTCTCGACCGGCCGATCGGGAGCGGGCGCGGGCGGCGCTTCCCTGAAGAGCACGATGAAGTGGCGCTCCGCCACCGCCGGCGGGAGCAGCGGGATCACCTCGAGGCTCACCCGGCGGCCCTCCTCGAGCGTGCGCTGTTCAGAGCAGGCGCGCGCGCCGGTCTGGCGGGCCTGCTCGAGCAGCGCGCGAAGATCGATGCGCAGCTCTTCGCGCGCGAGCTTCAAGAGATCGAGCGTCGGGGCTCCCGGCGCGGGTTCGAGGAAGGGCCCGGTCGCGCCGCGGAACTGCACGATCGAGAGTTCGTCGGTCACCACCACGGCCGACGGCGCGTGCGCCGCGAGCACCGCGCGATCAGCCTCGCGCTCCACCTCGCTCTGGGCCGGCAGCGTGGCGGAGGGGCGCGCGCCCAGTCGGGCCGCCAACCAGCGTGGCTCGCTCAACAAGAACTCCGCGCGCGAAGGATGCGCGCCGCGTCGGTAGATGCGGCGCGTGGCGTCGACCACCTCGAAGGAGTGCGCGCCCGGCGTCTCTGCTGCTCCCAGGAGGAGCACCCCGCCCACGCGCAGCGCGTACTGCAGCGTAGGCACCAGCTGCCGCTGCGCCTCCGTCGCGAGGTACATCATCAGGTTGCGGCAGCTGACGAGATCGAGGTTCGAGAACGGAGGATCGCGCGTGATGTCTTGCTTGGCGAAGACGCAGAGCTCGCGCACCTCTTTGCGAATCTGAAAGCCCTGAGGGGTGCGCAGGAAGAAGCGCGCCAGCCGCTCGGGCGAGACGTGGCTCGCGATGCTCTCGGGGTACGTGGCGGCGCGAGCCTTCTCGAGCGCCCTGTCGCTCAGGTCAGTGCCGAACACCTTGAGCTGCACCTCGCCGCCTGCGCCCTGTGCTCCACGTTCTCCCGGTGCGTTGATCAACTCGGTGAGCGCGATGACGAGCGAGTACACCTCTTCGCCGCTGGAACAGCCCGGCACCCAGACGCGAATTGGCTCTCCAGGGGCCTTCTCGGAGAGCAGCTGAGGCAGCACCCGGCTCGAGAGCGCGGCGAAGACGTCGGCGTCGCGGAAGAAGTTGGTGACGTGAACGAGGAGGTCTTCGGCGAGCGCGCCGACCTCGTTGGGATCGCGCTCGAGCACCTCGAGGTACTTCGTGAGGCTCGAGTGCGCACGCAGCGCCACCCGGCGGCGCAACCGGCGACGGATCGTCGCGAGCTTGTAGCTGGAGAAGTCGGTGCCGGTGGCCCTGCGCAAGATCGAGCACGCCTCGGCGATCGCCATCGCCTCGTCTTGCTCGAACCCGGATCCGTTTTCCGCCTGCTGGTCTTCGGTCTGCTGGAGCAACCGCTCGGCGATCTCCGCTGGCGTCAGCACCTGGTCCACGCAGCCGGTAGCGGTGGCGGCCTGGGGCATGTCGGTGTGCAGGGCGCTCTTGTCTTGCGCGAACGTGCTCGCTCCCGCGCGGCGCAGCGAGCACACACCGAGAGCGCCATCGGCGCCGGTGCCGGAGAGCACCACGCCCGCGGCGCCGCGGCCGCGATCACGCGCGAGCGAGTCGAAGAAGTTGTCGATGGGAAGATGAGGCACCCCCGCAGGGCGAGGGACGACCTGCAGACGGCCGTTGGAGATGCGCAGATCAGAGTCCGGCGGGGTGACGTGCACCTGCCCCGCTTCCACCAGCGCGCCGTCGGCGGCGGTGATCACCTTGAGCGAGGTCTGGCGCGCAAGGAGCTCGGGCAAGGTGCTCGGGTGCTTCGGGTCGAGGTGCTGAAGCACGACGAAGCCCACGGGCGCGTCGCCCGGCAACCCACGCAGGAGCGCGCTGATGGCCTCGAGTCCGCCCGCGGACGCGCCGACGCCCACCACAAGG
>CBIHPJ010000926.1:0-2860 GCA_966211295.1 uncultured Myxococcales bacterium | reverse complement strand
AGCTGGGTCGCCGGAGCCGCCTCGAGCTTCGCCTTCGCCTCGGCCGCCGCCGCGTCTTCAGCCGCGAACTTCGACTTCATGTCGGCGTCGCTCTTCGCGACCTCCTCGGTGGTCAGCTCGACCGGGCCCGCGTGGACGCCCGACTTCTTCTCGAGGTCCTTGATCGCGCGCTTCAGGAGGTCGTTCTCCATGATGGTGCGGTTGAGGCGCATCTCGACGGCGCGGAACTTGTCGCGAGCGAGCTCAGCCTCCGAGTACACGCGCTTCGAGTCGCGGGCCTGGCGGTCCATCTTCGCCTTCACGCTCTTCAGCTCGCGGTCGAGCTCGTTCGCCTTCTTGCGATCGTTCGAGGAGCTGGCCTCGAGCTTGGCGATGCGCTCCTTCTCGACGTCGGACAGCTCGCGGATCACGCGGGTCACGACCTCGGCCGGCTTCTCGGCCTTCACTTCTTCCTTCTTCTCTTCCTTCTTCTCGACGACGGGGGCCGCCTTCTTCTTGCCCTCGGCCTCGATCTTCAGCTTCTGAATGTCGGCGAGCGCAGTGGCGAGCTCGGCGCGGGTGCTCTCGAGCTGAATCGACGCGGCGCGCTCGACCTCGGCGCGGGCCTTGACCAGGTCATCGCCCGACTTGTCGCTCTCGCGCTGATCGTGGAGCTTCTTCTTGGCGGTCTTGAGCTCGTCCTTGAGCTCGGCCTGGGCCTTCTTCACCTCTTCGAGTTCCTTCTTCTTCTTGTCGAGGTCGCTCTCGAGCTTGCGAGCGCGGTCGTCGTCAGAACGAGCTTCGTTCTTCGAGGAAGAGGAGGTGTTGGCGGCGGCCTGCGGAGACGGCTTCTGGCCGCCACCGACGATGCCGAGGTTGAACGCCAGGCTGATCGCGAGAGCGATGCCGAGCAGAATGATGACTGGGATCACGTGAGAAGCTCCTGGAGGAATGAACGACGGTGGGCCCTATATAAGGGGCTCCCTCCAAAGCGAACCCCCCTCAGCGCATCTGGTGGAGGCGCTCGATCCGGTCCTCGATGGAAGGATGGGTGGCGAAAAGGCCCATCACGCCCCGTCCCGACAGGGGATTCACGATGAACAGGTGGGCCGTCGCGGGGCTGTGATCGAGCGGAATCATCCGGTTTCCCGACTCGAGCCGTCCCAGCGCGCTGGCGAGCCCCTCGGGATCCCCAGTGAGCTGAGCCGCGCTGGCGTCGGCGTCGAACTCGCGGGCACGGCTGATGGCGAGCTGGAGCAGGGTGGCCGCCAGCGGCGCGACGATCAGCACGCCGAGCTGGGCCAGCGCGTTGCCTCCTCGATCATCGTCGTCCCTGCGCATCATCGAGCCGCCGAACCAGAAGACTGCCTGCGCGACGTGAGTGATCACGCCCGCCAGCGTGGCCGCCACCGTCATGATGAGGGTGTCGCGGTTCTTCACGTGCGAGAGCTCGTGCGCGATCACCCCGGTCAGCTCGCGCGGATTGAGGGTCCTCAAGAGCCCCGTGGTCACCGCGACGGCGGATTTTTCCGGGCTTCGCCCCGTGGCGAAGGCGTTCGGCGTGGGCGAATCGACGAGGTACAGCTTCGGCATCGGCAGGTCCGCGCGGCGGGCGACATTGGCGACGATCTGCTCGAGCCCGGGGATCTGCCCCGGCGGGAGCGGATGCGCGCGGTTCATCGCCAGCGCCAACTTGTCGCTGAACCAGAACGACACGAAGTTCATCACCACCACGATCGCGCCTGCGTACAGCAGCCCGCGAGGACCTCCGATGAGCTGACCGATGCCCAGCACCAAGGCGGTCATTCCCGCGAGGAGCACCGCGGTCTTCACGAGGTTGGAGGTCCGATGGGTATTCGCCTGGGGACCGAGCGTCGTTTCCATGACTCTTTGCGTAAGACGAGCGGGGGGCTTCGCAACCTGCCCACCCGGCCGGTGTTCATGTAAGGGGGCCGCATGCCTGGGCTCTTCGTTACTGACGAGCAGATCGCCGAAGCGCGACAGCTCGCCTCCGACATCACGGATCCGATCTTCGATTTGATCTCCAAGAACACGACCATCTCGGTCGAGCGCACCGTGCTGCGCTGGTTCGGAGTCGACGGCGTGGGCAATCTCGGTGCCCCGCTCGTGAACCTGATGTGCGATCGGCTGAAGGAAGCCGGCGTGCTCAACAAGGGCGCTGCGTATTGGTACGGCCGCGCGCTCCGCATGGGCGCCAGCAGCCCGCTCGACGCCGTGGAGCGCCTCACCTCCGCTCCCCTCGAGACGCTCAAGCCGCTCGCTCCGGCCGATGAAGCCAAGCTGCGTGACGAGGTCCGCGCCGAGGCCCGCGCGGCCGTGGAAGAGCTCAAGTCGCGTGTCGCCAAGCGCAACGATCTCAAGCGCGAGTTCCCGATGTCTCCCGCGCCGCACAAGTACGTGATCGTCGCGACGGGCAACATCTTCGACGACGTCGACCAGGCGCGCGCCGCGGCCCAGGCCGGAGCGGACGTGATCGCCGTGATCCGCTCCACGGCGCAGTCGCTCCTCGACTACGTGCCGCAGGGCGCGACCACCGAGGGCTACGGCGGCACCTACGCCACGCAGGAAAACTTCCGCGTGATGCGCGAGGCCCTCGACGACGAGAGCCGCAAGCTGAAGCGCTACGTCGAGCTCACCAACTACTCCTCGGGGCTCTGCATGTCGGAGATCGCCTTCATGGCGGCCTGGGAGCGGCTCGACATGCTCCTCAACGACGCGATGTACGGAATTCTTTTCCGCGACATCAACATGCGTCGCACGTTCATCGATCAGTACTTCTCGCGCCGCATCTGCGCGATGGCCGGCATCATCATCAACACCGGCGAAGACAACTACATCACCACCGCCGATGCGTACGAGG
>CBIHPJ010000925.1:0-2874 GCA_966211295.1 uncultured Myxococcales bacterium | reverse complement strand
AGCAGCGTGATCGCGAACTTCACGGTCGCTTCCAGCCGCGTGTCTTCCGGCGGCTGGTGACCCGTTCCGCGCGTGATGATGGAAAAGTTCGCCGCGTGGATGAACTCGGCGAGATCCACATCCACCACGTCGAGCTTCAGCGTCGGGTTCGGAGCCATCAGGCCCAGCATGTCGATGCCGTTCTTGCTGGCCACCTTCTGCTCCTTGTCGCCGGCCTTCACGTCGAACTCGAGCGTCTGCATGAACGAGAAGTCCTGCGTGGTGGGCGAGACGATGCGCAGGTCGAACGCCGTCACCTTCATCGTCTTCACCGCCATGCGGTTCGCGTCGTTGTTCTTGAAGTCCTGGTTTTGATCGAAATCCAGATTCGAGAAGCCGCTCAGCGGAGGAAAGACGTTGAAGAACTGGCCCAGCGGGCTGCCCTGGATCACGGCTTCACCTTTCACCGTGGTGGTGAAGGGAAGCGGACCGCATGCGGAGCAGAAGAGAATTGCGGCAGTAAGAAGGAGGAGGCGCAAGCGGTTGCACTGTAAGTGCTGCCGCGCGGGATGGCCAAACGAGCGCCGCTCGCTGATCGGCGAGCGCGAAGGGGCTCGAATCAACAGCACCACCGAGTAAGTTGCGCCCGCTCGTGGTGCGATGCCTCCTCACCTCATTGTTGTTGCTGACGACCGCCAACGCGTCGGCCGCCGAGTTCCAGGGGCACGCGCGGCTGTGGCTCGGCAACGCGGTCGACACCAACGCGCGCCGCGACTTCGTGTCGAGCGACAAGAGCACGCAGCCCGATCTCTTCCTCTTCGGACTGGGACAGCTCGACGGAGCGTTGCTGCTGGGCGAGCGGGTGCGCATCTCGGGCAGCTACGACGTGAGCGGCCGCAAGTTCCTCTTCCTCCCCACCGAAGACACGGTGGTGCAGGCGGCGCAGCTCGAGAGCACGGTGAGCTTCGCGAAGTACTTCCAGTTCGGCCTCTCGGGACGTGCGCGCGATCGCCGCGGCGCCGAGCGCGACTACACCGATCTCATGGGAGGAGCGCTGATCGATTTCCTTCCGGATCCGAGCGTCGACCTGCGCGTGCAGATCAACGCGCACCGATTCCTGTTCCGGCCGCGCTTCGCGTACAGCTTCTCGGGCCCCGACGCGATGATCTCGGCGCGCTACCGGTTGACCAAGAGGCACTCGATCTCGGGGTTCGGCTCGTACATGCCGCGCAAGTACAACGGTGATGCGCGTGCCAGGCCGCTCCCCGAGGGCTGCATGGTTCCGGATCCGCCCGAGGAGTGCATGGCGCCGCCCACGGTGACCCGCGTCGATCAGGTGTTCAGCGGAGGCCTGACCTACGCGTTCCGAGGGCCCTTTCAGTTCTCGTTCTCGTACTCGTACTTCGATCAGAGCTCGAACTCGTACGGAGAGAGCGTGCAGCGTCATCGCCTCAACGCGACCGCAGGCTTTCGGTTGCCGTGGAGCTTGATGTTGATGACCACCATCACCTGGCAGCCGTCGGTGTTCCCCGAGGGCGTGTACCTCTCGCCGGATCTCACCGTGCTCGAGGAAGACGAGAACACCTCATCGCTCACCGTGAAGTTGGTGAAGCCGCTTGGGCGGTATTTCGATCTCGATATTCGGTACGCCGGGTATCTCGGTGTGTTGCCGCAGAACGAGTTCCTCTACCTGCGCCACGTGGTGAGCATCGGCGTCTCGGTGAGCTACTAACGAATCAACGAGAAGACGGCGCTGGGACGTCGTCTTCGGTACCCGCTTGTCCGTCGCGGCCAGGGCTGATCAGCCGCGGAACGAGCTCCCCACCGTCCGTCGACACGAGCGCGAACTCGTATGCGTGGTCCCACGGGTCGAGAGGTTCGCGCGCGAGAATTCCCGCGTCCACGAGCTGCTGAGCCCATCCCGTCTCCGCAGGCCAGCTGCCGTGCTTGCGCCGATAGACCTCGAACGCACTGTTGAGATTCTTCAGATCGAGCCGCGCTCGGTCGTCGTGCCCGTACGGATGCCCCATCGTCGTCACCAACATCGGGATGGAGCACAACGCCAAGAGCGCCAGCGGCCACATCGCCCAGCGGAGCAGCCCCCTGGCGACCTTCCCGTAGCCGTCATGCGCGACGGGAGGCGCCACGACTCAGCGCGAGACCGAGTCGTCCGCCACGCGGACCTTGCGGCCCGTGAAGGGATTGATGACCCACTTCGAGCGGCGGAGATCGGTGGTCGTCGCCTCGCGGCCCACGAGTGAGTCGAAGCGCTCGTGGATCTTCGCGTCGAGCGACTGGAACGACTTCTGCTGCTCGAGCTTCGCGAGCTCGATGCCCGTCACCTTCGAGTACGTCGCGCGCGCGGCACGCACCACGAGACGCTCGCCGAAGCGGATGCCCTGGTAACCGGTGAAGCAGAGTTCACCGAGTCCGCCGTATGCCGCGGAGGAAGCGAAGAGCAGCGCGAGCGCCTGGTTCGTCGCGCGGAAGGTGTCCTCGCTCACGTAGCACTGCACGGTGAGCTTCCCGTCGGCGAGCGTGACCTCGAAGAGTTCGTGCGGCGCGCAGGTCACTTCGCCGAGCAGACTCATCAGTGCTTCGGGCGTGTCGTGTGAGACGTCGACTCCGCCGATGTCCTCGAGCCAGGGGAACTCGGTCACGTCGAATTGGCCACCGAGCCACTCTTCTACGTTGCGCTCGGGGACTGAGAGAGAGCCGAACATCACGACGTCAAAGGACATGGAATCCTCCTGCGACAGGCAGTCACAGGAGTGTGGCGCGGGGCTTTGAGTGGGCAAATTTTCGGCGGTGGGTGTGCTCGCCCCTCACCCCGACCCTCGTTCCTGGGACGCTGCTGCCTCGGCACCGCTTCGCGGCGCCGCGAGACGGCTCGCG
>CBIHPJ010000924.1:0-2876 GCA_966211295.1 uncultured Myxococcales bacterium | reverse complement strand
CGTGTTGCCGAAGAACGGATGGGCCGCGCCCCAGCGCGCAGTTCACCTGCTGAACCGCGCCGCCTTCGGCCCCTCACCCGCTGATCTCGCCGAGATCGCGCGCGTCGGAGAAGCCGCGTGGCTCGCCGACCAACTCGAGCCCGGCCGCGACGCACGAGTCGAGCAACGTCTCGCAGGCATGAAGACCCTCCAGCTCTCCGTCGCGCAGGCCTTCGAGCAATACCCGCCGATTCAACAGAAGCTGAAAGAGCTGGGCGTCACCAAGGAAGATCTCCAGGAAGACCCGAGCCTCAAGAAGAAGATCATGAAGGAGAACGAGGACGAGCTCCCTCGCCAGCTCCTCCTCGAGGCGCAGCAGGCGAAGCTGATCCGCACCATCACCTCGAAGCGGCAGCTCGAAGAAGTGCTCGTCGACTTCTGGTTCAACCACTTCAACGTCTCCGCCGAGAAGAACCGCACGCGTTGGATGATCAGCGCCTACGAGCGCGACGCCATTCGCCCCTTCGTCTTCGGAAAGTTCCGCGAGCTCCTCGGAGCGACCGCGCATCACCCCGCGATGCTCTGGTACCTCGACAACTGGATGAGCGTTCGCGACGGCTTCGAGATGCCGCGCCGCCGCAAGAAGCCGCCGAAGAACATGCCCACGGGCCTCAACGAGAACTACGCGCGCGAGCTGCTCGAGCTGCACACCGTCGGAGTGAACGCGGGCTACACGCAAGACGACGTCCGCGAGGCCGCGCGGGCGCTGAGTGGTTGGTCGCTCAACGTGAAACCGAAGCAAGGCGAGTTCGGCACCTTCGCCTTTCATCCCGAAGCGCACGACAGCGGCCCCAAGGAGGTCTTCGGGCTGAACCTCTCGGCGGGTGGAGGAATGGATGATGGAGAGCGGCTCCTCGACTTCCTCGCCTGGCACCCCGCGACCGCGCAGCACCTCACGCGAAAGCTCTGCATCCGCTTCGTGAGCGACGACCCACCGCAGCAGCTCGTCGACGAAGTCGCGGCCGTCTTCACGCGCACCGACGGAGATCTCCGCGAGACCGTGAAGGCGATCTTCACCTCGAAGTACTTCTGGAGCGACGAAGCCTTGGCCGCGAAGACCAAGACGCCGCTCGAGTTCGTCGCTTCCTCGGTGCGCGCGATCGGCACGCTCGATGAAGTGCAGCCGCCGCTGACCAAAGCGCTCGAGCAACTGGGGGAGCCGCTCTACCGTTGCAACCCTCCGACAGGCTTCGCCGAGCACGCCGCTCCGTGGGTGAGCGCAGGAGCGCTGGTGAATCGCATCAACTTCGGCCTCGCGCTCTCGAGCAACCGCATCCGCGGCGTCACCGTCTCCCTGCCCATCACCCTCGAAGAGATCGGCCTGCAGGTGCTCGGTCAGCCTCTGTCCGAGCCCACGCGCGCCGTGGTGATGCGCGCCCTCAGCACGGAAGAGGTCTACGGCGAGTTGAGGCCGATTCAGCCGTCGAAGGCCGCGGGGTTGCTCCTCGGCTCACCGGAGTTCCAACGCCAATGATCCGACGACGCGATTTCCTCACGGCCCTGGGTCTCTCGATTCCTGCGTTGCAGCACGCGCTCGCGCAACCGTCGTCGAGCGGCAAGCAGCGCACGCTGATCACGATCTTCCTCCGCGGCGGAGTCGACGGCCTCGCGATGGTGCAGCCCAGCGGTGATCCGTCGCTCAAGTCGCTCCGCAGCACGCTCGTCGCTGACGGCACGAAGCTCGACGGCTTCTTCACGCTTCACCCCGCCCTCGCTCCGCTGCAGCCGATCTACGAGCGGAAGGCGCTCGCGATCGTTCACGCAGTCGGCCAGGCGAACCCGAGCCGGAGTCACTTCGACGCGCAGGACTTCATCGAATCGGGAGCGGCCGGTCAGAAGCGCGCAGACGGATACCTCAATCGCGCGCTCGCCTCGCTGCAGGACACCGCTCCGTTCCGCGCGGTGGCGCTGCAGAACATGCTTCCGCTCTCGCTGGCGGGCGATGCGCACGCCCTCGCCTTCCCCGAGCTGAAGCGCTTCAGGGTGAACGCAGCTGGCGCGACGTTCGAGGCGCTCTACGCCGGTGCTGTCGATGAGGCGTTGCGCACCAGCGGACAGGAGGCGTTCGACGGACTCGACGCGATTCAAGGAGAAGCCTGGGCCTCGGCCGCACCTGCGAATGGAGCGACGTATCCGAAGGGCGCTTTCGGCCAGCGGATCCAGGATCTCGCGAGGCTGATTCACGGAGGCGTGGGGCTCCGCCTCGGAGTGACCGAGCTCGGCGGCTTCGACACGCACCTCGGGCAGGCGAATCAGCTCCCACCCAAACTCAAGATGCTCGCGGAAGGTCTTGCCGCGTTCGCGACGGATCTCGGCCCGAAATTGGACGACGTGGTGGTGGTGACGCTCACGGAGTTCGGCCGCACCGCGAAGGAGAACGGCACGCACGGAACCGATCATGGAACTGCGTCCGCGCTCTTCGTGATGGGAGGCGGCGTGCGCGGCGGCCGCGTGGTGAGCGACTGGCCTGGTCTCTCCACCGCGAAGCTCTATGAGCAGCGGGATCTCGCGGTGACCACCGATCTCCGCTCGGTCCTCTGGGAGACGATCGCTGCCGCTGGAATTCCCGCGCGGGTGACAGATGTCTTCCCTGACTTCACGCCGCGTCCCGTGAAGCTCTTTGGTTAGTCTGCGCGCGTGTCGCAGCGGCTCGTCTTTGACTCTTCAGTTGATGCGCTCTTCGTGAAGCTCCTCGGCCCGCGGCTGGGAGACGCAGGGCAGGCGAAGCTGCGCGCGGCGGGACTCGACCTGAAGCAGAAACTGCTCCCTGCGTATCCCGCGGAGAAGGTCGCGATCTGGATCGATCTCGCCGTTCCTTACGCGTACCCGGGGCTCAC
>CBIHPJ010000923.1:0-2876 GCA_966211295.1 uncultured Myxococcales bacterium | reverse complement strand
CGTCGTCGTCGTCGCCGTCGGGGCGGCGGTGAAGCGCAGGGCGGCATGGGCGGTGGTGATGCACCGGCGCCGCAGCCCTCTTCGCCCACTCCGGAATGATCACCTCTCCCTGCGCCAGCGGGGGGAGGTCGGCCGCAGGCCGGGAGGGGGGCGATCCTGCATGAACCCGATCGTCCACGCCGAGCTCTCATGGCTCGCCGCGCAAAAACTAAATGAGCGCCGCGATCGAATCCTGGTGGTGCTTGGTGGAGTTCTTCCCGATCTCGATGGGCTTACGCTGCTCGCGGGCGAGGAGTCCTACGCCAAGTGGCACCACGTGCTCACGCACGGCATCTTCTCAGCGCTGATCATCGCAGGCGTGCTCGCGCTGTTCGCTCGACGAAAGCTCGCAGTCTTCGCTCTCGCGCTCGCGGCGTTTCATCTTCATCTGCTCTGCGATCTCGCGGGGAGTGGGCCGGGTTGGCCGATTCACTACCTCTGGCCGCTCACTTACGAAGAGATCATGTGGAGCGGTCAGTGGAACCTGGCGAGCTGGCAGAACTCGCTCATCGGGCTCAGCGCGACGATCGCGGTGCTCGCGTGCGCGATGCCATTTGGTCGGACCGCCGTGGAGATCTTCTCGGTCAAGGCCGACGCCGCGGTGGTGGCCACGCTTCGCAAGCGATTCAAGAAAGAGCCGACGACTACGGGTTCGCCACGAACGTGATCTCGTAGACGAACGGCCAAATCGACCGGATGACCGTGACAACTCCTGCTTCAGTCGACGCGCTCTTCGATCAGTACGCCTGTGCGGGACCAGCCGGGTATCCCGAGCCTCGCTTCGACCTGCATCCAGTGCGCACGATCCTGGACGAGTTCGTTGGTCCCTGAGCTCACAGATGAGCTCAGTCGTCGCTCGGCGGGAACTCCTCGTCGCGCTCGAACCGTGGCTGCAGTTGAGCGCGTTCACGCTCGGCCTTCGCCGCGGTCTCGCGCTTGTCCTCTGAGTAGAAGCCGTCGCGAGCCTCGTCCGGATTGTCCTCGCGGAGATCCGCGGTCACGACAGCCTTGGTCCCGAACCTCGACGCGATCGCATCGAGCGCGACGTTCAGCTTGTCGCTCTTCTTCGGAGCCTCCGTCGCTGCGAAGAGGCCGAGCTGATCTTCGCCTCCCACGAGCTCTTGCCCCGAGACACCGGTGAGACGAATGCGCCGCTTCAGATCGGCCTTCTGCAGCAGCTGCAGCGCCTCTCGATACAGCCGCTGCCCGTCATCCGTCGGAGTATCGAGCGTGATCCGCCGGGTGATCTGCGTGAAGTCCGAGTACTTCACGGTGAGTTGCACGCAGCGGGCTTTCAGCTCCGACTTGCGCAGACGACGCCCGACGCGAAGTGCCTGCGAGTGCAGGTGCGGCTTGAGCGCCTCTTCACCGAGCAGATCTTCCTCGAAGGTGTCCTGCGCGCCGACGCTCTTGGCGTGACGATCCGAGACCACCACGCGCGAGTCGACGCCGCGGGAGAGCTCCCAGAAATGCTGCCCCGAGGGACCGAGGCGCGTGACGAGCCACTCCAGATCCTTCGACGCGACGTCTCCGATCGTCTTGAGCCCCTGCCGCACCAGCACTTCTTCCGTCTTGGGTCCCACGCCCCACAGCCGAGAGATTGGCAGCGGCGCGAGGAACTCAGGCGCGGTGCCTGGGGGGACCTCGTGTTGACCGTTCGGCTTCCTGAAGTCGGAAGCGATCTTCGCCACGAACTTCACCTCCGCGATTCCGGCGGACGCGGGCAGCTCCAGCTCCTTCCGGATCTCCTCGCGAATTCGGCGAGCGATCTGCGCACCGGTGCCGAACAAGGCGGCGGAGCCAGTGACGTCGAGGAACGCCTCATCCAATGACAGGGGTTCGATGAGCGGCGTGTAGCGCTCGAAGATCCGAAACACCGACTCGCTCGCGTCCACGTACGCGCCGAAGCGGGGCGGCACCACGATCGCGCGCGGGGCCAACTTGATCGCGCGTGCCATGGGGATCGCGCTCCGCACCCCGAAAGGCCGCACCTCGTACGAAGCCGCGAGCACCACGCCCCGTTGCGGATGCCCGCCGACGATCACCGGCTTGCCCCGCAGCTCGGGTTTGTCGCGCTGTTCGACGGACGCATAGAAAGCGTCCATGTCGATGTGAATGATCGCGCGCGTCATCGCGCCAGTCTCTCACGCACCACTGTCATCGAGCGCGGACTCTTCCGGGCAGGACGTGTACCTCGGCGACTCGCACGTCAGGGCGGCCCAGGCGGCAGATCGCAGACATAGAGCTTCACCGACGAAGGCGTGGTGATCAGTGCTCCCAACCTGCCCCCCGAGGTCGCCAGGGAGAGCGTGGTCCGGGAAAACGCCGTGACCGGTGCGTCGCAGGTCAGATCCCACGTGCCCAATGCTTGCGGATTGGGGACTTGGGAAAAGAACGACAGCGTCACGGGCTCCGTCGGCTGCGAGGGGACCACACCCGCGACCACGCAATTCGCACCACACGGGCTGATCGCTGAGGAACCAGGTTCGGTAGTCAGAACCTTCACGGTGCCCGCGGGGCCGTTCGGCGGACTCAAGACGATCTTCGCCTCACTCGTGCTGCCCGCATCCGTGGTGAAGGTCACGAGCACGTTGTCTCCTGCAGGCGAGACGGCGGCCTCGTTCTGGCCCGGTTGCCCTGTGCTCGACAGCACACCGGGCCATCCTGCGTCGGTCAGCGTTCCGATGAGAACGCGCCCGCTGGCGGTTTGCACCGACTGACCACCGAGCCCCGAATAGACGTAGCGGAAGCCGGCGTTCGTCCACACGACGGAGCTGCCGAACGTGTAGCCGGGGTAGGGGAGGGCCGCGAGCGCGTTCGGGCAGGCGCTCGTTTCA
>CBIHPJ010000922.1:0-2888 GCA_966211295.1 uncultured Myxococcales bacterium | reverse complement strand
TCGCCCTCGCCGGCTGTGCTCCGTCGCCCTGCGAGCGGTCCACCAAGGCCGCGAAGGCCAATCAGGGTGACTGTGGCGACGAGATCGCCAGCTCCCTGCTGGGCAGTGCCTGCACCTCGGGCCTGAACTCCTGCACCGCCGCCGATCAGAAGATCATGGATGGCGTGCTCACCTGCGTCGAGAAGATGTCGGCGTGCAGCTCGATCTCGAAGGACGCGTGGAAGCTGCAGCGCGACAACTGCGCCGCGCCGTTCGAGATGCTCTCGCCCGACTGCAAGGCGGCCTTCAGCACCTCGATCCCCGTGATCGATGCGGGCATGCCTGACGCGGGCCCGCAGGCGATCAACGACGGCGGCAACGGCCTCGTGCTGTGGGGCGTGGCGAACGCCGACACCGTGGCGCTCGCCTGGGACGAGCGCCGCACCGCGATGGTCGAGAAGTGGATGCTGATCGAGACCGACGCGCTGGGTGACAACCGCACCGAGCGCTTCCTCGACGGCGTGCCGGGCACCGCGCTCAACGTGATCATCCCCGACGCGGGCATGAGCGGCCGCCACTATTACCTCGCCGGCCTGAACGCGAACGGCGACGTGCTGATCGGAATGCCGATCGTTCCGCCGATGATGGCGAGCGACGCGGGCATGTCGTGCACCGGTCCCGACAGCTGCCCTGACGATCGCGTGTGCGATCTCGGCCAGTGCCGCCAGCAGACCTGCCCGGTGGGCATGGCGAACACCTGCCCGCCCTCGTACTCCTGCTTCTCTCCCGGCGAGTGCCGTCGCACCTCGGCTGACGGCGGCGTCTTCATGGGCGGCATGCGCCGCGACGCCGGCACCGCGCCGCTCCCGATGATCTCGAACGAGATCGGCCCGATCACGCCGCGCCCGTCGATGATCCAGCCGACGATCACCATCGGCCAGGTCGCTGGCAAGCGCCCTGACATCGCGGCCTACGACACCGCGCGCGTGACCGTCGCCCTCGAGCAGGAAGGCCAGCTCATCTCGCACCCCAGCATCGAGCGCGGCAGCGACTTCCTCACCGACGAGACGCACACCAGCTTCAGCCTCGACACCACTGGCGCGCGCGTGCACCTCGCGTGGAACCCCGACAGCCAGGCGCTCTACGCCTGCTACGTGGTCGGCCGCGGCATCCGCGTGCAGAAGAGCGTCGATCGCGGCGAGACCTGGGGCCTGCTGGTGAACACCTTCGAGCCTCCGCTCCCCGACGACGGCGGCGTGGGCGAGGTGATCCGCGACTGCGACATCGCGCCCTGGAAGAACGGCGGCGCGCTGATGGTCACCGCTGAGAACGAAGTGCTCGTGGTGCGCGAGCTCACCGAGATGCTCTCGGTCTCGATGCAGGGCCCGGCCTTCACCTCGATCGCTCCGGACGCCGGCACCAGCGCGATCTTCGCGCCTTCGCACCCGGCGATCGCCACCCTCCCCGCCACCGGCGTGGTGCACATCACCTTCACCGGCACCCGCCTCCTCACCAGCGGCGCGAGCGACACCGAGCCCTACGGCGTGTACCGCGAAGGCCTCGGCTCCTTCACCAACGCGGCGCGCATGACTCCCTCGGCGCAGCCCAGCGCGCTCCCTGAAGACTGGACCACGGTCGCGGTGAACCCGAAGAACGGCCGCGCGGTCGGCGCTTTCACCACGGTGTCGCCGGGCACCGTGCAGAGCAGCACCGTCTACGTGGCGCTCTTCAACACCACCACGCGCGGCTGGGGCACGGGCTCGCACTTGAACGTGTTCGTTACCGATCAGAACACCTCGGTGTGGTTGCCGCAGAAGCCGCCCACCGACACCTGGTTCGCGTTCTCGCCGCAATTTGCGCCGCTGCCTGACGGAACGTTCGCGTTCAGCTTCGTCGCGGGCCCCAACAACGGCACCACCGGCGGTGATTACCGGATGTACATCGTGCCGTTCGATCTCGACCGCGTACCGTCGATCACCAATGGCCGTGGCTGGTTCGTTCCCCCGGTCATGAAGGTGTCCGACGAGCGCGTGGTCGACCCGCGTGGCGGAAGCTCAGCACCGCAGCCGCCCGTGACCTCGATCACCGCCGATACGCAGATCTCGGTTTACGGAGTCTTCATTCCGGGCAGCGGCTTGAACGGTGACATCGAGGGTCCGGCGCGGTTCTTCACCTGGCCGTAAGTCGCGAAGTTCGCCCCTGACCCCGGCCCTCTCCCCGCTGACGCAGGGAGAGGGAGACGGTCAGCGAAAGCTCTGGCGGGTGTTCGACCAGACGTCGCGGATACGAACGGCGCTGACCGCGCGGGCGAACCGGTGACCCTGCGTCCCCTGCTCCAGCTGCATCTGGCGCGAGATGGTGCGAGCCAGCATGTACGCCGCCAGCATCAGCAGGCCGCCGGGCATCAGAACCACCAGAGTCAGAGTCATCAGGCGAAGCATGTTCGTAGTCATCGAAGAACCCGGCAGACAGCGAACGTGTGAAAATGCAGTCGCCGTGCCCACCTTTGGGAGGATGGTGGGAAGAAACATTTCGGGGACTTACGGCCGATTTCCCACTTCCTGACTGCAGGTGATGCGGCACCAGCGCCACGGGGATTCGAGGGCCGCACTCTGACGGACATGTCATGCAGCGAGTGGTATGAGCGTGCGCATGTTTGCCGGCATCGAAGACGCCTCGAAGCGCCTCGCCGAGGTGGGTTACCTGCCCTCGCGCGACATCTCGACCTCCGCCTTCCTCCTCGATCGCCTCGAGAAGCCGGTGCTGATCGAAGGCCCCGCGGGCGTGGGCAAGACCGAGTTCGCGCGTGCGCTCTCGGCGTCGCTCGGTCGCGAGCTGATTCGGCTGCAGTGCTACGAGGGCCTCGACGAGTCGAAGGCGCTCTACGAGTGGGAGTACGCCAAGCAGCT
>CBIHPJ010000921.1:0-2890 GCA_966211295.1 uncultured Myxococcales bacterium | reverse complement strand
CTTCAGACCGAACTCGAAGAAGCCATCGAAGCGGCCGGAGGCGACGTACGCGAAGTCGAGCGCGGCACTTCCCATGCGCCGCATGCCTTGAGCCTTCCGCACGAACGCGTCGAAGAGCCCGAGTACTTCGTCGGGCTTCTCCTGCAGATCGTAGGGAAAGCCAGTGGCGAGGATCGACTGGTCGAGCCGGGTCACCTTCGTGGCGTGAACAGGGCGTCCATTGAGCGTGGTGCCTTCGCCCCGTCCCGCGCTGAACATCTCGTCGCGCAGTGGATCGTAGGTGACGCCGAGCAACATGCCCTGCGCGTCCTGGAGCGCGAGCGTGACGCAGAAGTGCGGCACTCCGTGCGCGTAGTTCGTGGTGCCGTCGAGTGGATCGACGAACCAATGGAAGTCGCCCTGCCCTCGTTCGCCCGTCTCCTCCGCGAGGACGGCGTGAGCGGGGACCTCGCGCTTGAGCCGCTCGAGGATGAGCTCTTCGCTCGCGCGATCGGCATCGGTGACCAGATTCGCGATCAGGCCGCCCTTGGTCTCGATGGTGCGCGTTTGCGAGAAACGATCGCGGAGCACCGCTCCTGCCTGGCGAGCGATGTCCTCGGCGAGGGCGCGGAAGCTCACGGCCACTTCTCGGCGAGGAGGGACTCGATCTCCGCGAGCCACGTGGAGAGCTGCGATTCGTCGAAGCCCTCGTGCACGAAACGCACGACGCCCGATTTGTCGACGAGGAACGCGGTGGGCATCAGCTTCACCTTCAAGTTGGGCTCGACGAAGTGCCCGTCGGGATCGCGAAGCACTGGAAGGTTCACCTTCGCGGAGGCGAGGAAGGGAGCGATCCCGTCCGCGCCCTGGTCGACGTTGATGGTCACCACCTCGAGCCCGCGCGCACGGAACTCGTCTGCGAAGTCCTGGTACAGCGGGAGCGCGTCGCGGCAGGGCTCACACCAGGTGGCCCAGACGTCGATCAGGACGACTTGTCCGCGGTGAGCGGCGAGCTTGTAGGTCTCTCCGCTCGGGTGCGTGGGGAGCGAGAGCTCGAGCCCCTTCCCTGCCGCGGTCACCTTCTTGGAGTCGTCGACGAGCTCAGGCCCAGCGGGCTTGAAGTGGCAGCCGGTGAGAAGAAGGAAGAGCGCCAACCGCCCCCCTCCCCCTGCGAGGGGGGTTGTGGGTGGGGGTGTGGGCCCCACTTCGCCTCCAGACGCTTGAGGAGAGAGTCGATGAAGCCCCCGAAGCTGCCATTCGACATCACGAGCAGCACGTCGCCCTGCTTCGCATCCCTCACCACTTCATCGAGCAGTGCGGCCACGGTGTTCTCGGCGACGGAGGGAATTCCCTGCGCAGTGAGCTCCCTCGCGAGGCGAGGAACGTCGAGCTCTTCCCCACTTGGGATCTTGTCGTGCTTCTCGGCGATCTTGATCGACGCGCGCGCGGCTCCGGTGAACGAACGCGCGTAGTCGTCCTGATGAATGTTGCGTCGCGAGGTGTTGGAGCGCGGCTCGAAGATCGCCCACAGCCGCCGACCCGGATAACGACTTGCCACCGCCGCGATCGTCTCCTTCACCGCGGTGGGGTGATGCGCGAAGTCGTCGATGACGAGGATGCCCTTGGGCTCTCCGCGCTCTTCCTGGCGGCGCTTGATGCCGGCGAACGAAGCGAAGCCCTTCGCGATTTCTTCGTCACTCAGCCCCAGTGACTTGGCGGCAGCGAACACGCCGAGCGCGTTCTCCACGTTGTGCGCACCGGCCATCGGGAGCAGCACGCCGCCAGCGGGTTGGCTGTTCATCGTCACTCCGAAGCGCGCGCCTTCGGGGCCGAGCCGCAGATGAGAAGGAACGACATCTGCTCCGGAGTCTTCTTTTGCGGAGTAGGTGATCACCCGAGCCTTCGAACTCTTCGCCATGCGCACCGCATTGGGCCACCCCGCACTCACCACGATCGTCCCATCGGCCGGCATCTGCGCGACGAGCTTCTCGAACGAGGACTCGTAGTGAGCGAGGTCGCGGTAGATGTCGGCGTGATCGAACTCCACGCTGGTGAGGATGAGCGTCTTCGCCTGGTAGTGGAGAAACTTGGGTCCCTTGTCGAAGTACGCGGTGTCGTACTCATCGCCCTCGACGACGAAGTGCGGACCTTTTCCGAGGCGGTAGTTGCCGGAGTAATTCTTCGTCACTCCGCCGACGAGGAACGTGGGATCGCGGCCGGCTGACGCGAGCACGTGGCCCATCAGTGAAGACGTGGTGGTCTTCCCGTGCGTGCCGGCGATCACGATGGAGTGACGCTGCTTCAAGAAAAGCGAGCCGAGCGCCGCGGGGAAGCTCATCTGCGGAATGCGCCGCTCGCGCACCGCGGTGGCTTCGGGATTCACGCGGCGGATCACGTTGCCGATGATCACGAGGTCGGGCTTCGCCTCATCGAGATTCGAAGGCGAGTACGGAGTCATCGCCTTGATGCCCCACGCCTCGAGCATGTGACTCATCGGCGGGTAGACGTTCTCGTCGCTGCCGGTGACTTCGTAGCCAGCGGCTTTGAGCATGCCGGCGAAGGAGCCCATGCCGGTGCCGGCGACTCCGACGAGGTGAATGCGCTTCGGGAAGGTGGGATCGACGGTCTCGAGGGTCAGACCGTTGTCGTCAGCGGACATGCGCAGGAACCTCTCACTCCAGTTTCAGGGCGTCGAGCACGGCGTCGTGCACGAGGGGACGGAAGGCGCGAATGCGCACGTTGGCGCGGCCGAGGGCCACCCGGTTGGTGAGGAAGGCGACGACCAACTCGCGGTCGAGGTCGATCCACAAACTGGTACCGGTGAAGCCGAGGTGGCCGATGGCTCCGCGGGGGCCCTTGGTGCCGAAGCGCTGACCGCAGGACGCTCCTTCAGCGGACGGAGTGTCGAAGC
>CBIHPJ010000920.1:0-2898 GCA_966211295.1 uncultured Myxococcales bacterium | reverse complement strand
GGAGTGGTGATGATTCCCGCGATCGCGAGCGCGAGCACGACGATCGATGCGGCGATGGTGAGTCTTCGCGCGTTCACTTGGGTGAGTTTACTCGCCCTCACCCCGACCCTCTCCCGAAGGGAGAGGGAGATAAGTCAGTGATTGCCGGGGGTGACTTCGACCAACCGCGCGCGCAGCGTGTTGTGAATGTTGCTCGGCGCACCAGCGAAGTCCGACTTCTCGAGGTTCTGCACCGACTTCATGAACTCGTCGGCCTTCCAGACGTACTCCTTGCCCGTCCAGCCGTGCGTGGCGACCAGGTACTGCACGCCGTCCTTCTCGAAGTGACCTTCGATCACCGCCCAGTGCGCGCGCTTGCCCTGGTACAGCCCGGGGTTTCCCTGCTGATCGACGTCGAAGCCGATGAGCGCGGGGTGACCCTTATCGAGCACCTTGTGCAGCTCCTCGAGCGTGAAGTCCGCGTTGACGGTGGCCTTGTAGCCGAAGGTCCGCGCGAGGGACGCGAGCTCGTGCGCGTAGAACATCTCGCCCTGCGTGGTGAAGCCCTTCGCCTTCGCGTCATCGAGCATGCGGCGCGAGGTATCGGCGGGAACCGAGTGGCTGTCCCAACGCACGACGTCCTCGTTGCGCACGTACGGGTTCAAGTTGCGCGAGTCCTTCTTGTCCCAGAAGTCCATCACCATGCCGAGCGCATAGAGGCCGCAGGTCGGGCCGTCCTGAATGCGACCCGGGACGTCAGCGCCGAGCTTGAGCGCCTTGTTCATCTCGGTGGTGAGCGCCGCGCGATCGACCGGCGAGAACGAGGTGCCGTTGGTCATCGTGACCGCCAGAGGATCGGGCCGCGGCATCGGCGAAACCGGAGTCGTGGTCGGGCGAGTCGTCGGAGTCGAAGGAGTCGTCGTCGACGTAACCGGGAGGCGAGGGCCGATGGGCGGAGGCATGCGACATTGTCGGATAAGCCCCTTCACGCGTTTCTGTAGCGCGCAATTACGTCCAATCACCCGGATTTATTGAAGAAGACGAGTCAGTTTGGCCACTGCGGCCGGCAGGGCGCGCACCACCAGCTTCCGGCCCGTCTCATCGAAGTCCTCCGAGACGACGCGCGCGTTTTCGTAGATCTGCGCGATCAGCGCCTGCTGCGCGTACGGAATCACCAGCTGCGCGTCGACCATGGACTTCTCGAAGTGGTCGATGATCGTCTGGCGCAGGGCGCTCACGTCGGCGGATGAATGCGCGGAGAGCACGATGGCGCCGGGGTGCTTCTCCAGCAGCTCCGCTCTCCGCTTCGGCTCCAGACGATCGGCCTTGTTGAGGAGCAGCAGGCTCGGCACCGCCTCGGCGCCAATCTCCCGCAACACGCCGCGCGTCACCTCGAGCTGCGCCTCACAGGTCGGATCGGCCGCGTCGACCGTGTAGAGCAACAGCGACGCCTCGAGCGCCTCGTCGAGCGTGGACTTGAACGACGCGACGAGGTCGTGCGGCAGCTTCTTGATGAAGCCGACCGTGTCGGACACGAGGATCCTCGGACGCGTCTCGGGCTGCAGCGCGCGCACCGTGGTGTCGAGCGTGGCGAAGAGACGATCGGCGACGAAGACCTCGCTCCCCGTGAGCGCGCGCATCAACGACGACTTGCCTGCGTTCGTGTACCCGACCAGCGCGACGCGGAGCTGATCCTTGCGAGCGAAGCGGCGGTGATCTTGATCAGCGTGGATCAGCGCGAGCTGCTCTTTCAGCTCAGCGATGCGATCACGAATCTTCCGGCGATCGAGCTCGAGCGATGACTCACCTGCGCCCCGGCCCTGCTGGCGCTCGGCACCACCGGGGGACTCGCGCATTCGCGGCGCGACGTAGTTGAGGCGCGCGATCTCCACCTGCATGCGCGCTTCACGGCTCTTCGCGTGACGATGAAAGATGTCGACGATGACGCCGGTGCGATCGAGCACCCGGGCGCGGGTCGCTCGTTCCAGGTTTCTCGCCTGGCTCGGCGAGAGCTCGTGATCGACCACCACCACGGTGGCCTTCGCGCTCGGCGAGCCTTCCTCGTCGAGGGCCTCCTCTTCATCTTCGGGAGGCTCTTCTTGTTCTTCCTCTTCCCACTTCTCGCGCGCCTTCGACTTGCGCTCCGCGGCGCCGGTGGGAATGAGGCCGGTGCCACCGGTGAGCTTCGCGAGCTCCATCAGCTTGCCTTCACCGATCACCGTGCCCGCTGAGAGTCCGGCTCGCTTCTGGCTGACGGTGCCGATCACTTCGAAGCCGAGCGTGTGCACCAGCCGGCCGAGCTCTGCGAGATCACCCTCGTGGTCGACGTCGGAGACGCCGGGCAACTGCACGCCCACCAGAACAGCTCGTGGGATCGCGGCGTGGGTCTTCGGCATGCGCGCTCGTACCACGCCGGGAGATCGCGCGAGCCCCTCTGAAGAGCCGGTAAGCTCAGGCTCTTGATTCGCGACGCCGTGAGCGAGGAATTTGCGAAAGCGGCTCAGAGCCCTCAGCACGAAGCTCGAACTACCTTGGCCATATCTGGCCCCCAATCAGCCGTTGTGGTCCCTGGGTTGCTGTCCGGAGTTCAATTTCGCCGCTCAGAACGAACAGAGTCAGAGGGGCGGCTGAGGAGGCGATCGCTTTCGCGTCCACGGGCCTTCCGTGGGTGAGTTTTTCCACGGAGGCGTTGACGTGTTCGACGGCTTCCCCTGGTTCCGTTGTCAGAATGAACTCTCCATTGCCGTTGGCCGTCGTCTCTCCGATGACGAGACTGACCTCGCCTCGAATCAAGAGTGTTCCGCGATACAGCTCTACGGTGAGGATCGGAAGATCGGTTCCGGTTCGGAAGTGAGTCTGTGGGGTGGCGATGACTTCCAGTTTCTTAGAGCTGAGTCGCGCGGGTTCCTCGCGGGTGTG
>CBIHPJ010000919.1:0-2899 GCA_966211295.1 uncultured Myxococcales bacterium | reverse complement strand
TGCAGTCGAGGGTGCGAGCGCAAGGACGCACTCAGTAGCCGTTGAAACAGGTGTCCATGCCGCACTGCTGCGACGACGAGCACGCGTGCGATCCAGGAGGAATGTTGCGGCAGCCTCCAGAGAGGCAGAACTGGCCCGAGCCACAGTCGAGGTTCGAAGAGCAGCCCTCGTGACGAGGCTCACAGAAGCCATTCGTACAGGCGCAGCTGGTGGAACAGTCGTCGTCACCGCCGCAGGCCGTTCCCGGGCCTCCGTCGGTGTGAATGATGGTGCAGCCGGTGGCCACAAAGAGCGGCACGGCAAGCGTCAGAAATCGAAGCGATCGAAGGCTCATTGGTCGGGTTTCCTCGTGTGGTGGCGGCTTCCCAGCGCCGCGTCACTGAACCCGTTCGATGCCGATCATTTTCAAAACGATCATCGCCATTTCGACCCGCGATTTGGGGCGCGATGCCCGTGATCACCTGCGGGTCGAGCGGCAACAAAGGAAACATGGTGCTGCCGTCCGCTCTGAAGAGCCTGGTTTCTGGTGAATCGGGACGATCCGAGTCGCGTCAGCCCGGCGATGACTGGAGGTCCTCTTTGTCCGCTGATGCTCTTCCGCTCCCGAGGTTGGTGCCGACGCCGCCGCCCACGGGAAAGACCGAAGCGAGGCTGCTGAGGCTGGTTGACCGCATCAAGAAGGACGACGTGCTCGCGTTCGAGGAGCTCTACCGGCTCACTCGTGACGACGTGGCGCGCACGCTCTTCCATCTCGTCGGCCGCCGCCCCGATCTCGAAGACTTGATCCAGGAGACGTACCTCCGGCTCCTGAAAGCGGTGCACGGCTTCCGCGGCGAGTCGCAGTTCCGCACCTTCCTCTATCGAGTCTGCGCGAACGTGGCGTTGATGAACCTGCGCTGGTGGCGTCGCCGCCGCGAGGATCCTTCCGCTGAGCTCCCCGAGGGCATCGACTTCGGTGAAGACCCCGAGCGTGCCGCGCAGGCCGCTCAGGCTTCGCGCCTGGTGCACAAGGCGCTGGAGAAGCTCACCGCGAAGAAGCGGATCGTCTTCGTGTACCACGAGCTCTGCGGCATGGGCCCGGAGGAGATCGCGCAGGCGGTGGGCGCCTCGTACAACACGGTGCGCTCCCGTCTTCATCACGCGCGGTTGGAGTTCACCGACGCGCTCCGTGAGCTCACTCGCGCGGAGGTGGCGCCATGACCCGCCACGACGTGCAGCTGTGGGCGTACGCCGCGAAGGAATTGGAGCTCGGCGATCACCGCTACGTGGAGGCGCACCTCGAAGACTGCCCCGAGTGCCTGGAGCAGCTCGCGTCGGTGCAGGTGGCGAAGGAGGCGCTCGAGCTCGCGCGTGATGCGAAGCCGCGCGTCGCGTGGGCGAAGGTCGATGAGCGAATTGGAAGGATGGTGGAGAAGCGGCTCGCTCGCCAGGCGCGCCGTCCGCTCTTCGTGCGACTCGGCTTCGTGGGAGTTGGCCTCGCGATCGCGGCGACTGCGCTGCTCTACATCGCGTTCCCGTCTCGCGAAGAGTTGATGCCGCTGCCTTCGATTCAGCAGCCGGTGCCCACCTCTTCGTGGGCGCGGGTTGATCGGGCGCAAGGGTTGATGAAAGTCGATGGCACGTCGCAGGAGCTGCTCGATGGAACGGAGCTCGCCGGTGGTGACGTGCTGCGCACCAACAACCTCGGCAAGGCGTACGTGCATCTGCCTGATGGAAGTCATCTGCGCGTCGGTGGCGCATCGCAGCTCGCGCTGACTCGGTCCGAGGCTGATGACGTGGCGCTCACGTTGGAGCGCGGTTCGCTCGCAGTGCGCGCATCGCACCAGGTCCGCAAGGGCTTCGTGGTGCACTCGGGTGGGCTCTCCGTGAACGTGGTTGGGACGGTGTTCGGCGTGTCGAACGACTCGGAGCAGGTCGAGGTCACCGTGATCGAAGGCAAGGTGCGCGTGGAGTTGCCTGATGGAGAGACGGTGTTCGTCACTCCCGGGCAGCGGCTGCGGTTTGATTCGAAGTCGCAGAAGTCGAAGACGCTCAAGCTGACCGATGCGAATGAACGTGAGCTGAACGAGGTGGCCGCGGTCGCCGATGCGACGACGTCAGTGGAGAAGCAGGCCGTGGTGGCTGCGGTTGGTGGTGCGCCCAGCGCGCCTCCGATGCTGACGGCGCGCGGGACTCCGAGGTCGTTACCGCGACTCTCTGCTGCTGAGTCGAAGGCGCGGCAGGTTCAGGCGCCGGAGGTTGCGCCGGCGAACGATGAGCCCGTGCCGTTCCCGAAGGGGAAGATCGAGGACGGGAAGACCGAGGTGATCGTCGAAGGGCCCGAGGCGGTGTGGCCGACGCTTGGTGGCGGGGACGTCGTGCGTGGTGTTCCTGTTCCGGTGAACGCTCCGAAGCGTGAGCCGGCGGTCGTGGTCGAGCCGCCGCCCATCAGTCAGCCGACGGAGTGGGCGGATGCTCCGAAGCCTTCGGTGGATGAGTGGCAGGAGATGCCGGCTCCGGCGCCGACCACAGTCGCTCGGCTGACTGATGAGCCCGCGCCGGCGGCTGCGCCAGTGGTGGTCGAGAAGAAGGTGCTCGTCGGGAAGTCTCTCGAGTCGCTGTTCCTGGAGCGCGCCGAGGACTCGATCGCGAAAGGGAACTGCGATCGCTACCTCCTCGGGCTCGAAGACATCGCGACGGACAGCGAACATCCGATGGCGGAGCAGGCGAGGGTGATGCGAGCGCGCTGCTTCGACTCACAGATGCGGCCGCGGCAGGCGATGAACGAGTACCGGAAATATCTCGAGCTGCATCCGCGCGGAAAGTTCGCGAGTGAGGCGCATCAAGCACTGGGTGACTAACAAACTCCCTCTCCCTGCGGAGCGGGGAGAGGGGCAGGGGAGAGGGTGCGCCGGGATAA
>CBIHPJ010000918.1:0-2900 GCA_966211295.1 uncultured Myxococcales bacterium | reverse complement strand
TGCGCGAGCTTGAGCTCTTCGTGCGTGCGCCGCAGTTCATCGATGGTGTCGGCCAGCGTCTTGCGCCGCGCTCGATGCGCGCGGTCGTAGACGGCGCCAATGCCGACGACCATCAGCAGGCCCGTGATCGTCGTCATCAAGTTCATGGTCCGATCGGTCGGAACCATCGCGTAGGGCGCTATCCACACGCCCGTCACCTCCAACTCGTAGAAGCAGACGGCTGCCAGAGCCATCGCCGCCGCGATCAGCAGGGCCTTCTGCGGTCCGGTCAGGAACACGGCGAGCAGCGGAATGCAGAGCTGCCACACCGAATTGTAGAACTGTGCGCCCGTCGAGAACGCAGCGGAGGCGCCGAGCAGCACGAAGAGGTCGACGAGCAGCAGCTGGGAGGCCAGCTGGAGCCGTTCACGCTTGCGCAGAAGCACCACAGTTCCGGAGTGCGCCACGGTGGCGATCGCGCAGATCGCGGTGAGCGCTGGCCCGAAGCCGCGACTGAAGGTCAGCACCATGTAGAAGATCGACGACGTCGCGAAGGCGAGCGAGATCCCGCAGACGAGTTGTGCCTTGAAGAGCTCGTCGGGCGACTCAGCCGAACCAGCCCAGGGGATGAAACGGTTGAGGAAGGCGGTGACCAGGTTCTTCGTACCGCGCGCTACGTTCAGCATCGAGTCGACTCCGCGGAAAGGCCCTCTCCAGCACCGACTGGGACTTCGAGGGTCAGCCGCTGTTCGCCGCCGACCTGCATCGTGAGGCAAATCCTTCCGCCCTTGCGCTCGAGCAAGCCGCCGATGAGGTTGACGTCGGACTCCTTGAAGGCCCCTACGAACTTCTTGAGCACCGAGGTCGCGAGCGTCTGATCGCATGCAGCGGCGGCCATTCGCACGCTCACCCCCGCCACACCTTCTTGCTGAATCGTCTCGATCGCGGCGCCGTAGGGCGCGGCCTTGAACAGCTTGTACAGCGAGAGGATCGCATCGTGCCCTTCGAGCACGCTGCGGAGCGTCACCAGCAGCTCGTCGTCATTCCATGGCTTCCTCAGAAAGCGGCAGACCTCGCCCTCGTTGACAGACGCGAGCATCGATTCGATGTCGGCGTAACCCGAGAGGATCACCCGCGCGGTGGTCGGCCACCGGTTCTTGATCTCGCTCATGAGCTGAGCGCCGCTCATGTTCGGCATCCGGAAATCCGAGAGCACGAGGTCCACTGGCATCTGCTCGAGCTTCTGCAGTGCCTCTGCTCCACTGTGTGCGAGCTCGACGTTGAACTCCCGACGGAGCAGGCGTCGAAGTGCGCGCGCAATCTCGACCTCGTCATCGACGATCAGAATCGTGTTCATGGTGGCGCGACCTACGCAAACGACACGCCAGCTCGAGTCCCAAGCGATCGGCAGGGTTGGTCATTCGCGACGCGGTCAGTTCGGCCCCCGCGGTCTGTCAGACCCCTGATCAGCCCGCTGATGATCGACAGTCGCGCGAAGAATTGGCCAAACTCGAGGCCGACTTCACGGTTGCTTCAATGCGCTCGCATCACAGAGCGGACATGCCCCGGGCGGATGCGTCACTCGCCCGCGATGGAGATCGAGCACCGCGCGCGAGATCTCCGCGAGCTGGCGCCGCACTTCACGCCGCGCGCCCTTCACCCGCGCCACCTTCATCGAGTCGTACGAGGTCGTCTGATGACGCATCCACGCGATGACCGCGGACTCCGCGCGCTGTGCGAGCGGAATGCGCTCGGTGCGAGCCACCGTGCCACTCCCCACCGGCGTCGCGTGCTTCGCCACCGCCTTCGCCATCCACGCTTCGAGCTCCTTGAACTGCGGAAGGAAACGAAGGAACGCACGCACGCTCGCTTCGAAGTCCACCTCGTACTGCGCCTGCTCCTCTTCACGCCGCTTCGAGTCGGCCGCGCGTCGCTTCGCGTACGCCGGAGTCGCGCGCTCTTCCGTAAGCGCCGTCTTCGCCGCCTCGATGTTCTGCTTCGGAGCCCACACGCCCTTCGAGAACGTCTTCCGTCCCACCTTCTCCACCACCGTCCAGCTCGGACCTGCGGCCTTCACGCGCCGAGTCAGCCCTGCGTCACCCGGAGGAAGGCAGGTCCACTCCGCTGGCACCTGTAGGATCTTCCCGTCGGGTGCGCGCACCTGCCGCGGATCTTTGGTGGGAGCGCAGGTCAACGTCTCGTGCATGCGGCGCCGAGTAGCATAAGGCCTCGATGGAGGATCGCCGTGAGTGACGCAGTGACCTGTCGTGGCTTATCGAAGCGCTTCGCCGACGTGCACGCGGTGAATGGAATCGATCTCTCGGTGGTGCGCGGCGAGTGCTTCGGCCTCCTCGGTCCGAATGGCGCAGGGAAGACCACCACCATTGAGATCCTCGAGGGGTTGACGCCGCACGACAGCGGAGCGGTCGAGGTGCTCGGCGGTCCTCCGGGCGGTGAGATGGCGCGAAGGAAGCTCGGCATCGCGCTCCAGGAGACGCAGCTGATCGACAAGCTCACGGTCGAAGAGACCCTGCGCCTCTTCCGCAGCTTCTACGAGCAGGGCCGCGGAGTGGACGAGCTGATCACCCGCCTCGAGCTGGAAGAGAAACGCCACGGCCTGGTGTCGAAATTGTCCGGAGGTCAGCGTCAGCGGCTCGCGCTCGCTTGCGCGCTCGTCGGAGATCCCCAGCTGCTCTTCCTCGACGAGCCCACCACCGGCCTCGATCCGCAGGCGCGGCTCAAGGTCTGGGAGATCGTGCAGCGCTTCCGCGCGGAGGGCGGCACGGTGGTGCTGACCACGCACTACATGGACGAGGCCGCGCGGCTCTGCGATCGCATCGCGATCATGGATCACGGGAAGATCGTGGCGATCGGAACTCCGAAGGAGCTCATCGCGAAGCTCGGCGCCGCGCAGGTGATCG
>CBIHPJ010000917.1:0-2901 GCA_966211295.1 uncultured Myxococcales bacterium | reverse complement strand
GGTGGCGGTAACGCGACGGGCGGTGGCGGAGAGCCCATGACCGCGCCCGGCTGCGGATGCAGCGCGGGATCGGACCTCGGCGGACTCTGGCTCGCGCTCGCGGCGTTGTTCCGCTTCCGGCGCCGGTTCTCGTTTCGTCAGCCCTCGCCCCGACCCTCTCTCCCGCGGGGAGAGGGAGTTCTCGTGCTCAGCGCGGCGTTGCTGCTGCTCATGCTCTCCGCGTGTCAGCAGGATCAGCGCACGCCTCCGCGCGCGTCCATCCGCCAGGCGCTCGACGGCGGAACCTTCGAGTGCTTCGACGCAGGCTGCGGCGACACGCAGATCGACGTCGCGAACTGCGGCGCCTGCGGCATCGCGTGCAACCTCACCTCGGCCACGCCTCGCTGCATCGCGGGTCAGTGCGCCGTCGCGAGCTGCAACCCGGGCACCGCCGATCTCGACGGCGTGGCGGCGAACGGCTGCGAAGTGAGCTGCCCCGGCGCAGATGGCGGCACCGAGATCTGTGACGGCATCGACAACGACTGCAACGGCCAGGTGGACGAGGGCTTCGCGACCGGCAGCGATCTCGCGCACTGCGGCGCCTGTGGCACGGCGTGCGGAGCCGGACTCCCGCACACGCGCTGGGCGTGTAACGGCACCTGCACATTCATCGGTTGTGAGCGCGGCTACATCGACCCCGCGGGCAATCACACCTGCAACGTCGCGTGCGTGCCCACCTCGGCGCAGGAGCTCTGCAACGGTCTCGACGACAACTGCGACGGCCAGATCGACGAGGGGGCAATCGCACCGCCTGTGACCAGCGTGTGCGGAGTGAACCCGTCGGCGACGAGGCCCGAATGCGCGCCGTACAGCGCGACCACGAACCCGGGAGGCGTGGGCGTCGCGTGCCAGAACGGAGCCTGGCGCTGCACGTTCCACACGGCAGGAGTCTGCAACCCGACCTGCCCCGCGGCCTCAGAGGTCTGTGAAACGACCGGTCCCGCCCTCGACAACAACTGCGACGGCCGGGTGAACGAGAACGTGCCGAACTACGGCGTCCCCTGCTTCAGCGACGACGGGCAGCTCTCACATGGCGTCTGCCGCACCGCGGGAACTTTCGTTTGCGCGACTGCGAGCTCGACGGCCTGCAGCGCGGTGAAGAACGTTGCGTTCGCGGGTCCCGAGCTGTGCGACGGCGTCGACAACGACTGCGATGGCGTCGTGGACGAGATCTTCACGGCCAAGGGAGCGAACACGACGTACTTCGTGAAGCCGGCAGTGACGAAGATCGCGGCCTCGTTGTGGGTGTACAGCTACGAGGCCAGCCGCCCGAGCGCGACGGCCAGCAGCGCCGGCTTCGGCAATGGCTACGGCTGTCTCACCTCGCCGTGTCCTGGCGGTACTCCCGTGGCGCCCAGCGGCGTTCAGCTCGACAGAACGTCTGCGTGCTCGCGGCAGGGCGTGTACCCGTGGAGTCGCGTGACGCCGATCGAAGCCGAACAGACGTGCAACCGCATGGGCGGGCGCCTCTGCACGCAGGCCGATTGGCAGACCGCCTGCCGCACGAATCCGCCGGGCGCGACGACGTGCTCGTTTGGCTACGCCCCCAATGGCACGGCGTGCACGACCGCGCTGGGCCCGCCCTATCCGGCGCCCTTCCCGACCACGGGTTCGACGTTCTGCAACCTCGGCGTGACCTTCGATACCAGCTCGAGCCTCTCGGGCGATCAGGACGGCCCGCTCGTCACCGGGTCGACCGCGCTCAGGAATTGTTACGCCGACTGGACCTCGCTCCTGGGCAACACCACCGTGACCGGCAAGATCTTCGACCTCACCGGCAACCTGCGTGAGATCACGAAGACGGCGACGAGCTCGTACACGTTGTTTGGCGGCAGTTTCTCCACGCAAGACGAACAGGCCGCGACGTGCAGCGACGCGACCTACGTGGTCCCGCAGGACTTCGCGAACGACGAGACCGGGTTCCGGTGCTGCTTCACGGTGGACCCCACCCTCTGAGGCACATCTCCGCGCGACGGAAGCGCGGGTTCTGTCGCAGAATCGCTGCATGTGGCGCGTCGTCCTCGTTCTCCTGCTCGTCTTCGCTCCTCACGCTGAGGCGCGTCGTCGCCGTCCGTGCGCGAGCAACGGCATGTCGTGCGTGCCGGGTCCCTGCTGCAGGGGCACCAGGTGCGAAGACAACGTCTGCAAGAAGGAAGAGAAGGAGTGGAGCGAGGGACCGAAGCCCGGCGAGTGGACTCCGGACAATCCTCGTCCACTGAAGAAGGAAACGAAGAAGTGACGTAGGAAGTGGGCATGCGTTTGCTGCTCGCCGCTGTCCTCGTCGTCTCCGCCTGCAAGTCCACTCCTCCGCCTCCTCAGATCGATCCGCAGGCGAAGGTGACGTTCCTCACTCCGCAGGAGGGAGAGGTCGCGCCGCAGCTCGCGAAGCGAATGGGTGAAGTGAAGGATCGCCGCCTGCTCGTCTACGTGAGCGCGCCATGGTGTGAGCCGTGTAAGCGCTTCCACGCGGCGGTCGATCGCGGCGAGCTCACCGGCAAACTCGGCAACGTGGATCTGATGGCCTTCGACGGCGAGTACGACGCCGAGCGGTTGCTGATGAGCGGCTACGAGCAGCGCATGATCCCCGCGTTCACCGTGCCGGGGCCCGATGGGAAGGCCACCGCGCAGCACATGGAAGGTGGCGTCTCGGGCGAGGGAGCGGTGGCCGATCTCGTGCCCCGCCTGCAGCAGCTGCTGCGTCCTCCGCAGTAGCCGAGTAACCCCCACTCTCGGCCTCCGGAGAACTGAACACATGCAGGAGCCTACGAATCGCGAGCGAGAGACGGCCTTCACGGTGCTGAAGGTCCTCATTGGCTGCGGACTCTTCTCGATCGTGATGTGCGCGGGCCTGGTGTTCTTCCT
>CBIHPJ010000916.1:0-2905 GCA_966211295.1 uncultured Myxococcales bacterium | reverse complement strand
ATCCTCGACGCTGAACCGAGTACTCAAGCAGGATTGTCGTGTCGAAAGTCTCTCCCGCAGAATCAGCGCGGGCCTGGACTGTCCGCACCTGCTCTTTCGAGAGCATGGCCCTGAGCAGCGAGGGATCCTGTGACATGATCGCGTCCACCGTTCGGTTCAGTCCAAGTTGAGCTTTCTCTTTCCTGATTTCCTCAGGGCTCGTGCCACAAGCACACAAGAAGGTCACGACTGAGAGCAACATTCGGGTCTTCATTCCGACGCCTTTCGTGCATTCGCCTACAAACCAATCCACCATGCCAAACCACGTGCACCCTCAGCCACTAGCAATCCGCTGTTCTCCTTCATGTCACGACGTCTGAGCTCCATGTGTCGGCGCCCAAACAATCCAAGGCAGGTCAGGAATTGCGATCGTTCAGGCTCATTAAGCCGTGCGCCACCGCCCTCCGCCATTTGATTCGAACCCACAGAACAACCGCAGGTGAAGGTTGATGCAATCTCCAGTGAACGTCAACAGGCCACGTTTGGAATGCCTCCAGCGTCATGAAGTAGGTCAAGGTGCACTCGGGCCGAGCTAGACCACAACACCACTCTACGGGTGCGATGGTCTTCGCCTGCATGGGCGAGGTCCCGAAGACGGCGCATGATTCCCAGCTGCAATCCACCGACGATCGCGACGACGCGCACTAGTAGCTCCGCACAGGGGTTTTGATCGATTGATCGCGGCGCGAGCGAAGGACGGGAAGCACGCTGGGGTCAATCGCTAGCCTGATGCTCCGCGCGGCTCCAGGGTGTGGTGATCCATCCCGCTTCCGTGATCGCCACTACCATCTGGTGGACGGACGGTGGCGTGACCTCGAAGTGCCTCTGCAGATCCGTCTCGGCAGGCGGCGCCCCATCACCACCGTGACCTAGCGCCCCGCGCCTGCGATGAACACTCGCGTCGCCACCACCTGCGCAGCGATCGATGACTGCAAGGACAACAATCAGTTCGCGACCTTGGCTTGGGTTCTCCCCGCGCACTACACGACCTAAGGCGTCACGGACCGAGCGCCCTTCGAACGAGCGCTGGACGAGGGCGGTCGGGTTCATGGCGGGCTTGTCACGGCACCCGACAGGTGGTGAGTCAGCGCGCCATGGCTTCCGTGCCGTCTGCCTTGCTCGAGCAGCTGCTGCTCACCCGTCGCAAGTACTCGCTGCCCGCGCAGCTCCGAGCGATCGCGCACGACTTCGGGCCGCAGGTGCTCGGCGTGTTGTTCCCGCACTTCGCGGGCACGGTGATCTGCAGCGAAGACGCGGTGGAAGACGACGTGCTCCACGTGGCCGAGAGCCTGGGTCACCTCGAGCGCGCCATCGGCACGCTGCACGAGAAGATGCCCGAGCGGTTGGTGGAACGTTTTCTCTCGGGTCTCCCCCAGGTGCTCACCACGCTGGAGACCGACGCGCAGGCGATGCTCGACGGAGATCCCGCGGCGCGCAGCTACGACGAGGTGGTGCTCACGTACCCCGGCTTCTACGCGATCGCGGTGTACCGGGTGGCGCACCTGCTCCTCTCGCTCGGCCTGCCGCTGTTGCCGCGCCTGCTCACCGAGTTCGCGCACGAGAAGACGGGCATCGACATTCACCCCGGGGCCACCATCGGCAAACGCTTCTGCATCGATCACGGCACGGGCGTGGTGGTGGGCGAGACCACGCACATCGGCGAAGGGGTGAAGCTGTACCAGGGCGTCACTCTCGGAGCGATGTCGGTGGAGAAGGCGCTCGCCGACAGCAAGCGTCACCCGACGATCGAAGATGAAGTGGTGATCTACGCAGGCGCCACCATCCTCGGAGGCACCACGGTGGTGGGCCATCACTCGCTCGTCGCTGGCAATGCGTGGCTCACTCAGTCAGTGCCGCCGAATTCTGTGGTGAGCCGCCGCAGCGAAGTCAGGCAGAAGCAGACCGGACCGGTGTTCGAGGAGTACGACTGGGTGATCTGAGCTTCCCAGTTGCCGTCGATCGCCTCATCCATTACAACGGACGTCCATCCACCCTAGCGGACGAGGCTTCATGCGCGCGAATTCGATTCTCGAGACCATCGGCAACACTCCCTCAGTGAAGGTGAACCGGCTCTTCGGTTCGACCCACGAGGTGTGGATCAAGCTCGAGCGAGCGAACCCGGGCGCGAGCATCAAAGATCGCATCGCGCTCTCGATGATCGAAGACGCCGAGGCGAAGGGGATCTTGAAGAAGGGCTCGGTGATCGTCGAGCCCACCTCGGGAAACACCGGCATCGGGCTCGCGCTGGTGGCCGCGGTGAAGGGCTACGAGCTGATCCTCGTGATGCCCGACTCGATGTCGATCGAGCGTCGCCGCGTGATGGCGGCGTACGGCGCGAAGTTCGAGCTCACGCCGCGTGAGAAGGGAATGAAGGGCGCGATCGCGCGCGCGCAGGAGCTGGTGGCGTCGACTCCGAACGCGTGGATGCCGCAGCAGTTCGAGAACGAGGCGAACATCGAGGCGCACCGCCGCACCACGGCGCAGGAGATCCTGAAGGACTTCCCCGAGGGCCTCGACGTGATCATCACGGGCGTGGGCACGGGTGGTCACATCACCGCGCTCGCCGAGGTGCTCAAGCCGAAGTGGCCCAAGCTGAAGGTGATCGCCGTGGAGCCCGCGAAGTCTCCGGTGATCAGCGGCGGTGCTCCTGGTCCGCACCCGATCCAGGGACTGGGCGCGGGCTTCATTCCGAAGAACTTGAAGAAGGAACTGCTCGACGGCGTGGTGACGATCGAGCACACCGACGCTTACGAGATGGCGCGGCGCGCGGCGAAAGAAGAGGGGCTCTTCATCGGTGCGTCTTCAGGCGCGTCGCTGCAGGCGGTGAAGCAGAAGCTCCCCGAGATCCCCGCGGGCAGCCGGATCC
>CBIHPJ010000915.1:0-2905 GCA_966211295.1 uncultured Myxococcales bacterium | reverse complement strand
CGCTCCGTCGCCAGGTGCGCGAGTACGTGAAGTACACGAACCGCCGCTCGGTGGTCGAAGACTTCACCCCGCTCCCCGAAGAGCACGCGCTCTACGAAGACGTCAGTGAATACCTGCGCCGCAACGAGTGCTCGGCGATCGAGCCGGGCAAGCGCACGCTGCTCACGATGGTGTACCGGAAGCTGCTCGCTTCCTCGACGTACGCGATCGCGCCGACGCTGAGGAAGCTCTCCGAGTCGCTCGAGGCGCGCCTGCAGGCGGCGAAGCTCGGCAAGGAAGCCACCGCGCTGCTCTTCGAACCCGAAGAGTCGAAGTCGGAAGACGCCGAGGAGTGGGAAGAGACCTCGCCGCGCAAGAGCAAGAACGAGATCGCGAACATGCAGCGCGAGGTGTGGGAGCTGCGTCAGTTCGCGGACCGCGCCGATGCGATCAAGGTGAACGCGAAGGGCGACGCGTTGAAGCGCGCGATCGATCGCGTCTTCACCGTGGCGCGCGCGCACCAGTGGCCCGAGAAGGCCGTGGTCTTCACCGAGAGCAAGCGCACGCTCGAGTACCTCTTCAACCTCCTCTCCGAGGGCGGATACGCGGGGAAGATCTGCAAGCTCACCGGCGACGCGGGCACGCCCGAGGCGCGGCGAGACCTGGTGAAGCAGTTCAAGGAGCAGGCGCAGATCCTCCTGATGACGGAGGCCGGTGCCGAGGGTCTCAACCTTCAGTTCTGCAACCTGGTCGTGAACTACGACCTGCCGTGGAATCCGCAGCGCGTGGAGCAGCGCATCGGCCGCTGCCACCGCTACGGCCAGCAGCGCGACGTGCTGGTGCTGAACTTCTTGAACCGCAGCAACGCGGCTGACGCGCGGCTCTACGAATTGCTCGAGCGGAAGCTGAACTTGTTCGACGGCGTGTTCGGCGCGTCTGACGAGATCCTCGGCGCACTCGAGAGCGGCGTCGACTTCGAGAAGCGCGTGCTCGAGATCTACCAGTCGTGCCGGCTGCCCGAGGAGATCAACGCGGCGTTCGACGCGCTGCGGAAGGATCTCGAGAGCCGCATCGATCAGAAGATGATGGAGACGCGCGCCACGCTCATCGAGAAGTTCGATGGCGACGTGCGCAAGAAGCTCCGCGTTGCCAGCGACGCTGCGCGCGAGGCCGTCAGCAAGCGCAAGCAGGCGGAGAAGAACTTCACAGGCTCCGTGCTCGGCACTGCCGCGGTGGGCCGTCGTCAGCTCGCCCTGGCGGCCAAGGAAGTTCGCGCTCGCACCAACGATGCGGTCACGCACCTGGTGATCGACGGCTCCACCCTCCCCGCGAAGCTCGGCAACCTGCAGGGCAAAGAGGGCTGGTGGTACGCGTATCGGTTCGAGATCACGGGACTGAAGCCCGAAGAGCGGCTGGTGCACATCGTCTGCACCAAGTACGGCGAGGGCTATCGCGTGGTGCCGTACCTCGAGGCTGAGGTGCTGCATAAGGCGAGCGCGCGTGAGTGTAAGGACCGCACGCCTCCGCCGAACCTGCCGACGCTGGAGCACGAGAAGGCGTTGATGGCGGCGAAGGACGAGCTCACTCGCATCGCCGAGCGCCGCAACATGCTCGAGCTCGACCAGGCGAAGGATCGCGCCGATCGTTTCGCGGAAGACTGTCTCTTCTCTCCCCGTCAGCAGCTGGAGCGCGCGCGTGAAGAGTGGGAAGCCGCGCGCAAGCTGGTAGTCGACATCGAAGATCCGACCGAGCGCATGAAGGCGCGCGGCGCGGCTGAGCGGCTCGAGCGCGAGTACCGGCGCAAGCTGCAGCAGCTGCGTCAGGCGGAAGAGTCGCGTTACGCCGAGAAGGACCGCACGTTGGCGGCGCTCGCCCAGAAGGCGAAGGTCGTGACCAACCGTTCCCTCGTCGCTTCCTCGTACTTCTGGATCGAGTGAATGCCTCCCTCTCCCTTCGGGAGAGGGTCGGGGTGAGGGTTAGAATCCTCGCCCATGATCGAGCTGCTGAAGAACGCAGGCCCGTTCGCTTTCTTGAACGTCGCGGTGGGTGCAGCTGGCGTCTTGCTCGCAATGGCGGCGCTCGCGACGGGGAAGTCGAACACCGGGAAGGTGCTGGGCGTATTGGCCCTCGTGCTCACGCTGATCGCGCTGAGCGTCGGCTTCGGCGGCTACTTCCTTGGCATGACCGGCACGCACGCCGCCCTCGGAAACGTCCCTGACGACCAGAGGGACCTCCTCCTGCGCAAGGGCACCGAGGAGTCGCGCGGGAACTTCATCGTCGCGCTCGTTGCGGCGCTGCTGCCGCTGCTCGCCGGTCTCGTCTCCGCGATCCGAAACGGCTTCCGTCCTGGTGTCGTGCTCGGCGCGATCGCGGTCATCGTCTCCACGGCGATGGGTCTTCAGCTCGCGAGTCCGCTGCCGCCTGAAGGGCCGCCCTACGTCGAGCCTCTCGGCCTCACCCTCGCTCAGTCCAACTCTCAGCGCTTGCTCCACGCGGCAGGCCTCGTCGCGCTGACTCCAGACGGACTCTGGGCCAACGGCACCAGGGTGAGCTCGCTGGCTGAAGCTCTCGCCGAGCCGCTGGTGAAGGAGCGCAACGCCTCCAGCCTCCCCGTGATGGTCGACGCGAGAGTGAAGTTCTCCGCGCTCGCCGACTTGATGGAAGCCGCAGACAAGGCGGGCCGCGACTCGATGCAGTTCGTCGTCGCCTCTCCGACGGGTGAGCATCAGGTCATCGACGTCTTCACACACCCGGCGCCGCCCTCCCAAAACGAGAAGCCCTCGCTCGACCTCCTGTTTCGCGTCAGCGGGAAGACGTTCGACCTCGGCACCCTCTCGGGCAACAGGCTCGATCCGCTCCCGAGAGACGATGTGAAGGCGCTGAACGACAAGCTCGCAGAGGTGAAGGCCACCTTCCCTGACGTCGA
>CBIHPJ010000914.1:0-2908 GCA_966211295.1 uncultured Myxococcales bacterium | reverse complement strand
AGGCCGCGATCAGCGCTGATGCAGTCGAATCATCCATGCGCAGGAACATCGCGACCGCGGCGAGGTCGTAGAGGGGATCGTTCGGCCCCGCCATGTCCCAGTCCAGCAGCACGAGTCGCTCGCCATCGAACGCGAGGTTCGACGGGTTGAGGTCGTTGTGACTGGTGACGAGCGCGCGCGTGCGTGTGGCCGGAGTCTCCGCGAACACTTGATCGATCGTCGTGCGCACGAAGCTGGGGACTTTGAACGTCGCGAGCCGCGCGTGCATCGGCGCGATCAGCTCGCGTGGATCGCGCCACTTCGCGTTCTCTGAAAGGGGCAGCGCATGAACCCGTCGGATCGTCTCTCCCAGTTGGCGAACCGCGGCCTCGCGCGTCTGCGGATTGAACAGCCGCGGGGCGAATCCACGATTGACGATGAGCTCGCTCACCACCGCGCGCCGCGCTTCATCGTGGTGAATCACCCGCGGCGCGAGGCCGGCGTCACCAGCGCGCTGCTGGATCTCGAGACTCTGACGCCAGGCCTCGAGTGACTCGCGCTCGTTCGCGATCTTGAGCACATACGTCCGCCCCGCGGCCTCGACGCGGTACACGCTCGCGCCCGAGAGTCCTCCTCCGATCTTCGTGATCGACGTCGATGGTCCGCGGAGGTCATCGGGCAAACACGCATCGAGAGACATCCGCGCAGCCTACTCGTGCGTGAGGGTCGACGTCGGTCGTCGTGACTGCGCTCGAAACGTTCCAGAGGAGACGCGAAAGTCGCAAGCGGATCGATCTGGCTTTGAGGGACGCAGTCATGAGGGAGAGCCGGCTTCTCTGCGCATCGCGTCCAGGCCTCTCGCTTCGGACCTTCTTCACACCCTCCGGGCGCGAAAGCGCGACCGACGTGGATTTTGTTGACGCGCGTTCGGTGAACTCCCTGGTCAGGCGGAGGCTTGTGTCGTGCTGGCGGACGCGGACGCTCCGCTTCTCAGGGAGCGCATCCACTTCGCAGTCGCCGCTACGCCAGCATCGAGCGAGGTCGCCTCGCCGCCGAACGCCGCACGGAACTTCGAGTCGTCGAGCACGAAGGGCGTCTGCCACTGGTAGCGCATCTCGATCAGCTCCTTCGCCGCGGGCACGAAGAGACCGAGCAGTCGCAGGACGAACACCGGCAGCACGCTCACCTCGAGTGACACTCCGAGCTCGCGCGCGAAGCGTTCGACGACCTGGCGTGTCGACTCCGCCCGCGCGACGGGGAGATGCCAGACCTCGCCCCACGACTTCTCCGAGGTCGCGAGCGTGACGAGTCCATCCGCGACGTCTGGTGCGTAGGAATAGGAGTGGAGCATGTCGGGCGGACCGAAACACTCCGTGTTCTTCCCCTTCAGCGCGCGCTGAACGAAGCGTTCACCGAACACGCCCGCGAGCGTGATGCCCGGGCCGTAGAAATCGGCCGCGCGTGCGATGGCGACGCGCGCTTCGCCTGCACGGTGCGCATCGAGCAGCCGCTGCGCGACCTTCGCGCGGAACTCGCCCTTGCGACTGATCGGCGCGACCGCGCTCGTCTCGCGCATCGGTCCGTCGGGGCGTCCGTAGCCGTAGAGATTGTCGAGCACGACGAGCGGAGCCTTCGAGGTCTTCGCCGCGTGCAGCACACCCTCGTTCATCGGGGCGAGCAGCTCGCCCCACTGGTGGTACGGCGGCACCGCGCAGTGAATGAGCGCGGTCGCTCCGCGCGCCGACTCCTGGGCGAAGTGCAGATCGGTGAGGTCTCCACCGCGGACCTCGAGGCGATCGTTCACCGTGGTTCCACCCGATCGCCGCACCTGCCTGACTCGATGCCCGGCCGCGAGGAGCCGCGAGGTGACCTGGCTACCGATCTGTCCTGCGCCGAAGACCACGAAGAGGGATTCGTTCATGTGTGGCACAGTGCTCATTGCGCTGATGCAACTCAATTCGCAGAACGACAAGGTACGGTTGCATTGATGCAAAGCATCCCGTGGGACGACGTGCAGCTGTTTCTCTCGTTGCTCAGAACGCGCCGCCTCTCGATCACGGGGCAGGCGCTGGGCTTCGACACCTCGACGGCCTCACGCCGGCTCGCACGGCTCGAGCAGCAGCTCGACCTCGCGCTCTTCGATCGCACGAGGGAAGGGTTGGTGCCCACCGCGCTGGCCTTGCGGCTCCAGCCGGCGGCAGAGGAGATGGAGCGCGCGTCGCACGTCTTCAGCCGCGAGCTCGACGGCTTGGAGCGGGAGGTGGAAGGCACCGTTCGACTCTCGGTTCCGCCGGGCATCGCGGAGAGCTTCGTGGCGCCGATGCTCAGCGGACTGCTCGCGCGGCACTCACGACTCCGGTTCGAGGTCGACGCGAGCGTTCAGCAGGCAGACCTCACGCGGCGCGAGGCGGATCTCGCGATTCGCACCATTCGTCCCTCCGGCGGGCCGCTCGTGCGGCAGATGCTCACGCGCGCGCGTTGGGTTCCGATGGGTACGCCGGAGTTGGTGAGCTCGATCGGGGCGCTGCAACGCTGGTCCGAGGTGAAGTGGATCTCGTGGGCCGCGGGAATGGAGCGGCTCCACGCGGCGAAGTGGCTGAGCGAGCGCGTGCGTGAGACGCCGGTGCTGCGCACCAACAGCTTCATCATGCAGGTGAGCGCCGTGCAGCAGGGGCTCGGCGTCGCGCTCATCCCCGAGCCGTACGCGTCGGTGCATCGGCTCGAGCCGCTGCGGCTCTCGCGCAAGCTCACCCAGGACGCGAAGTCATTGCCGGTGGACGAGCTGTGGCTGGTCACTCACGAGGCGCTGCGACGAGTGCCGCGCGTCGCTGCTGCCTGGGACTTCTTTTCCAACTCCCTCTCCCTGCGAAGCGAGGAGAGGTCGGGGTGAGGGGCGAGCAAGTCGTCGCGACGTCGCTCAGAGCTTCGT
>CBIHPJ010000913.1:0-2910 GCA_966211295.1 uncultured Myxococcales bacterium | reverse complement strand
GATCGAGGTGGTAGTAGCGCTCGCGGCCGCGTGGCTCTTCGCGCACCAGCTTCGCCTTTCGCAGCACCTGCAGATGCTCGGAGATCGCGGGGCGGCCGATCTCGAATCCTTCCGCGATGTCGCTGACCGTTCGTGGCCCGCGCTTGAGGCCCACGAGGATCTCGCGACGCACCGGGTTCGCCAGCGCTGCGAAGACGTCGATCTCAGCCATGGAGCACCTTCTCCAATCGAGGAAGCACTCGCTGCTTCCAGCCGATTCCCATCACGAAGCTGACCAGCACGAGCTGGAAGCCACGGAATCCCTCGTGTTCCAACATGAGTCGGGTCTTCTCGGAGCCGTCGCACGAGCGCTCGTCCTCGAGCGTGATCCGAAGAATCGTGTCGAGCCTGGTGAAGATGCCCTTCGCGGTTTTGCGGAGCATGGACTCCATGCCCTCGGAGGCGAGTCCGACCGCGGTCGCGCAGGAGAGTGTCTTCTCGCCGCTCGCTTCACCTCGGTAGGTGAACGCGATTCGATGAGGCGCCTCGAGCTCGATCACCTCGCAGTGGGTGAGTCCGTCCCACCCGCGCTGCGGCTTCATGCGAAAGGTGAAGGGACGATGGAGCGTCGGCTCGAAGTCGCTCTCCATCAGCCATGAGCCGAGGAGGCGCGAGTCAGTGAGCGCCTTCCACACGTGCTCCCGCGGATGAGGGAGCAGCTTCTCGATTCTGATGGCTCGCTGCATCGAGCGAGATAATGCGTCGGGAATCTCCGACGCGTCAACGATTCCCGACGCGTCGCTTCAGTTCTTCAGGCCTGTCCGCTGCGATCACGCACCTCGCGCTGCACCGCGCGGGTGAGGCGTAGACGCGCTGCCTCCACGTCTCGCGAGCCGCAGGCGGTGCATGGAGTGACCGTCTCCTCGCTGTAGTCGACGACGCCTGCGTGCTTCACCACGATGAGGATCTTCAGGGCGCCCTGGCTGCAGGGACACGGGATGATCTCGACTCGAAGAGGAGACGTGCTCATGGAGAGTGGATTGAGCGCGCTGCGCGTTCGTGGATCACGACCGAGCGAGTACAGCGGCACGGTGGAGATCGGGGTGATGCGCTACAGCCGCAGTGATCTTCGCTTCAGCCGCAGCGTTCACTGATTCCCGTTCGGAACCTCGGCACGACGCAATTGACCGCGCCGCCTCCAGAGCAGCAGTCCCAGCGCGCCGAGCAATTGAACGCCCGCGGAGGAACAGCCGCCGGTCACGCCGCTGATCGTGTTCGAGCCACCGCCTCCGCCTGATCCACCGCCAAGCACGGGCGTGCCGCCTCCAGCGCCTCCGCCTGCCGTTGAGCCACCGCCGACTGGAGTGCCTCCGCCGCCGCCCACTGCATCGCCACCTCCCGAGCCCCCGCCGAGCGGATCGCCGCCTCCCGAACCGCCGATCGGATCGCCACCACCCGAGCCGCCGCCGATCGGAGCACCACCACCTGCCCCGCCACCAGCCGGATCGCCGCCTCCGCCAGTACCTCCACCGGTGGCGCTCCCACCGCCTCCGCCGCCCGCTCCACCTCCGACCGGAGGAACCCAGGGCACGCACGCATCGCCTCCGGGGCCGCCTTCCCACGACGACGGAGTCGCCAGCGCGTAGAGGTTGTGCAGCAGCAGGAAGTCGAGGCCCGAGTAGCGCATCCCCTCCGCGTTCGGCGCGCCCACGTAGGTCTGCTCGATCGGGCGCGTGAAGCGATGGTTCGTCGTGAACTGGTGCGGCACCGGACCCGCGCTGCCCGGGTTCATCGGCTCACCGCCATTCAGCGGCAGCTCGTCGAGCATGGTGCGCGCGATCGAGTTGATGCTCGAGGGCACGTGGCAGAACCCGTTCGACGCATTCCCGTGCAGCGTGCTGTGCAGCAGCGGGTACGCCACCCAATTCTCTCTCGCACTCAGGGTGACGAGATCGCTCTGCGTGGTGCTGCCCCAGCCGTTGCCCACCGCGGCGATCGCCATCGCCATGTGGAGATTGTCGTCGTCGCTGTACACCGGCGCGCTCGGGCTCCGCAGCAGTGACCACGCGGTGTTCCACAGTGACGACGTGCTCGGGTTCGACGCTCCATCCGTGGTGAATGAGAGCGCCATCCGAGTGCCCGAGGAGAAGCCGATCGCCGCCTCCCCGCGATTCACGTTCCGGTTGCCGCACGCGGGGTTCTTGATGGTCCAGCTGCTCGCCGACATGTGCTGCCCGATGCGCGTCGCCAACTGAATCGCCCACTGCTTCAGCGGCCGGCCGCGCACCACCACCGTGTCGGGCACCAGCCGCTTCACGAGCGAGAGGCCGATCAGCACGTGGTACACCTGATCCTGGCTCATCTCCTTGTTGGTGAGGGTCGGATCCACGAAGTCAGAGAACGTGGTGGTGAGGTTGCCCGCCACGCTCGTGTGGAAGTTGGCCGGCACGTCATCGCGCAGGAAGAAACCGTTGAGCGCCGTGTACTGCATGCACGGAGCGGGAAACGCGCTCTCGGCCGTCTCGTCGAGGCGCTCCATCGCGAGCAGCGCGTAATAGAGCTCGTCGAGCGTGGCGTTCAGCTGCGCCGGGTTTCCGCGATCGAAGCCGGGGAAACGAGGCCCTTCCCTCACCAGCTCGTACTCCGTGGCGAGCACGCCCAGGTACCAACCGAGCACCAGCGTGGTGTCTCCGAACTTGATGAAGCCCTGCTGCTCGTGGCGCTCCTGGGCGGGCTCGCTCTGGCCCTGGGCGCCGCCGATGGTGAGGAACTCGGTGGTGAGCCGCTGACGCAGGCGCCAGTACTTCGCGAGGTTGTCCGGAGTGGTCTGCCCGAAGGCGAACGACGCGCTCAGCACCATCAGCAAGGCGAGTGGACGGATCATTAATTTGCACATATCGAGCAAATTGTTTGGGGTCTAGCCCCCCTCCC
>CBIHPJ010000912.1:0-2919 GCA_966211295.1 uncultured Myxococcales bacterium | reverse complement strand
GTCAGGCTGCTGAAGGTCACCGAGCGGCGAGTCACATCGAAGTCCCAGTTGCGCACCATGTTCGCGCCCGTCTCGGAGATCGGCGTGCCCGCGACAATGACGTTGGGCAGCGCCCCCGTCTCGATCGGCGCCTTCAACGAGAGCTCAGCGCGCGTGCCGAAGAGCGTGGGAGCGACGGAGGCCTCGAAGAGCTGGGGGCTCGCGAGGATCTGGCAGTGCTCCGCGACCACGCCGCCGAGCTGCTGCGCGACCGTGCGCTGGAGTGAATTGGGCGAAGCCTCGTCGTAGGTGCAGCCGCTCGTCGGAGGAGCGAAGGGACCGACGGAGCTCCACGTGAACAAATCTGGACGCTGCGTGCCCTTCAACGCGCGCAGCTGCGGCAGCAACACAGACATCGGCTGCGTGCTCCCCTCGCCCGCGTTGCTGAGTGAGACCACGTTCAAGCTCGCGCCGCGCCGCACGAAGCCCGCGTTGAAGCCGGTGATGGTCGATCCGCTGAGCGCGGCGAGTGCGGGCGCGACGAACGCTTCGGTCTGATTCATCGCCGTGCCGACGTCCAGCAAAGCAGTGAGCTGCGCGGGACTCACCGCATCCGCGGAGAGCCAGCGCAGTCCATCGACTTCGCGCAACTGCCCCACCGTCTCTTCTGCATTCACACCCGCGATCCGCACACTCGCATTTCGTGACCGCGCAAGGGTGAGCAACGCGTCGGCTCGCATTGAGAGCGCGCGCTGCATCTCGCCCGCACCTGCGCTCGCGTCCTGCACGAGCAGCACGTCGGCGGAGCTGGGCATCACGTAGCGATCACGCTGGCGCCCGCTCATGTCTCCTTTCCCCCTCAGCGGAACTCGCAGCGTGCGCGTACCACCAGTCACCTGCACGTCGACTTCGAGCGTGCCGGCCTGCACTCCAGCGGCGGCGGGATCGAAGCTCACGCGCATCGAGTCGGCCTCGAAGGTCGAAGGCGCGAGGCGCTGCGTGGGAGCTCCCTGGAGCGTGAACGCCGAGCTCCCGCTGACTCTCACGCCCATGATCACCACTTCAGAAGTCATCGCGCTGCAGCGATTGCCGACACCGAAGGTCTGCACGCGCGGTCCGCACGAGGGAGCATTCACCCCGAAGTCCCACTGCTCCGGAGTGACGAAGAGACAGCCGTCATCGCTCGAGGTCTCGAGTGGAACAGAACGAATCGGAGCAGACCCCGAGTTCACCGAGAAACGCAGCGTGGGGAACGCGCTGGTGCCCGGGGCGGTGCTCGGCAGGTACTCGAGATCGAGGATCCGCTTCTCACCCGCGCCGACGATGAAGGACGAGGCCGGCACACGCACGTCGTTGCTCCCGTCAACCCAGAGTCCCTGCAGCACGCACGTCGCGAGGCCGAGATTCTCGAGCACCACCGCCTGCACCATCGGGGTGGGCGCGCGCACCGCTCCGAAGCTGACCGCCTGCGGCTGCGTGAGCGCACAGTCAGACATCACACGCGCGCGCGCGGTCACCTCGAAGCGAAGCTCGGGCTGCTGCGCGTCGTCGGTGTGCAGCACCACGAACCAGCGCCACGGGCCCGTACCTTGCGGAGTGATACGCAGGGCGAGCGAAGCCTGCGCTCCGGGTGCGAGGACGATCGGCGCGCTCAGGCTTTGGCACGCGCCACTCGCGTCGATCCTTCCCACGCAGAGCGCGGCCGCGGACGTACCTGGATCGGCCTCGATGCTGACCGAGCTGACGGTGATCGCGCTCGCGCCCATCTGCAGGTCGCCGTTGAGCACGGTCACCCCGGTCGAGACGTCGAGCTTCTGTCCATCGACCTCGGGAATCTCGAGCTCGACGCGGGAGGGCGTGATCTGCAGGCCCGCTCCGGCGGCGCGCGCGATGAGCGGCACTTCGATGCTGTCGCTCTCCGCGGTGACGACGAGCTTGCCGGTGACGGTGCCCGCGCCGAGCAGCCACGCACTCAGGGGAACCTGCGCTTCACCGGGCCGCCAGCTCCCCATCGCGTCGCGCGTGGCGGGAGGAAGTTCGAGTTCCATCAGGCCACCGCGGAAGTTCGTGGTGGGCCCGCCCGCGGACGAGAGCAGCTCGAGCGTCACCGGAACGGGCCGGCTCAGCGAGTTGAGGATCGTCGCGGTGGCGGTGGGCTGACCGGGAGGAACGATCACTCCAAAGTCCACGGTGGTCGGCGTCGCGGAAAGATGGCGGGTGAGCACGGTGGCGCGCAGCTGCACGTCCTTCGCGGCGCACTCTCCACCAGGGTTCAGCTTCCACGTGGCCGAGTACTCGCCCGCATCAGGAGCGGAGAGCACCGCGCGCGCGACGAGCGTCTCTCCAGCGGCGACTGACTTCGTTCCCGCGGGCGCGTTCGCGGGGAGATTGAAGGGTGCGCCGGGAGGACCGACGTACGCATCGCGGCGCGCGTCGACCACGGGGAACGTCACGGTGCCGAGCGGACGCTCTCCCTGGAGCACCGCTCCGAAATCCACGACGTCGGGCAGCTCGCATCGCGCTGACTCGAGGTGCCCGCTGAGAGTGAGCGACGCGGTCCCACCCTTCGAGGTGGAGATGCGGATCGCGCCTTCATGCTGAGCCGTCGGCGTGAAGAAAACCTGAACGGAGATCTGCCCCCCGGCGCCGATGGTGCCGCTGCTCAGCCCGGCACTGGTGAACGCGTCGCCTTCGAGCTGCGGCTCGTTGATCGCGATCTCGTGAGCGCTGGTGTTCTTGAGCAGCACGGTGAGGTTCGCGGGACCGCCGCGAGGACCGAAGTCGTACGAGAGCTCACGCCCCGTCGTTCCGTCGGGAAGCTCGAACACGAGCTCGTCCACGGGCGCGGGGCAGGCGAAGAGCAACGGAGCGAGGAGGAGGATCCAGCGCATTGTTCAGGAGGCATACGAGATACCTCTCCCTGCGAACAGCGGGGAGAGG
>CBIHPJ010000911.1:0-2927 GCA_966211295.1 uncultured Myxococcales bacterium | reverse complement strand
TGTACATGATCGGGAAGTCGCCGAGCGGCGTCATGCGTGCGGGGCCGACCCAGAGCCCTGCCAGTCGCGTCATCAGCTGGAGGCCGGAGACTCCCGCGTCCGACGAAGTGCCTGCGTCGCTGCCGGCGTCCGTTACTCCGGCATCCATCTCCACGGGTCCGGCGTCGGTGCCGGAGTCGGGTGGCGTGCTCGGCGAGGGACAGCCACAGAGCAGCAGCACGACGAGGGGAAGAATGCGCATGGCGCTGGTAGTTGCCACAGGCCGCGCGAGTGATCCATCTGCCACGAGGAACGTCGGGGCTTTGTGGCGTGACTTCGCGCCCGATCCGAACAGGCCTCTCAGTTCGCGTCGGGGATCGACGCTGACGAAGCTTCGGGGTGGGAGCTCATGATCGCCGAGTGCTGCCACCAACACGCGATACGGGGGACGGCGGACGCAGCCGCGAATTAGTCGATCGTTGGTGCTCGACGGTCTGATCCAGTGATGATCAAACCGTCGCATGGACCTGAAGCTGCGCGACCGCATCCGGAAAAAATTCGACCAGCTCGCGTCGTCGATGACGGAGCGAACTCGACGTTTGTGGGCTGGTGCTGAGGCTGACGCGATTGGCTACGGGGGGGTCGCAACAGTAGCGGTGGCGACGGGCATGGCGATCAGCACGGTGAGGAAGGGCCGCGACGACATTCGTCGTGGCGTCTCTGACCTCGACGAAGGCCGAGACCGCCGCCCTGGCGCTGGGCGAAAGCCAATTGAGAAGAAGCAACCGCGACTCGTGCCGGCGCTAGAGGCGCTCGTGGATCCAGTCACGAGGGGTGACCCGGAATCCCCGCTCCGGTGGACAGCCAAGAGCACGCATGCGCTCGAAACCGAGTTGCGTCGCCAGGGATTCACCGTCGGGGCGACCAAGGTGGGCCAGTTGCTGAAGCAGGCTGGCTACACGCTGCAGGGAAATTCACGGATGAAGGAGGGAAAGGAGCATCCAGATCGCAACGCTCAGTTCGAGCACATCAGTGCGCGAGCGGCGGACTTCCTTCGGCGCGGTCTCCCGGTCGTGTCGGTCGACACCAAGAAGAAGGAATCGATTGGCGAGTTCGCCAACCAAGGGCGCGAATGGCAACCCAAAGGGAAACCCGTTGAGGTGCTCACGTACTCGTTCCACGACGAGAAGGCCCCCAAGGCGATTCCGTACGGCGTCTACGATGTCGGTGACAACAAGGGCTTCGTCAACGTCGGCACTGATCACGACACTCCCGTCTTCGCTGTGCACTCAATTGAGCGCTGGTGGCAGTTGATGGGCTCAAGCCGATATCCGAATGCGCGTGAGCTCTTCATCACCGCTGACGCCGGCGGCAGCAATAGCCGCGCGTCGCACGGGTGGAAGGCCCAACTCCAAGACCTCGCGGACCGGTACCAGCTTGCGATCCACGTGAGTCACTACCCGCCGGGCACGAGCAAGTGGAACAAGATCGAGCACCGTCTCTTCTCGTTCATATCGCTCAATTGGCGAGGACGTCCGCTGAGCTGTTACCGCACAGTCATCTCGCTGATCGCAGCGACGAAAACGGTCAAAGGCCTCGTCGTCAGCGCGGAGCTTGATGAGGCGAAGTATCCGGTCGGCATCACCGTGAAGAAGCAGGTCATCCGAGGACTTCGACTCGAGCGAGCGCCATTCAGAGGCGAGTGGAACTACACGCTGCGGCCTCGAACCAAGGAACACATCGCGGAGACCTGCAGAAAAGCAGAGGCAGAACGCGATCGGATCCCTCACGAACTCAAGCGACGGAAATGGCGGGAACTCATCCGCAGGCAGCGGCAAAGCGGGCTGAGCGCGAAGGACTTCTGTCTCGAACATGGCATTCCGTGCTCCTCGTTCACGAGCGCACGGACGCGGCTCGATCCGATTCCTCACGAACGCCTCCAGAAATGGACGCCGCTGATTCGGCAGCAAAGAAAGAGCGGAATGAGTGCGTGGCGTTTCTGCTTGAGCCGCGGCATCTCCTACAACTCCTTCAAGAGGAATCGCGCGAGGATTCAGATCCTCGAAGCCCGCCCCGACGACACCTAATTCGCGGGCGTGCCCATCTTCCCCCATCTAGCGTCGTACTGGCAGCAGTCGGGCATCAACGAGTCCGGTCCCCTGCCACCTTCACGAAGCGACACTCAAGGAGTGAAAGAAAGTTCGCGGTGAGGAGCCCGCGCGAGACGAGCACGAACACGATCTCGCTCGACCACCACCCTCAAGGCTTCTGCCACTCTCGTAACCTCGGCTACCTTGCGCGCCGTGAGCTCAAAGCAAGTGGTGATCGTCGGTGCAGGCCCCGCGGGAATGATGCTCGCGTATCAGCTCGCGATGAACGGCGTGTCCGTGCGCGTGCTCGAACGTCACCCGGACTTCCGTCGCGAGTTCCGCGGTGAGCTGATGCAAGGCTCGGTGGTCTCGCAGCTGGAGAAAGCCGGGCTCTTCCAGATTCTCCTCGAGCGAGGACTCGCCTTGCCGAACATGAAGCGCCAGATGTTCGTGGGCCCCACGCGCCAGGTCCGCATTCCCGCGCCGGTGGAGACGGGCGCCGTGGTGAATCAGCCCGGCCTGCTCGAGCTGCTTCACGAGAAGTGCAGCGCGCTCCCGAACTACCACCTCGACTTCGGCACCGCGGCCACGGAGGCGATCATGGAGAACGGTCGCGTGGTGGCGATGAAGACGAAGACCGGCCGCGTCGACGGAGAGCTCTTCCTCGTCACCAACGGCCGCAACAGCCCGCTCCGGAAATCCTGCGGCCTCGAGACCGAGACGTTCGAGAGCACCGCCGATGCGTTGTGGCTGCGTTTCGACATGAGCGACGCGGCCGACTCCATTCCCAGCACGGTGAACGTGCACATGTTCGGCAAGAGCGTGGTGGTGGCGATTCAGCCCGCGAGCTTCAAGCGG
>CBIHPJ010000910.1:0-2930 GCA_966211295.1 uncultured Myxococcales bacterium | reverse complement strand
GCGCACCACGCAGCGCGAGGCGATCGTTCCTCCGAACGCGCTCTGCTTGATCAGATCGTCGCGCGTCACCAACGAGTTCGGAGCACCACCCGTGGGCGTCGCCGCGTGACAGCTGATGCACCTCGCGGCGAGCACTCCGGCGACGTCGCACGGCATGCCGGTCGCCGAGCTCGAACCGCCGCCACCTCCCGCGCCGTCAGAGACACAGTGCCCCGAATGCGAGTCACAGCGCAGCCCCGCGCCACAGACGCCGGTGCAGTCGACGATCTTCGACGACGAAGAAGGTCCGCACGAAAAAGCCCCAACGGTGAACACGGAAACGAAGAAGAGAGAGCGCACGAAAAAACTCCGGGAAAGTGGCGCGGCCGTGTCCAAGACCCATGCCACTTCGATCCGCTCACATTCGCTCACTCCGAATTCGGCGCGCGCTGGTCGAATTGGCGCTGCGAGGCTCCAGCTGGAGTGTTTCGCAACGCCCTCGCTGCGAAGCCTGCTGACAAAGCGGGACTGAGTCCCTTTGCCTCGATGATCAGCGCTCGAGCGTGAACTCGACCTCGACGGCGTCGAGCATCTTGCCGCGTCGCCAACCCTGCTTCGCGTAGAACGCGTCGGCTCGTGTCGACGCCGCGGTCCCCAACACGATGCGGGGAGCGCCCTGCGCGAAGAGCCATTCAGTCGCGAGCGCCAACAAGCGTTTGCCGATGCCGCGACCTTCGTACTCGGGCAGCACGAAGAGCGCCCAGATCGAGGCGTCGCGCAGTGCCGCCGCGGAGAAGCCGACGATCTGACCCTCGAGTTCGCAGACCCAGCTCTGACCGAGCGGGCCGAGGTGATCGGCGTACATCGCAGGCGTGATGCGGGCTGGGTTCGAGAGCCGGTTCTCGCGCACGGCCAGACGCACGACGCTCATTGCCGCGATGTCCGCGGGCACGGCTACACGGAAAGTGAACTTGGACATCTGCCCTCACCCTGACCCTCTCCCGAAGGGAGAGGGAAATAGTCACAGTGTGCTGTCGCGCTCGACGAGGAACCGCATGAACAACGTGCGGACTACGAGCGCGATCGCCACCAGCCCGACCAGCAAGCCGACGACGGTCTTCGTTCGTTCGGGTTGTTTGCCCTGCATCAACACTCCGGACTCGAAGTAGCCGGTGAGCGACTGAGGCTGCGCCGCTGCGCCGTGCGTCGACATGAACGTCTTCGCTTCTTCAACAGGGAGCGCAGCGAGTGAGTCCTTCAGCGCGATCAACTCGGTGTCCGTCGAGGAGAGCGTCGCGCGCGACGTCATGCCGTCCACGTAGATCGGCACGAGCACTCGTCCTGCTTCCGAGCGCGCCTGCGTCACGTCGAGCTTGCAGCCCGTCAGCGCCACCCACTTCACGCCCGAAGAGTTCGCGAGCCATTCCGCGCACGGCCGCTCGACCGGCTTCACACGCGCGGCGTCACTCAGTCCCGCCACGTTCACCACGACGAAGAACGCACCGAACACGAGCAGCAACAGCGTGCCCGCCGCCCCGCCCCACCCGTTCTCCGCTCCGAGCAGCCGCTTGAGCTTCATGAAGGAGTCACCGCTCCAGTGGCCAATAGAGCCGCAGCAGCGTGCGCGCGGGACAGTTGTTCCTCGTCACCGTCACCACGTCACCGTCGCGCGTGAACGGATACGGCCGCTCTTTCCCCGTCGTCAGATTCGTGATCGACGCAAACGGAGTGGTCTTCACCGGTCCTAAATGCACTCGCAGCCGCGCTACGTCAGCGCGCGAGCGATTGAGCAACTCCACCGACTCGAACGCCTTGCCCTGGTGCTGCGCTTCCGCCGACGCGATATCCGAGAAGACTCCGCCTTCGATCCGCCACGTCGACGCTCCGTCCTTCGCCAACTTCACGCGAGCAGGGCACTTCGCGTCTTTCCAATTCGCTCCGCCGTGAATGCGCAGATCGCGCGCGACGGCACCGCTCGGTCCCTCGAGCACTTCCCAGTACTCCTGGAGCCACGCGCGCGGATGCGAAGCGAGCGTGCGCTTCGTCAACACGTCGAGCCTCCCGAGGTGCGACTTCGACGGCACCAGCTGCGCGTCGAGCTCGTTCATCGTGAGCACGGGATGAAACTGCGCTTCACGCAGGGGAGGCAGCTCGAGCGACCACTGCCTTCCATCGCGCGTCGCGCTGACCAGGTTGCGCGTCGAGCTGCGGCGCTCGGGCTGAAACGGAGACCACGCCTGCGAGGTGACCTGCACCTTCGCCGAATCGAGCTGAATGAAATTGACCGAGGGCCACAGCTTCGGCGCCTGCTCGTACTCACCGCCGGTCCAGTCCTGCGTCATGCCGCAGCTGCCCGCGCTGGTGATCAGCAGATCCGCGTCGCCATCGAGACCCTTCAACAGCCGCGCAGTCGCGTAGTGCTTGTGCCCGTGCAGCACGATCACCGCGCGCCCGAGCGTCGCCAACGTGCTCAGCGCCGAACCCGCGCCGAGCGCCGTCATGGTGAGCTCTTCGCGATCTCCATTGCTCACGAGCCAGGGCAGCACCTTGCTCACCAGGAACTTCTGAATCGGCGGCCGGCCCGAGGTGTTGATCACCGACGTGTCCGTCACCGGGGTGGGGATCAAATGGTGATGCAGCAAGAACAACAGCGGACGTTCCGGATCTCCGAGCGCGAGCTGGCTGCCGACCTGGAGCAGATCTTCCTGCCGAATCACTCCGCCCGCTGACGCGATGCCCGACGGCAAGTATGCCGAGTCGTACGCCACCACGTCGCACGGAAAGTCAGGCAGCGGCACGTGCTGCGCGAGGAATGGCGTGTGCGCGCCGAGCACCTTCACGTCGGGCCGCGCGCTGAATTTCGAAGCGAGCTCGCTGAAGAGCTCTTCGCGATACGGAGAGAAGACTCCGTCGCCGCGCCGATCGTGATTGCCGGGAAGAATGATGGTCGG
>CBIHPJ010000909.1:0-2933 GCA_966211295.1 uncultured Myxococcales bacterium | reverse complement strand
GCCGAGAGCACCGGGAAGTCCCTGGTGAGGTACTGACCTGGAGGGCTGCGATCCTCCGTGGCTGGTGTGCGCTTGCTGCGAAACCCGCGGGTGCTCATGGTGCCTCCTGCCGCATCGCTACGCCGTCCACTCCAACGGTCTTGGCTGAAAGTTCAACTCGCGCTTCGCCTTGGCGTTCGAGGCGCCACGCATCTGCGTGCCGTAGTAGGCCGCGTCGGCGCCGCCGTCCGTCTTCAGCGCATCCTCGAGCGAGAGCCGCGGTGGTGGCGGCGCCTTCAGCCAGCGAGCGAAGGCCGGGAGCCACTCGCGCACCGGCAAGGGACGATCATTCACGATCAAGTAGATGCCCGGCTTGCCTTGCTCCGCAGCGGCCACGGTGGCGTTCGCCGCGTCCTCGATGTGCAACCACGACCACACTCCCTCGCCGTTCCCCACGATCGGGAAGCGTTGCTCGCGCACCTGATGGCCCACGTCGCCCTCGGGAGAGAACCAGGTGCCCGGGCCATAGAAGAAGCCGTAGCGAAGACTGATCGCCTCGAGGTCGGAGCTGCTCAGCAGGCGGCGCTCGAGCTCGGTGACCAGGCGCGCGTCTGCCGAAACGGCGGGCGAAGCCTCGAGGGCGAGCGGCGTCTCTTCATCGGCCAGGCCGGGACCGGGAGTTCCCCAGAACGCGATCGATTGCCTCAGGTAGCGACGGACGCCTGCGGCTTGCGCGGCAGCAAGAACGTTTGCGCCACCTTCGAGTCGGAGGCGATCGTTGCGCGGCCCCGCGGCTGCCAGGGACTCACGTGAGCACGTCTTGGGAAGGGAGGTGAGTTGCTCGATCACGATCTCAGGCCGGGCGCGCTGGACGATCGCCTTCACCGCTTCGGCATCGAACACGTCAGCGATCGCGGGCTCGATGCCCTGCTCGGTCAGAGCACGAGCGCGCTCCGGGGAACGGGTCAGTGCGATCAGCGCGTGCCCCCTTGCACGCAATCTCGAGCTCAACGGACGGCCGATCGCGCCCGTGCCACCTGCGACGAAAATCTTCATCTGGGCCGCCGAACCGAAGGTCTCTTCTGAACTGCGGCATTCGGTAACGAGCACGGAAAATTCGGACAACCACCCAGCAGCGCCGAGCAGGCGCACCCGCCGACTCGGCTCTGGGGAGCGCCTCTCCTCGACGTTCCGATCGGACTGACCTCAAGCGGAGCAACTCACGCCGACAAACGGTGGCGCGGTTTCAATCGGACTGACATCGGCGCTGCGCATGCATGGAAAGCGAGCATGCGTGCACACGGGGCGGCGGCGGCGGTGGTGCTTCTTTCGGCGGCGGCTTCGGCTGCGCAGTTCACCGGTGGTCCTTCGGTGCGAGTGACGCCGAACACTCAAGTGGTCTTCAAGTGGAATACGGACGTGGCCTGGTTCGGGAAAGTCGAGGTCTTCGACGGCTCGGGCACCGTCGTGCTGATCAAGAACAGCGAGGACGCCGGCGGGAATCCGATCGCCGCGCTTCAGCACACGATCACCGTCGCAATCGGTCCAGCGCTCGCGGCTGACACGACGTACACCTTTCGCATCACGGCGAGTGATCCCACGCTCCTCAACGCAGACCTCGTCACGCCCGCGCCGCTGGAGCCGTTCTTCACTGGAGCGCAGACGCTGACGAACCCGCAGGTCTCGGCGGATTCGACCTCCGCCGAGATCTCGTGGCAGGGCAACGTGATCGGCACCGGGAAGCTCGAGTTCGGCACGAGCACGCTCTACGGCGATACGGCGACCGACACTTCGAACGCCACCGATCACACGTTCAGCCTGTTCGGTCTTCAGCCCGCGACGAGGTACTTCTACCGGCTGAGCAACGTGCACGCGATCGACGGTGACGCGCTCGCTTCGCTCACCGGGAGCTTCGACACGTCGCCAACGGTGAGCGCGCAGTTCCTTCAGCCGCTCGATCAGTCGACGGATCCTGCGAACCCGATCGTGAACCTGGGCAAGAACGGCAAGGTGATCGTCGTGAAGGTGAGACTCACGCAGGGAAGCACGGTGGTCACCGCGCAGAACGTGCCCGGCCCCGTGGCGATCGCGGTCACGAAGCTCGCCACCTGCAGCACCCTCGCTGGGACGGATCCGATCGAGAGCTACGCAGACATCGGGCAGTCGAGCGCGGGAACGAATCAGTTCCGCTTCGATGCCAGTTCGCAGTCGTGGACCTACGGGCTCGACACGAAGGCGCTCGGGTTGATCACCGGCAACTGCTACCGCATCGACGTCTACGTCGACGGAAGCAAGGTCTTGAACGCGTTCGCGGTGTTTCAGCCGAACAAGTAGCTCACGTCTGGTCAGAGCAGCGCGTGCGCCTGTTCTCGCCTGGGGAGCTTCCAGTGAGGCCGCACCCAGTGGCAGGTGTAGCCGCCGGGATTCTGCAGCAGATAGTCCTGATGCTCGGGCTCGGCTTCCCAGAACTCGGTCGCGGGCGTGACCTCGGTCACCACCTTGCCGGGCCACAGACCAGAGGCGTCGACATCGGCGATGGTCTCGAGGGCGATCCGCTTCTGTTCCTCGGTCGTGTAGAAGATTGCCGAGCGATAGCTCTTCCCGACGTCTTCTCCCTGGCGATTCCGCGTGGTCGGATCGTGAATCTGGAAGAAGAACTCGAGGAGGTCTCTGAAGCTGATCCGCGACGGATCGAAGACGACCTCGACCGCTTCCGCGTGGGTGCCGTGGTCTCGATAGGTCGCGAAGCGAGTGGTGCCGCCGCTGTAGCCCACTCGCGTCGACAGCACGCCCTCGTAGCGCCGGAGCAGTTCCTGGGCTCCCCAGAAACAACCTCCGGCGAGAATGGCGATCTCGTCAGTCATCGGGTGGCCCTCCTTCCGATGCTGAGTTGTAACGGCCTCAGTTCGGCTTGGGCTGCTCGACCTGCTTGGGCTGCTCGGGCGCTGCGGGCT
>CBIHPJ010000908.1:0-2936 GCA_966211295.1 uncultured Myxococcales bacterium | reverse complement strand
GTGGGCATGGGCGAGCTCGCGCTGCATGAACGCGACCTCGAGCGCGCCGAAGGAGAGTTCAAGAAGGCGATCGAGCTCAACGCATACTCCGCCGACGCTCACCTGGGCGCCTCGCAAGTCTCACTCGAGCGCGGCAAGTTCGAGCTCGCGGCCAAGCAGGTCGAGAAGGCGCTCGAGCTGAACTCGCACATTCCCGGCGGCCGGCTGCAGCGCGGCGTGGCGCTCTGGAAGCTCGGCCGGCTCGACGAGGCGATCACCGAGCTCGAGGCTGCGCGCGAGGCGGAGCCCAAGATCACCCAGATCGTGGTCACCTTAGGTGCCGTGAAGTTCGACAAGGGCGACCTGAACGGAGCGCTCCAGCACCTGAACGCGGCGCTGGTCGCCGAGCCCGGCCACCCCGACGCCAACTTCTATTTGGCCAAGCTCAAGAACGCGAAGAACGAGCAGACCCAGGCGATCGAAGCGATGAAGCGCGCGCTCGACGCGAACTCGAAGAACCCGCTCTACATGTACTGGTACGGCAGGATCTTGAACGACGCGCGCAAGAGCGAAGACGGGCTCGCCGAGCTCAAGCGCGCGCTGGAGGTCGAGCCGAAGTACGCCGACGCGCTCGAGCTGATGGGCAAGATCTACTTCGACCGCAACGACTTCCAGAAGGCCGTCAGCTTCTACCAGCAGGTGCTCGAGGCCGACCCCAAGCGCCAGTCGGTGCGGGCGCTGATCGGCGACGCGCAGATGAAGATGGAAGACTGGGACGGCGCGATCTCGAGCTACCAGCAAGCGCTCGACGCAGACCCCGATCTCAAGGCCGCGTACTCCCAGCTTGGGCGCGCGTATCAAGAGAAGAAGCAGTATCCGAAGGCGGTCGACTGGTTCAGGAAGGGCATCAAGGCCGAGCCTGAAAACGCCGACGTCTGGTTGGCCCTCGGCGAGCTGAGCCGGGAGATCAACAAGAAGAAGGACGCGATCACGGCCTTCAGGAAGTACTTGGAGCTGCGTCCGGAAGCTGAGAACAAGAAAGAGATCGAGGACAACATCTACTACCTCGAAGGAAAGTGAACCGGACGTGCTGGATCTGAAGGAAGTCGCGAAGAACTTCGAAGCGGTGGTGGCGAGGCTGAAGGACCGCGGAGGCACGCTCGATCTCTCGCGCTTCCAGGCCCTCTTCAGCGAGCGCAGGACGATCAACGTCGAGCTCGAGAAGAACCAGGCGAAGAAGAACGCCAACTCCGAGCTGATGAAGGACGCCGCCAAGCGCACCGACGCGCTCAAGGCCGAGATGAAGGAGCTCGGCGTCGTCATCAAGGACCAGGAGACGAAGCTCAAGGCGATCGAAGACGAGCTCCAGGGCCAGATGATGATGGTGCCCAACGTGCCGCACGAATCGGTGCCGGTGGGCGCCGACGAGCACGGCAACAAGGTGATCACCACCTGGGGCCAGAAGCCGAACTTCCTCTTCGCGCCCAAGCAGCACTTCGAGATCGGCGAGAAGCTGGGAATGCTCGACTTCGAGCGCGGCGTGAAGGTCTCGGGTCCCCGTTTCGCGTTCACCAAGGGCGCGCTGGCGAAGCTCGAGCGGGCGCTCGTCACCTTCATGATCGATGAGCACAGCAAGCGCGGGTACACCGAGCTGCTGCCGCCCTACCTCGTGCAGCGCGAGGCGATGACCGGCACGGGCCAGCTGCCCAAGTTCGAAGAGGACGCGTTCAAGACGGTCACCGGCCGCGAGCTCTTCCTCATTCCCACCGCCGAAGTGCCGGTGACGAACTACCACGCCGACGAGATCCTCGAGGGCACCCTGCCGGTGAAGTACGTGGCGTTCTCGCCCTGCTTCCGCGCCGAGGCGGGCGCGGCCGGCAAGGACACGCGCGGCCTCATTCGCATGCACCAGTTCCACAAGGTGGAGATCGTGAAGTTCGCGAACCCTGCCACCTCGCTCGACGAGCTCGAGACCCTGGTCGCCGACGCCGAGAACATTCTGCAGAAGCTCGGGCTGCATCACCGCCGCACCCTGCTCTGCACGGGCGACATGGGCTTTGCGTCGCAGAAGACCTACGACCTCGAGGTCTGGCTCCCGGGACAGAACGCGTTCCGCGAGATCAGCTCGTGCTCGAACTTCAGCGACTTCCAGGCGCGCCGCGCGAAGATCCGCTTCCGCCCCGCTCCGGGTGAAAAGCCGCAGCTGGTGCACACCCTCAACGGCTCAGGGCTCGCCGTGGGTCGCACCGTGGTGGCGATTCTCGAGAACTACCAGCGCGAGGACGGCAGCGTCGGTCTGCCGGAAGTGCTCTGGCCATACCTCGGCGGTCAGAAAGAGCTGACCCCGATCGCCTAATTCCCTTTGCAGTCCAAAAGGGGTTGCTGTACTGGAGCGGCCCTCTGCCGGCCGAAGTTGGTCGTCAGGGGCGTCGGTCCACGGAGTCGAAGTGGAACAGTGGCCGAGCGGCTGAAGGCGGCGGTCTTGAAAACCGCAGACGCTGAAAGGCGTTCGTAGGTTCGAATCCTACCTGTTCCGTAGGAAGCAGCAGTCAGCAGCAGCAGTCAGCAGCACAGTACGCAGTGCTCTTTGACAGGACGTCCCGTCATCTCGTTGTGGAGTGAGGAGTGGTGGCCGAGAGGCTGAAGGCGCAGGTTTGCTAAACCTGTATACGCGAAAGTGTATCGAGGGTTCGAATCCCTCCCACTCCGCAGACGAAGTCAGTGCAAGTCGGTCGGTGAAAAGCTCCCTTAGCTCAGCTGGATAGAGCGTTGGACTACGAATCCAAAGGCCGGAGGTTCGAATCCTCCAGGGAGCGCATCATCGCTACTTCACCAAACAACGAGCAGGACGAGAAGTTCATGCAGCAAGCCCTCGAGCTTGCCGCGCAAGCGGCGAGTTTGGGCGAAGTGCCAATCGGAGCAGTTGCAGTCAAAGACGGCTCGATCATCGGGCGCGG
>CBIHPJ010000907.1:0-2944 GCA_966211295.1 uncultured Myxococcales bacterium | reverse complement strand
GCCTTCGCCTTCGCAGCCTCGAGCTTGGCGAGCTTCGCGGCCTCCTTCTTCTCGCGCTCTGCCCGGGCCTTGTCGGTCTTCTCCTGCTCCTTGCGCTCGGCTTCGGCGCGGGCAGCGGCCACCTTCTCTTCCTCTTCGGCCTTCTTCTTCTCAGCCTCGGCCTTCGCGAGGCGCTCTTTCTCTTCACGCTCGAGCGCCTTCCGCGCGGCGCGAGCTTCGGCTTCCACGCGCTTGGCCTCGGCGAGCTCAGCCGCCTTGCGATCGGCCTCTTCCTTCGCAGCGCGCGCCTGCGCTTCCTTCTCCTGGCGCTTGCGCTCTTTCTCTTCGTTCTCGGCAGCGAGCTTCGCGAGGCGCTCTTCTTCGACCTTCTTCTTGGCGGCCTCGGCCTCGGCGTGCTTGCGATCAGCCTCTTCGCGCGCGAGGCGTTCTTTCTCTTCCTTCGCCGCCTTCTCAGCCGACAGCTTCGCGAGGCGCTCGTCTTCCGCCTTCTTCTTCGCCGCCTCCGCCTCGAGCCGCTTCTGCTCCGCGTCCGCCTTCGCGAGGCGCTCCTTCTCTTCTCGCTCGGTCTTCTCCTTCTCGAGCCGCGCCTTCTCCTCGGCTTCCTTCTGCGCCTTGAGCGCGCGATCGGCCTCGAGCTTCTCGGCGATCAGCTTCTGCTGCTGCTTCGCGTCGGCGGGCAGCTTCACCACCAGCGACGTGCCCGTGCTCGCGATGTCGGTCTCCAGCTCGCGCTCGAAGCCGATCAAGATGCGCGCGATCGCCGCCGATTCCGAGCCGTAGCTCGCGGTCTTGATCGCCGAGATCGTTCCATCGCCGACCTTGATCTCCTTGGGCACGTCCGTGAACACGGCCTCGCTGATGTCGATCACCAGGCGCGGCGGATCAGAGAGCGTGAAGGTCGTGAAGTTCGGCCGGCGGCTGCCGGTGATCTCGACGTTGGTGCCCTTCACTTCGATCTTCGTGATCGAGTTGAGCTGAACGCGATCCTGCGCCGCGACAGGAGATGCGCCCACCACCAAGGCGAAACACATCGCAAAGAAGCGAAGCGAACCGAGCTGTCTCATCATGTAGCACCGTAGCAACCACCGGCCGGTGCTCCACTTTTCGACCCTGCCCTTACTGGGGGCCGTTTTCCTCGATCAGTCCTGAACTCTAGGGAGCGACGGCGCTCGAGCTCGATGCGTGCGCGCGTACTCGATGAGGTTCTTGATGTCGTAACAGATCTGCCGAATGTCATGCCCCATCGTCAGCTCGATGTGGCTGTTGCCCTTCACCGGTCTCCACAGCAGGTACTCGCTTCTGGCCGCGCGGTACACCGAGCGCGTGGAGGCGAGCGACGCCAGCGGATCCATGTCGCCGAAGATGATGGCCATCGGCAATTTCAGCTTGGAGAACCCGCGCTGGAAGTCGTAGCCGGTGCGGTAGCAGACGACCTCCATCCCTCGGATCCATTTGAGGAATTGGTCGACGACCTTGCGCGGCTCCTTCTCGCCGCCTTCCTTCAAGAGCCAGCGCATGTCTGACATCGACATGCGATCCCACCGGGTGAGCCACGTGATGCGGTTGGCCACCAGGCTCAACACGGGACTCTGCTCCGCGTAGCCGAGGGCGTCGGAGGCGGCCTTGAGCCACGTGTCCAACGGCAAGTAGCGGTACTCGAGTCGGCGCGCCGGTGGATCGGTGACGCGCTTGGTGAAGCGTGAGGCGAAGCGGGCCAACGTCTCTCCCACTCCGCGCTCCAGGTTGATCCCACCGAGCGCCGCGTCGACCGCGCTGCTGATGCCCGGGCCCGCGTACGCGAGGAGCTGCAGCGCGAGGCTGCCCTTCCCGATCTCCGCGGGAGCACCGATGGTGATGATGCCCTCGAGGTGCTCCTGGTGAATGCCCGCGTAGCCGTAGCCGAGCATTCCGCCCATGGAGTGACCGCAATAGAAGATCTTGTCCCGCCGCGTGATGCGCCGCACTCCGGCGACGGCCGCGGGCAAGTCGTAGAGGAAGTAGCTGTCGATGTCCCAGTCCCACTCGATGTCAGGGGGAGGCTTGCGGCCGAAGCGCGCGGCGCGCTCGTGCTGCAATTCAATCGAGCTCTTGCCGTGCCCGCGCAGCTCGAGAATGTGAATGTCGATGCCGAAGAACAGCAGGTTCTTCACGAACTCGCCGCTCGTCCACGCGTGACGGTTTTGACAGAAGCCGTGCACCAGCAGCATCGGCTCGCCGAAGAGCGGCTGGGGGAAGTTCTGGGGGATCGGCCGGTAGCGCGTGATCACGAGCGACCAGCCGTCGGCGGTCTCCACCACGTACTTGGTCTTCTTGTAGAGCGCGCGGAACTCGACGTCGTCGACGGTCGGAGTTCGGGCTGCGGGTTCCCTGCCGGGAGGCGCGTTCATGGACGACCTGATTCTCTCACGGCGCCGAGATCGGCGCGTACTCCAGGGAGATCGACGCGGGCGTTCCCGCGGCGTCGTAATAGCTGAGCATTCGCAGCTTCATGTACGCCCCGGCCGAAGTGTGGATCACGTAAACGAGCTCGGTGCGGGTGATCAGCTTGTGCACGCCGAGGTCGTAGAAGTACCAACCGCCCTCGGTGGTGTTGAACACGCGATCTCCAGTGTCCGTGGTGAAGCCTGAAGCCGGAGCTTGCGTGAGCGAGTCGTAGTCGACGTCTTTCAGCACCGCGATCTCCACGGTGCCGGTGGGCCCGCTCGCGCCGCTGTTCACGAAGATGTCGAAGCGCTTGAGCGAGAGGTCCCAGCCGTTCGTGGAGAACGCCTCGTCGGGCTTCATCTCGCGCCCTTCGTCCAAGTCCACATAGACCTGGCTCATCTTGTTGGTGGCGTCGATTTGAAGCTGCGTCCCGCCGGTCTCCGTCGGAGTAGCGACGACGAGCGGCCCCGTCGTGGTCTCGCCATCGAACGGATAGTCGACGCGCAGATCGTTCGCGCAC
>CBIHPJ010000906.1:0-2947 GCA_966211295.1 uncultured Myxococcales bacterium | reverse complement strand
GCCCGGGCTCGATTTCCTGCGGCTCGAAGAGGGCTCGGTAACGCGGTGGCGCACGAAGAAGCGCTTCGACTTGATCACCTGCGTGCATGGGCTGCACTACGTGGGCGACAAGCTCGAGACCATCACCCGCGCGGCGAGCTGGCTGACGGCCGAGGGGCTGCTGATCGCCAACTTCGACGTTGCGAGCCTCGAGGTCGAGGGTCGTTCTCGAGCGCAACTGGTTCGCGAGCTGAAGCAGGCGGGCTTGACCTGGGCCGCTCGACGGAAGCTGCTCTCGTGCGAAGGGCACGCAGCGCTGAAGCTTCCGTACGAGTTCGTCGGGGCGGACGATGGTGCGGGGCCGAATTACACGGGGCAGCCCGCGGTCGACTCCCACTACCGAGTCAGACTTCGATGAACCCCGAGTGACGACCACCGGGCTGCGGGTGAGCGGGTACACTTCCCAGGCGTGAGCGCCCTCTCGAAGATTCCCAGTTTCCCGGCGTGGCCGCTGATCGGCCACATTCCCCAGCTGCGCAAAGAAGGAATGCTTGGGCTCTTCCAGCGGAGCTGGGCGACTTTCGGCGACGTCTTCGGCGTGTACCCCGGCTTCGAAGGGCTGGCCGTCGCGCACCCCGATGCCATCAAGCGGGTGCTGGCGACCAACGCGAAGAACTACGTCAAAGGGCGTTCCTACGACGGCGTGCGCCGCGTCATCGGCAACGGCGTGCTCGCGCTCGAGGGCGATGCCTGGAAGGCGCGGCGCAACCTGATTCAACCCGCGTTTCATCGTTCGGCGCTGGGCAAGTTGACCGAAGCGATGGCCGACACCGGCCGGTTGCACTTCGAGGCCATCAAGGCCGCCCACCCCGGCACGGGCTCGTTCGTCATCGACGCGCATCGCGACATGGTGAAGCTCACGCTCGACGTGGTGACGGTGGCGCTCTTCGGCCGCGAGCTGCTCGGCGTAGCGCAGGTCTCGCACGAAGCGTTCGGCGCTGCGCTCGAGCTGGTCAGCGCGCAGGGCAACGGCTTCTTGATGCCGAAGTGGCTGCCGACCCAGGCCAATCGGCGCTTCGACAAGACCATGGCCGAGGTCGAGGCTGTCATCTACCGGGTCATCGCCGCGGGTCGAAAACGCGACGGTACCGACGGCACGCTGCTCTCCCTGCTGATTCACAGCACCGATGCCGAGACCGGCAACCGCCTCACCGATCAAGAGATTCGCGATGAGGTGTTCACGATGTTCATCGCGGGGCACGAGACCACCGCCCTCACGCTCACTTGGCTCTTCACGCTGCTGCACGGGCGCCCTGAGATCATCGAGGCCATGGCGGACGAGGTCGATCGCGTGCTCGGCGATCGCGACCCGGTGTTCGAAGATTTCATGAAGTTGCCCTACCTCCGGCAAGTCATCGACGAGACGCTGCGGCTGCGCGGACCGGTCGCCATGACGGCGCGCACGGCGGTGGCCGAAGACGAGCTGGGGGGCGTCCGCGTGAAGCCCGGCACGGTGGTGTTCCCGTTCTTCTACGGCGCGCATCGCCACAAAGACTTCTGGGCTTCACCCGAACGCTTCGACCCCGAGAACTTCACACCCGAGCGCAGCAAGGGACGCAACCCGTGGAGCTACGTGCCGTTCGCCGCCGGCCAGCGCCAGTGCATCGGCATGATGTTCTCTCTGGTCGAGACGGTGGTGCTGCTCGCGCAGTTGCTGCGGCGCTTCAGGCTCGCCATCGAGCCCGGAGCCGATCAGGTCAAACCGGTCACCATGGTCACCGTGCGGCCTGATCGCCCCGTGCTGATTCGGCTGCAGCCGCGCTGAGCCGTCACACGCCGATCACGAGGAACACCGCGGCGACGAGGAAGTCGAGCAGAAGGCAGCCCATGCAGGCCTCCACCACTCCGGTCGTGACAGCTTCGCCCACTGCGCCAGCGCCACCCTTGGCGCGAAGGCCACGGAGCGATGCCGCGACGGGAATGAAGGCGCCGCACACCACCGCTTTCACGAAGGCGCAGACCACGTCACCCGCATCGACCATCGACGGGTCGACGAAGGCCCTGCCATCCGCTCCGAACACGTAGCTCACGGTGAGCACCGCCGAGAGCGTCGCGAAGAACGTGCCCAACATCGTGAGCAGCGGCAGCGTGAGGGTGGACGCGATGATCCTCGGCACTACCAACTCAGCGAGCGGATCGGCGGCGGAGAGCTCGAGCGCTTCCACCTGCTCGTTGACCGACATCGCGCCCAACTCCGCGGACGTGGAAGCGGCCTGGCGCGAAGCCGCGAGCAGCGCGGTCAGCAGCGGAGCGAACTCGCGAAGGATCAGCTCGAAGTAGGGCGGCCCGACGACCGTGATGTTGCCCGTGTACTTGCGCGCCTGTGCGTACGCGATGGTGACGATCACGGTGCCGAAGAACGCCATGCCCGCGCCGATCAGGAGGCTCGACTGCGTGCCCAGCTCGGCCATCTGGTGCAGCACCTCGCGCCAGAGAATGCCTTCGCGCCGCGCACTCCGGACTGAGCGGGTGAAGAGCACGGCCTGCGCACCGATGGTGTGCACGAAGCTCACGAGAAGATCCTCGCGAGCAAGGGAGTGAGCAGGAAGTCCAACGTGAAGATCGCCGCGCAGCTCGCCACGACTGCGGCTGCGGCAGCCTGGCCGACTCCGCGCGCGCCTCCGGTGGCCCGCAGTCCTGCCGCGGTCGACACCACGGAGATCGCGAGCCCGAACGCAGCGGTCTTGAGCACGCCACCCGCGAGATCGCCCCAGCGCAACATGTCCGAGAAGGCCTGCAGGAAGATCCGCACCGGGAGATCGAGGGTGAAGAACGCAGCCACCAACTCCCACGCGACGGCGACGAGGAAGGTCGTGGTGGTCAATGCGAGTACGGAGAGGAGGCTCGCCACCACGGGTGGCGCCACCAGGATGCGGAAGGGATCGAGCGAGATCCCGCGGAAGCCTTC
>CBIHPJ010000905.1:0-2950 GCA_966211295.1 uncultured Myxococcales bacterium | reverse complement strand
TGCCGTCCCGGCGCACACACAGAATCGTCGTCATCGCGCCCTTGTAACAGCGCGCGGTTGCGATGGCTTCCCCGTCCTCGAACGGAGGAATCAGGGCCTTCGGGTCGCTGACCAGTCGTGGGTCTGGCCCTGCGTCGTGGTGCCGGTGCCCGACATGGTTCCGTTGGCGTGCACGACACCAGTCTGCAGTGCGCGGTAGCCGGGGTTCGTGGACGTGTAGACCATCGTGAAGGTCACGCTGGAAGGAGTGATGGTGCCGGTCGCCGTCCACGTGTAGCTCGGGTCGACGTCGTAGAAGCCCACGGCCGAGAAGGAGCCCGTCGCTGGGTCCCGTTGCGTGATGGTCATCGTGTGCGGGTACGTCCCGGTGCAACTGCTGGTGCAGACGAAGACGAGGTCCCAGGTGCCGATGGGCCAGGGGATGCCAGCGTCGATCACACCGGCGTCGGGAGGACCGGCATCCGGCGCGCCTGCATCGAGTTCTCCTGCATCGATTTCTCCCGCATCAACTTCTCCCGCGTCTGGGTCTCCCGGGGCTCCTGCGTCTGGTGCTCCTGCGTCCGGAACACCTGAGTCCACCGCTCCGGCGTCGCGGTCGCCCGCATCCGGCACGCCTGAGTCCGACGCGCCAGCGTCCACGTCGGACGCCCCGGCGTCCGGCACGCCTGAGTCCGAAGAGCCGCCGTCCATCTCAGTCATCCCTGCGTCCATCACGAGCGGTCCGGCATCGCGTTCGAGTCCCGCGTCGACATCCTCGCAGTCCGGACCCGGGCACTCGACGGGCGCCTGGTAGCAGTTGCATCCGGAACCGATCAGGACGCCGACGGCGAACACAGCGAACGCAGTGCGCAGCAAGCTGGAGGGGCGACGGCTCATGAACGGCCTCCGCGAGCCCCGTCGTGCGAACCAGGAATGTCGGCGCGGTCAGCAGCGGCGAACAGCACGCAGACCACCCAAGGAGCTACACCGCAACGCCCGAAACTCACCATGCGCTCCGGCATAACACGGAGCCGAAACTCAGCGGCGGAGCAGCACGTAGATCGCCCCTGCCCCACCATCCTTCTGTTTCGCCGAGCAGAACCCGAGCACCTGCTTCGCCACTCGGCCGTGCGTGAGCCAGCCCTGCACGCCCGCCTTGAGCACGGGGATCTGATCCGTCGAGTGCAGCCCGCGACCGGTGACCACGAGCACACAGCGATGTCCCGCGATGCGCGACTTCTGAATGAAGCCCTCGAGTTCGCGCTTCGCTTCGTCGCGCGTGAGCCCATGCAGATCGACCTGCGCCTGCGGGGGAAAGTCACCCGCGCGCAGCTTGCGCATCACGTTCTCGTCGAAGCCGTGCACCGAGCCTTCGATGAACTCGTCGGAGTCGGCGACATCGAACTCACCTTCTCCCGACACCAGCTCGGCGAGACGCGCCAGGCTCTCGGCCTCTTCGTTGGGAAGCTTGAGCTCAGCAGCCGAGCGCGGCGGCGGAGGACCCACGCGATCTTTCATCGGCCGCACGGGGCCGACGGCGCCCACGGACTCGAGGAAGAGCGCGGACTCTTCGTCGAGCGGCGTCTGCTTCTTCGGCTTTTCGAACTTCGGAGGCGGAGGGGCTGCGGCGGCCGCGGGCTTCGGCTTCGGCTGCTCCAGCTTGAGAGTCCCGAAAGGATTGTTGAACGGCGCGTCCTTCTTCTTGCTCACGCCCGAGGTCTTACGCCCGCGGATGCGACTTGTCGTAGACCGATTGGAGCTGCTCGAACGACACGGCCGTATACCGCTGCGTGGTGCTCAGGCTGGCGTGACCGAGCAGCTCCTGGATGCTGCGAATGTCGGCTCCCCCGGCGAGCAGGTGCGTCGCGAAGGAGTGGCGCAGCGCGTGCGGAGACATCTTCCGGTTGAGGCCGAGCTGGGTGACGTAGCGATCGAGGTGCCGCTCGACCGAGCGGGTCGTCAGCCTGCCTCCACGAAAGTTTAGGAACAGCGCGGCGGGATCCTGCTTCTTCGCCGGCTTCACGAGGAGCTCACCGCGCCGCTCGAGCCACACCTTCACCGCGTCGATCGCGCCTTCGTGGAGCGGGCAGAAGCGCTCCTTGTTGCCCTTGCCGAGCACGCGCACGGTGCGGCTCTTCACGTCGAGATCGGCGACGTCGAGGCCGCAGAGCTCGCTCACACGCAAGCCGCCGCCATAGAGCACCTCGAGCATCGCGGCGTCGCGCAGACCGAGCACCTTCTCGGTGTCGGGTGCTTCCATGAGCGCAAAGGCCTCGTCGACCGGCACCGCGCGAGGGAGCCGCTGCGGCAGCTTCGGAGTCTTCACGCGCCGCGCGGGGTTCACCTCGATCACCTTGCGCCGGGTGAGGAACTTGAAGAACGCCTTCACGCCCGCGAGCCGCCGCGCTCTCGAAGCCGGAGCGAGCGTGACGGACTGCACGCCGAGGAAGCCGCGGATGTGCAGGTGCGACGCCTTCTCAGGCGCGATGCCCTGCGGCTCGAGGTACGCGAAGAACGCCTTCAGGTCCTGGGCGTAGGCCTTGAGGGTGTGCGGCGAGACCACGCGAGAGATCTCGAGGTGCCGCATGAAGTCGTCGAAGTGGCTCGCCACGACTCGAAGTGTACCGGCCTCTCGGCTCAGAGCGACTTCATGCTCCCTCTCCCCGCGCCAGCGGGGAGAGGGTCGGGGTGAGGGGCGAGCGAGGAGAACGAGTCACATCGGCTTGGCGACGTACACGCCGGCGCGGTTCTTCTCGTTCACAAGGTACGCGACCGAGCCATCCGCGAGCAGAATCGCGGGCCACTCGACGTACTGATCGACCATCCGCTGCTCGCCCGTCTTCAGGTTCCGCTGCGCGAGGTCGAACGTCTGATCCGTCAGATGCGCGAACGCGAGCAGCGCGCGCGTCCCATCAGCGCTGAAGCGGAAGCCGAAGGTCGCCTCGACCTCCTTCTTCGGCTTGTCGTCCTT
>CBIHPJ010000904.1:0-2951 GCA_966211295.1 uncultured Myxococcales bacterium | reverse complement strand
CGTGAGTTTCACGTCAGAGCCACTCCGGCTTGAGATCGAGATAGCTGCGCTCCGCTGACTGGCACAGCGCGACGAGCGCGGGCACCCGGGTGAGCTCAGTTCTCATCCAGTAATCCGCGGCCGCACGAAGTCCCTTCGCGAAGTCGTCGTCACGCGCGCCGAGCGAATTGACCATCTTCGTCCACACCCAACCGACGACGACCGCAGAGAACGCCTCGAGGAAGTCAGCCGAGTGACCGAGCATGCCCTCGAGATCGCCCTCGGCCCCGCGCGCGCCCAGCGCAGCGGTGAGCTCGACGATCTGATCCGCGCCCTTCCGCAGCTCGCTCACGTCGAACTTCGCGCGCGCGAGCTCGAACTCGATCTCTTCACGCAGCGCCATCAACGCGGCGCCACCACCCGCCACCACCTTGCGGCCGAGCAGATCGAGCCCCTGGATGCTCGTGGTGCCCTCGTGGATGCTGTTCAGCTTCTGATCTCTCAGCCACGCCTCGGGCAGGTACTCGCTCGAGTACCCGTACCCGCCGTGAATCTGCAGGGAGAGCGCGTTGCTCTCGAAGCCCTTCTCCGCGGGGAACGTCTTCGCGATCGGCGTGAGCAGATCGAGCAGCAACTTCGATCGACCTCGCACCGCTTCGTCCTCGCTGTGCAGGGAGAGATCCGCGTAGCGCGCGGTCACTCCAAGCAGCGCGAGCGACCCGTCGACGATCGCCTTCTGTCGCAGCAGCATGCGCCGCACGTCAGCGTGATCGGTCAGCGGAACCTGCGGAGCCTTGATGTCTGCATTTCCAAGCGCCCTGCCCTGCCGGCGATCGCGCGCGTACGCGATGGATTCGTGGAAGGCGACCGACGCGGTGGAAGCACCCATCACGCCCACCATGATCCGCGCCTCGTTCATCATCTGGAACATGTTGCGCAGGCCTTGATTCGGCTCGCCCACCAGCCAGCCGTGACAATCACCCTCGTCACCAAACGCGAGCGCGAGCGACGGGAGTCCCTTCCAGCCGATCTTGTGGATCACTCCGCTCACCGCCACGTCGTTCGGCACGAGCCCATTCGGCCCCGGCCTGAACTTCGGCACCGCGAAGAGCGAGATGCCCTTGGTGCCCACAGGCGCGCCGTCGATGCGCGCGAGCACGAGGTGCACGATGTTCGAGGTCAGATCCTGGTCACCACCCGAGATGAAGATCTTCGCGCCGCTGATCAGAAAGTGCCCCGCGTCGGTCGGCTTCGCGCGCGTGGTGACGTCGCCGAGGCTCGAGCCGGCCTGCGGCTCGGTGAGCGCCATGGTGCCGGTCCACTCACCCGACTCCATCTTCTCGAGATACGTCGCCTTGAGCGCGTCGCTGCCGAACGCCTCGATCAGGTGAGCCGCGCCGGCGGTGAGTCCCGCGAAGCCGTAGGCCGAGCAATTCCCCGCCATCAAGTACGCGGTGCTCAGCGTGTTCACGGTGCTCGGCAATTGCCGCACGCTGGCGATCGCGCCGAGCTCGGTGAGCTCCTTCCACGCGGTGTGGAGCTTCGGGTGGATGAAGACCTTCCCGCCCTCGAAGCGCGGCGATTCCTGATTCGACTCGCGGTACGAGGGAAAGAGCACCTCGCGCGAGATGCGGCGGCAAGCCGCGAACCAGGGACCGATGGTCTCCTTGCTGTGGCTGCGAAACGCAGGGAGCCGGCAGAGACCTTCGACATCGAGCACTTCGTCGAGGAGGAAGTCGACGAGCTGGTCAGACACGAGCGGGTTCATGAGCCCGCGCATATCAGAGCGCGAGCGCGCTCAAACTCCCTGCTCCCCCCATCAGCAGCAGCTTCGAATCGGGAGAGAACGCAAGAGAGAAGGAGCGCGTGTCGTCGGTGAACGCCTTCTTCCCCGTGCTCATCGCCCAGACACAGGTGCGCACGGAGTCGCTCGCCGCGAGCCACTTGCCGTTCGGCGAGAACGCCACCGGCCACATCGCGTTCCGTGCAAGTCCGCGCAGCGCGTAGAGCTCGCGCCCATCACGAGCGCCGATCACGAAGACCGTCGCCGCGTCACAGAGCAGACCAAGCCGCTTCCCGTCGGGAGAAAACGCGATGCCCAACGCAGGCCTCCGATTCGGAGTGGGGAACGTGCGTTCGACCTTCCCCGTCTTCGCGTCGATGATCGCCACCTCTGCGCGTTCGCCGCTGGTCGCGATCCAGCGTCCATCAGCAGAGAAGGCGAGCCCCACGGTGTGCGCGATCGGAGAGCGACACACCGACTTTCCGTTCCAGCGCACGACGTGCATTTCCTTGTCGCGCATCACGACGGTGAGCGAGCCATCTGGGCTCAGCGTGGGGAAGTGCGGGGCGCGCGACTGGGGATCGCCGAGTGATTTCCCCTCCGGCAACGAGAGCGCCATCAGCCGACCGTCCTTCTTCGGCTCACGCAGCACGGCCGTCTTCGCGTCCGCGCTGAGCGCGACGGCCTCGTGGCCCTTCGGTACTTTGATGGTGGATTCGACCTGGCCATCGCTCACGCGCCAGCGACGCAGCGCTTCGTCATCTCCGCTCCACGCGAACTCACCCGAGGGCTCGAAGCGCAAGGAGCGGATTTCCGCGGTCAGGCCTGGGGAAACGAACGGCTCGAAGAGATCGGTGCCGCGCTGAATGATCGTGGCGCCATCGGCCGAGATCAGCACCGAGCCGTCAGCGGAGACCGCCCACTCGAGGTCCTCCACCTCGCGCACGACCTTGCCAGTCGCGAGATCGATGACCCGTTTCCCGCGAACGAGCGTCTTCAGCGGAGCCAGGAGCACGGAGAACGAGGAGAGATCGACACTCGGGATCGACCACGACTTCACCGCTTTGTTGCCGATCGTCCACTCGTGAACTCGGCCACGCGGAGTCACGGCGATCACCGTCTCTTCGTCAACGAAACCGACCTTCGCCCCGCGAAGCTCTTCAGCGATCTCCACGACCGCAATGGTCTG
>CBIHPJ010000903.1:0-2953 GCA_966211295.1 uncultured Myxococcales bacterium | reverse complement strand
AGCAGCTCGAGTTCACCATGGTGTCGAACCTCTCGCTGATGGACGAGGAGAAGCTGGCCTGGCTCCTCGCCAACCGCGTGCAGCTCTGCACCAGCGTCGACGGCCCCGAGCACCTGCACGACGGTCAGCGCAAGCTGCCCGGTGCGAGCGCGCACGAGAAGTCCACGTACTGGATGAAGCGCATCAACCAAGCCTACGCCGACAAGGGCCTCGATCCCACGCTCTACCGGGTGGAAGCGCTGCTCACGACCACCAAGGACTCGCTTCCGCTCTGGAAAGAGATCGTCGACACCTACGTCGACCTCGGCTGCCGCGCGCTCTTCCTGCGCCCGGTGGATCCCTTCGGCTGGGTCGAGAAGACTGCGCGCCGGGTCGAGTACCCCCGAGAGGACTTCATGGAGTACTACCGCCACGCGGTGGACTACATGATCGAGCTCAACTTGAAGGGCGTGCAGGTGCTCGAGCGCTACGCCGCGATCTTCCTCTCCAAGTTCTTCGGCAACGATCCCAACTTCCTCGATCTGCGCACGCCCGCGGGCGCTGGCATCGGGTGCCTCGCGTACAACTACGATGGCAAGGTGTTCACCTGCGACGAAGGCCGCATGCTGCACGAGATGGGTGACTCCAGCTTCCTCATCGGCGACGTGGCGAGCTCGAAGTACAAAGAGATCGTCAGCCACCCGACGGTGCGCTCGATGGTGCTCGCCAGCAACCTCGACGGCCAGCCCGACTGCGTGAACTGCACCTACAACCCGTATTGCGGCACCCAGTCGACGCACAACCACAAGAAGTTCGGTTCCGTCTTCGGCCGCGCCCGCGAGAGCAGCATCTGCGCGGTGCACAAGGGCATTCAGGACTTCCTCTTCGAGCGGCTTTCGAACGACGATCCGAAGGTGCTCGACGTATTCCAGAAGTGGACGACGAACCGGCCCCGCACGCACTTCCTCCAACCGACCGCCTGAGCCCAGCCCATGCCGATCGACAAAGACGACGAATTCGGAGAGCTCCCCAGCTTCGCCAAGAAGCCCTCCGGTGCCCTCGACACCCTGCAGCAGCAGATCAGCGACTCCTCGCTCGACGCCGCGAAGGAAGGGCGCGTGGTGATGCCGCCGGGGGATGGGCAGGTCTTCCTCGCCCAGCACTGCAGCCACGGCTCGCACGGCTCGCACGGGTCGCACGGTTCGCACGGTTCCCATGGGTCGCACGGCTCGCACGGGTCGCACGGCAGCCACGGTAGCCACGGCTCTCACGGCAGCTGGTGACCTGTGAGCGCGCTCGGCTCGCCTCCAGCGAATGAGCCAGGCGTCGAAGCGCGCATCGCCGCGCGGCAGGAGCGCGTCCACATCCTCACGGGCCCCACCTGCAACAACAACTGCACCTTCTGCATGGAAGAGGACCGCGAAGGCCGCGTGGTCACCAACTCGGCCACCACCGACGAGGTGGTGCAGAAGATCCTGAGCGACAACCCGGGCTGCGAAGAGGTGTGCTTCACCTCGGGTGAGCCGACCGTCAATCCGCGCCTCCCGCAGTGGGTGAAGTGGGCGAAGGAAGCGAAGGTTCGCCGCATCAGCATGATGACCAACGGGCGCACCCTCTCGTACGAGAAGTACGCGCGCATTCTGATGGGCGCGGGGATGAACCGGTTCTACGTCTCGATTCACGGCCACACCGCGAAGCTGCACGAGTCGCTCACCCGCGCTCCCGGCAGCTACGAGCAGACGGTGGGCGGGCTCGAGATGGTGACGAAGTACAAGCGCTACGGCCTCGAGCTCCACACCAGCACCGTGGTGACGCGGCAGAACCTGCCGTACCTCGCCGAGATATACCGCTTCCTCCGCAGCAAGGGCGTCGACCAGGTCGTCTTCAACGTGATGCAGGCCAACGGGCGCGCCAACACGCACTTCGACGTGCTCTTTCCCCGCTACACGGACATCGCGGCGGCGGCGAAGACGTTCATCGACGAACAGTCGAAGACTGAACCGCGGGTGCAGGCGTTCTTCGTCGACATTCCGCTGTGCACCACCACGGCGCTGCCCGATCTCAACCGCGGCTACGTCGAGAGCTACGTGCACTACGAGCCGCTCGCCAGCGGCGCGAAGCTGATCAGCGCGGACGAGGTCGCGGCTCGCTCGGAAGGTGGAGAGATCGTCGGCATCAAGCGCAGCGATCTCGACGACGCGCAGCGCACCAAGCGCGAAGAGTGCGCGAGCTGCCGCTACACCGCGAACTGCGAAGGGGTGTGGAAGAACTACCTGAAGCGCTACGGCTGGGACGAGTTCGCGCCGGTTCGCTGAGCGCGCCAACGCAATGGCCAACCTCGGTTACATGCAGGTGGTGCGGCACTGCAATCAGTACTGCCGCTTCTGCTCGAACCCCTCGAGTGGCTACATCCTCGATCTCGACACCGCGAAGAAGGAGATCGACGACTTCGCGCAGCGGAAATATTTCGGCGTGATCCTCACCGGTGGAGAGCCCTCGCTCTCGCCGATCATCCCCGACATCACCCGCTACGCCGTCGAGCGCGGCCTGCACGTGCGCATGATCACCAACGGCTCGCAGCTGGCGAAGCCGGGCCTCGCGCAGCAGTACTTCGAGGCGGGCCTGCGCCACTTCCACGTGAGCATTCACAGCGTGCGCGAGGGCGTGGAAGATTTTCTGACCGGCGTGAAGGGCAGCTACGCGATGGCGATGGACGCCCTCACCAATCTCACCGCGGTGGGCTCGACCATCAACATCAACACGGTGATCAACCGCTTCAACGCCGATCACCTCGACCAGAACGTGCGCGAGCTCTACACGCGCTTCCCGGCGATCAGTCATCAGGTGTGGAACAACCTCGACCCGTCGATGGGGCGCGCCGAGACCAACCGCGACACCGCGCACCGGCTGGCCGACTTCGAGCTCTCGCTGACGCGCGCGATGCGCTGGCTGCACAAGGCGGGCAAGACCTTCC
>CBIHPJ010000902.1:0-2954 GCA_966211295.1 uncultured Myxococcales bacterium | reverse complement strand
TTTCGTTTTCAGGAGCCAACGAAGTGGTCCTCAAAGGCCAATACCTCGAGCGTCCCACGCTGATCCCGCTGGAGAACGGCCTCGTGCTCGAGGGCGTCTCCCATCGCGGTGAGAAGCGGCCTGGGCTCCTCGTGCTGCCGCCTCCGCCGATCGAAGGCAGTGGAATGGATCACGTGGTGGGCGCGGAGCTCGCGTGGGCCGTCTCGCATCAAGGTCACCCGACGCTCCGCTTCAATTATCGGGGCGTGGGCGGCAGCCAGGGCACGCCGTCACGCAGTCCGCTCGATTGGGTCGAAGACGCGACTGCCTCGCTCCAACTCGCGATCGACAACACCGAAGGCAAGCCGCCAGTCATCGCCGCGATCGGTGCGTCTGACGCGGTGGCCCTGCGGATCGCTGAGCTGAAATCGATCGCTGGTCTGATCTTGATCAACCCGTCGACCGCGCGACCTTCCGACTTCGAGGCGCGTCAGAACCTCGCGTGGCCCCTCGCAGTCATCGTCGCCGAGCATGACGAAGGGCAGGATCGCGGGCGCTGGGCCGCGGTGCTGGAGCGCCACGATGGCGCGTTCACCGTGGTTCCGGGTGCGACCCGCTCGTACCAACGCAACCTTCCCCTCGTCGGTAAGGCCGCGGCATCGCTGGTAACTCGGGCAGGTGGGCTGCAAAGCCAAGTGCCCTGAACCACAATCAAGAGTGGCCGAGGTCCTGCATTTCTTCCAAGGACTTCATGCTTCTTCGCGGCGGGCGGGGGGAACTTGTGGGCAGATCCAATCGTTGTCTCAATCGTTCGTAGCTGTCGTGCGAGGCCCCATGCAAAAGCTGCTGACGCTGTCGACGGTCGTGACGCTGTCCCTCTTGTCTGGTTGTGCGCGCGACTCTGAGAAGAGCGAGGCCAACGAGCCCGATCTCTCGCGGCCCACGTACACGACAGCCGAGCTCCCCGACGACCTCGGCGCGCGCGTGCCCGGTCGCATCGTCGTCGACTTCGTCGATGGCACCACCAAGGCCGAGGTCGACGCGATGGAGACATCGTGGGGCATCGATCTCGAGTTCAACTCGGCCGAAGAGGGCCCGTCCTCCGGCGTGACCTCGGGCGAGTACTCGGGCGACCTCGACGCGCTCCTCGCGAAGATCCGCGCGAACCCGAAGGTCGAGGCCGCTGAGCCGCTGATGACGGTTCACATGAGCGGTTTCGTCCCGAACGATCCGATGTACGCGCAGCAGTGGAACCTGAAGGCCATCAACATGGAGGAGGCCTGGGACGTCACCACCGGCAAGGGCGTGGTGGTCGCCGTCCTCGACACCGGTATCGCGTGGGAGGACTACGACGACTTCACGATGGTCCCCGACCTCAAGGGCCAGAAGTTCGTGAGCGGTTGGGACTTCGTGAACGATGACGAGCACGCCAACGACGATCACGGTCACGGCACGCACGTCGCCGGCACCATCGCCCAGGCGACCGACAATGGAGAGGGTGTCGCGGGCGTCGCGTTCGATGCAACCCTGATGGCGGTGAAGGTGCTCGACCACTTCGGCTCGGGCAACACCGCGGACATCGCCGATGCGATTCACTGGGCCGCCGACAACGGCGCGAAGGTGATCAACATGTCGCTCGGTGGTGGCGGCCGCTCTGACGTGATGGAGCACGCCGTCGCTTACGCGCGCGCCAGGGGCGTCGTGGTGGTCTGTGCTGCCGGTAACGGCGGCCGTGGCGTCGTCGAGTATCCCGCTGCGTACCCCGGCTCCTTCGCGGTCGCGGCCGTGGGTCCGACGGGCAAGAAGGCTCCGTACTCTTCGTGGGGCAAGGAGCTCGACATCGCGGCGCCCGGTGGCGACAAGTCGCAGGGCGAAGCCGCGGGCATCGTGCAGAACACCATCGATCCGCAGGACGTGAGCCACTCCGTCTACGCCTCGTACCAGGGCACCTCGATGGCGACTCCGCACGTGGCGGGTGTCGCGGCGCTGCTCTATGCGGCGGGCGCGAAGAATCCCGATCAGGTCGAGAAGGCGATCATCCTGGGCGCCACCGCGGCTCCGGGCATGAAGGGTTGGTCTGATCAGTACGGCCACGGTCTGCTCAACGCGAAGGGCGCGCTCGACGCGCTCAAGAAGATCCGCGCTTCGGACACCACCGATCTTCTCCCGCTCGAGGCGCAGGTCGCGCAGCAGGAGCCGGTGAGCGCGCAGGACGTCACCGTCTACTCGTACAACGCGACCAACTGGACCGCGTTCGGCTGGGCCGCGGCGATGCTGGCCTTCGTGCTGCTCACGCTCAGCGTGAAGGAGCGCCCGGGCTACTTGAACGTGCTCGTGAAGCCGGGCTTCCTGGTTCCGATGCTGCTCACCACGGTCGGCGCTTTCGCGGTGCAGTACGTCGCGGCGCCGAGCGCGTTCAGCACGGCGATCACGCTGCCGATTCCCGATTGGCTCAACAAGATCATCTTCGGCCGCGGTTCGCTCGCGAACCCGATCGTCTACAGCGCTGCGATCCCCGTGGTGTTCTCGTTCTTCGCCATCAAGTGGAAGAACCTGCGCCCCATCGTCGGTGGTCTGGCCATCGGCTTCGCGGGGATCCTCGGGTACACGATCTGGGCGAACGCTCCGGCGCTGGCGTGGATGCCGTTCACCTTCCTCGCGATCCCCTGGCTCGCGCTGAACTCGGTCGTCTGCCTCTTCGTCGCCCGCGCGATGATCAAGAAGGAGGCGTGATCTTGAAGCTCTCAGGCACGGTGAACTTCCGCGACATCGAGACGGGCGTGTGGGTGCTCGATGCGGATGATGGGAAGACGTACCTGCTCGCCGGCGGCGATCGGAAGATCAAGAAGAGTGGGGCGCGCATCGAGGCCGAGGGTGACGTGGACTCCGACTCGGTCACGCTCGCGATGGTCGGCCCGCGGTTCGTGGTGAAGCAGTACCGCTTCACCTGAGGTAGACCGTGCGCATGCGCTGCG
>CBIHPJ010000901.1:0-2955 GCA_966211295.1 uncultured Myxococcales bacterium | reverse complement strand
TGCACTCCGTTCGTCTGCACCACCGCGAGGTATTTGCCGTTGGGTGACGCGGTGAGCGTCGCTGGTTCAACGACGTCGACGTCGAACGGCAACTTCGCTTCGAAAAACGTCGAGCCGTCGTCGAGATCGACGCCGAGCACGCTGCCGTCTCGAGTCATCGCGAACCAGCGCGGGCGATCCTCGTGCGATGCGGCTGCCACGGCGACCACGCCCGCTCCGAGGCTCGCGATGCGAACCTCTTCACTCCTCCACTTCATGGCTCATTGACGAGCGACTACTTCTGCACTGACGGAGTCGCGGACTCCTGCTCGCCCTTGAGCCACGCCATGATCGCGTCGCGATGTTTGCCGCGCAGGTTGGTGGTGAGCTTCGCCTCGTCCCAGTTCCACGTGATGCGCTCGGACTTGGTGATCTTCGCGAGCCACGCAGCGGTCTGGGTGAAATCTTGCGGCGGCTTCGCGCTCAGCTCGAGCGCCTGGCTCTTGAAGCTCGGGTACCGATCGTCTCCCTGGAGCCAGAGCATGATGTTCTCCTTCTTCCCTTTGGCGCGCCCGTTGAGCGTGAGGGAGAAGGACAACAGCGGAACATTGAGACCAAGTCGCTGCGCGAGTGAACCCGCTTCTTTCGCTCCGTCGCGGCGCTCGAGTTCTTCGAGCACGCTCTTCTCCAGCGCGTCCCAGTGCGGAGTCTTCTTCGCGTACCGCCCCAGCCGCTTCAACTTGTAACGGAGCGGCCAATCACTCTTGTCGTTCCGCGCGCGCTCGAACTCGGCGAGCAGCGCGTCGTGCGATTCGTCACTGCCATCTTTCGCGAGCGCGGCAAGCGCAGTGAGCGGTGCGGCCTCCTGCACCACACCGGCTTGCACGGACTCCAGCAGCCACGGCTCCTGCAGAAACGCGAGCGTGGCCATGAAGCTCTTGTCACCCAGCGAGTACTGCCGCGTGGTGCGCGAGAGCGCCTTCAGCGTCTCGACCCAATGCGCCTGCAGTCCATCCTTCGGCGCGTGGCGCATCGCCTCGCGCACGAACGCGGACGGGAAGGTGGTACTGCCTTCGAGCGCGACGAGCACCTCGCGGATCTCTTCCTCACCGAGCTTGCGGTTGCGTTGCACGTACAGCGCGTGGACGGCCTGTTCGGGCTTCATGGTGTGGGGGGAAGCTGTTTACCGGCCTCCGAGTGACTTCATACCGCGAGGCACCGACATCCTCTCGTATCGCGCTCGTGGCATGGTGCGGCCCGCATGGGCTTCAGGTGGTTTGGACTGGCAGTCGTCTTGGTGGGCTGCGCGCACGCTCCGGAGTGTGCGCGGCACAACGGGCCCCACTGGACGGAGCTCCGCTCCGCGCACTTCGTAGTGCGCACCAATCTCCCGCCAGAGACCGCCGAGCAGGCCACCGTCAACCTGGAGCGAGTGAGGCTCGCGCTCGTTCCTCACTTCCCCCGGAGTGCCGGACGTCACGCGGCCACTCGAGGTGCTGCTGTTGCACGACTCGAATCAGCTCATGGAGCTCGTCGGGCGGGACTGGCGTGGTGCGTTCGCTCACGACTCTCGAGGAACGCTGGCGCTGCTGACCGGCGAGGGCTACCTCTTCGAGTCGAACGTCGAGCTGGAGTTGGTGGCCCACGAGCTCACTCATTACATCGCGAGTTTTTCCTTCCTCCGGCAACCGAGGTGGCTGGCTGAGGGCCTCGCGACTTATTTCCAGACCATCGAGATCGATCCAGTGCTGGGCACCGGGCTCCGTGGCAAGGCCAATCAGCTCATGCTCTCGGACATCGGGCGATGGGGCGTCTTGCCCATCGAAGAGCTGTGGCGATGGGACACGTTCACGGGCGGCAACAACGCGAACTGGCACCGGTACGCGAGCGCGTGGTTCTGGGTTCACTTGCTGACCAACAGGGAACGGCCTGCTTTCGACGCGTTTCTCGAGCGGCTCAGACAGGGCGAGGAGCCGCGCGCCGCGTGGGAGGCCTGCTTTTCACACTTGAGCAGCGAAGACTTCGCTCGCGCGGCTGAGGAGTACCTGCAGGCGGGCCAGTTCAGCACCGACTTCTTTCAGCTGGACCCGCTCGCTGATCAGGTCGAGGTGCGGCCGTTGCCTGACGCCGAGGTACACGCCGCGCTGTCGCGGGCCGCCGCTATTACGGGAGACGCGACGCGCGCGCGTCGCGAGGCGGTTGCTGGCGTGAAGCTCGACCCGAAGAATCCCAGAGCACTCCAGGAAGACGTCATCACGCAGTCAGACCCCCAGCGTCGTCTCGAGCGCGCGCGGCGCCTGACGACGGTCGACCCCTCCAGCGCGGACGCATGGCTGCTCCTTGCGTTGGCGACCGAGGCTGAAGAGCGGACCCAGGCGCTGGAGAAGTCGTTGGAGCTGGAGCCGCACCGGTACGTCGCGCTCATCGAGCTCGCGAGCAGTCGCTCCGACGCTGCACGGCACTCGGAAGCGGTGGCGCTCGCGGAGCAGGCGGTGGCGCTGGCACCATTTCATGGCAACGTGCTCTCCACCGCGTCCGACGTGTTCTTCGAGGCTGGGCAGTGCGCGCAGGCGACTCGAACGCTGAGGAGAGCGATCGACGCACTCACCCACCAAGCGCCGCCCGCACAGCGGACAAGGTTGAGGAACAAGCTGAACCGATATGAGCAGTGTACGAAGCCTGCTCCCTGAACAGAGCGTTTGGTTTAAGTGCGCTTCATGAGCGGTGGTGAAGCGGAGCTGTTGGCGAAGATCCTCGCCGCGCCGGACGACGACGCGCGAGGGCGCTCGCGTCGTCTCCGCACCTCACGGGGCTCACGCACCTGGTGATCACTCCGAATGCGATCGGGAGCGAAGGCGTGAAGGCGCTGGTGACCGCGCCGTGGAAGCTCGAGCTGCTCGATGTGACGGCCAATCAGCTCGACGATGCAGCGCTGTTCGCGATCGCTGAGTCGCCTGCCCTCGGCTCGCTGAAGAC